>DASXHM010000258.1:0-8551 GCA_036488495.1 Myxococcales bacterium | reverse complement strand
CGCCTGTGCGATCTGCTCTTCCCCAAGCCGCACCCGTATTACGAGTGCGTCATCGGCGACATCTCCGACATCCAGGCCGCGCAGCCGGAGGACATCCGCAACTTCTTCCGCCAGTACTACGGCCCGAACAACGCTTCCTTGGCGCTGGTGGGCGACTTCGATTCCAAGGCTGCCAAGGACGCCATCGAGAAATACTTCGGCAGCATTCCGCGCGGGCCGGCCGTGAAGGAGCCGGAGGTGCCGCAGCCGGACATCAAGGGCGTGGTCAAGGAGACCTTCGAGGACAAGCTCGCCGAACTGCCGCGGCTGATCCTGGCCTGGAAAGGCGTGCGGCAGTTCACCGACGACGAGCCGGCCGGCGACATCCTCGGCGAAGTGCTCGGCGAGGGCCGAACCTCGCGGCTGTACAAGGCGATGGTGTTCGATCAGCAGCTCGCCGCGGGCGTCAACGCGAGCGACGTGACCTTGGGCATCGCTGGGTGGTTCCAGATCACCGCCACCGCCGCCAAGGGCAAGGACATCTCCGACCTCTTGCCGGTGGTCGAGAAGCTCGTGCAGGACGTGCAGCAGAACGGGGTGACGGCGGAAGAAGTGGAGCGCGCGAAGCGCAACCTCATCGCCGGACGGATGCGCGAGCTCGAGCGCATCGGCGGCTTCGGCGGCCGCGCGGACCTGCTGGACGCGTACCAGACGTACCTGGGCGATCCGGGTTACCTGCCGCGCGATCTGGCGCGCTACCGGGCGGTGACGCCTGAAGCGGTGCAGGCGTTCGCGCGCAAGTACCTGGTGCCGGACAAGCGCATCGAATTGGACGTGGTTCCCGCGCGCAAGAGCGCGCAGGCGGAAGGAGGGTCGCGATGAAGACGCGCATCGTCCTCGTCGCGCTCGCAATTGCCTGCGCTCATGAGAAAGCGCCGCCGGCTGCTCCGTCCGCGGCCGGCGCGGCTCCGGCAAGCACCGTGCAACAGGCGAGCTCGGCAGCGGCGCAAGGAACGCCGCAGGGTACGGCGTCCGCGCAGTCCGCGGGGGCCTCGCAACCCGCAACGGCCGGGACCACCGGCGCCGGACAGGCTCCCTCGGCAGAAGCGTCGACTCCGGCCGGAACCGCCGGACCGAGCGCATCGCCGGGAGCCGCAAACACAGCGTCGCCCGCGTCCGGGCCGACCGCCACCGCGCCCTCGGGCGGAACCTCGACCGCCGTGCAGTCCGCAGGCGGCGTCGCCAAGGCAGAGCCGCAAGGGCAGCCCGCCGCGCCGATGATGCCGGAAGAAGCCTTCCGCGATCAGGAGCCGAAGGCGTTCTCTTCGCAGCCGCGCTTCCAGGCGCCGAAGCCCGTCGTCCGCAAGCTGAAGAACGGCGCCCGCGTCCTGGTGGTGGAAAACCACAGCGTGCCGCTGGTCGCCGTGGACATCCGCTTTCTGCACGGAATCGACGCCGATCCGCACGACAAGGCGGGGCTTGCCGGCTTCGTCGCCGACACCGTCGACGAAGGCACCGACTCGCGCCCCGCCGAAAAGCTCGCCGCCGAGATCGAGGATCTCGCCGCTCACATCTCGGCCGGCGCGGGTCTGGAGAGCACGAGCGCCCACCTCAACTGCCTGACCGAGACGTTGCCGCAAGCGCTGGAGATCTTCGCCGACATCGTTCAGCACCCGGCTTTCCGCAAGGACGACGTGGAGCGGGTCCGGGTCTTGCGCCTCACCTCGCTCGCGCAGAAGAAGGCCAGCGTGGGCGCGCTCGCCTCCGACGAAGCGGCGCGGCTCCTCTACGGCGATGCGCACCCTTGGGGCCAGCCTTCCGGAGGCACGCCGCAGTCGGTCGCATCGATCACCCCGCAAGACCTGACCGCGTTCCACCGCGGGTACTGGGTCCCCAACGAAGCAGTCATCTCGGTCTCGGGCGACGTCACCCCTGACCACATCGTCCAACTGCTCGAGCAGAAGTTCGCCGGCTGGAAGGCGAGGCCGATTCCGAAGCTCCACCTGCCGAAGTTTCCGCAGCTCGGGCCGCGCGACATCGACGCGCTGGAAAAGGGCAACGCGACCCAGTCGCAGGTGTGGGTGCTCGGGCGCCTCTTTCCCGCCCGCAACCTGACCGACGCCATTCCGCTGCGGGTCGCCAACATGACCTTGGGCGGCCTCTTCACGAGCCGGCTCAACATGAACCTGCGCGAGAAGCACGGCTACAGCTACGGGGTCAGCTCGAGCGTGTCGCTCTTGCGCACCGGCGGGACCTTCATGGCCTCGGGCGGCATCGTCGCGAAGAACACGGTGGACGCGGTCAGCGAGTACGAGAAGGAGCTCGTCACCTTCGCGAATGGCGAGGTGAGCGAGGCCGAATTGGAGGCGGCGAAGGAGGCGTTGATCCGCGGGCTGCCGTCGGCGCTGGAAACCAACGACGCGGTGGCGAGCGCGATGGCCAACATCGTCTCGCTCGGGCTGCCACTCGACTACTACCAGACGGTCGCGGCGAAAGTGGGCAAGGTCTCGCGCGCGGACGTGAAGCGGGTGGTGCGCAAGTGGGTGAAGCCGAAGGAGTGGCCGATCTTGATCGTCGGGCCGGTCCAAGACAGCAAGGACGCGCTGCAGAAGCTTGGCTTCGGGCCGGTGCGGATGGCGCCCGCAGGCGGAGCGGTCGGAGCGGCGAAGTAAGTCAGGCGGCTACGAGCCGCCGCCGGCAGACTCTAGGACGCTTCCGCCGAGGCGCCGTCAGACGCTAGGACGCTTCCGCCGACGCGCCGTGCGCCATCATCTTGGCGAGGATCTCCTGCGCGCGGTGCAGCTTGATCTCACCGGCGGCGATCAGCGCCCGCGCCACCACCTCGACGTGGCCGCCCTTGGCGCCGGCGCTCAAGGCGATGTTCCGCGCGTGCAACGCCATGTGGCCCTTCTGGATGCCCACCGTCCCGAGCGCTCGCAGCGCTGCCATGTTCTGCGCGAGGCCCACTGCAGCCATGATTCCGGCGAGCCGCTGCGCTCCCGGATTGCCCATGGTCCGCAGGAGCACCGGAATGAGCGGGTTGGCTTTCACCGCGCCGCCGACGGTGCCCACCTGGATGGGCAATTCGATGCTGCCGCAGAGCGCGCCGTCGGCCACCCACCACCGCGTCAGCGGCTCGTAGCGGCCGTTGCGGGCCGCGAAGGCGTGGGCCCCCGCCTCGATGGCGCGCCAGTCGTTGCCGGTCGCGAGCGCCACCGCGTCGACGCCGTTCATCACGCCCTTGTTGTGCGTGCACGCGCGGTACGGATCGGCGTCGGCGAAGAGCGATGCCTCGGCGATGCCGTGCGCCACTTCCGCTCCGGAGAACCCGAAGTCGGAGAGCGCGTCGAAGGGGATGCGGCAGGAGGCGCGGGCGAGCCGCAGATCGGCCAGGTTGGAGAGGATGCGCAGGCGCACCCGGCCGGAGGTGATGCGCTCGACCAGCGGGGCGATGCCCTCGCACATGGTGTTGATCAGGTTCGCGCCCATCGCGTCCTGCGTGTCGACGATCAAATGCAGGATCGCGTGCGTCTCGCCGCCGACCTGCAAGAGCCGCACCTCGATGTCCTTGGCGCCGCCGCCGCGCGCCTTCATGTGCGGGTGCAGCGCATTGGCTGCGTTCAGGAGCGCTTCCTTCTCGTGCAGGAGCTGGCTGCGCGCGAGCTCGGGATTGGCGAGCTCGGTGATCTGCACCTGCCCGATCATCCGCGGCGGATCCGACTCGACCTTGAAGCCGCCGCCTTCGCGGACGATCTTCGCTGCGAGCGAAACCGCGGCAATCACCGAAGGCTCTTCCACCGCCATCGGCACCAGCACGTCCTCGCCGTTGACGAGGAAGTTCAAGCCGAGACCGACGGGCAACCCGAGGACGCCGATGGCGTTCTCAATCATCGCATCCGCATTCGCGAGCGGCAGAGTGGCCGGGGCCCCGAGGCCGTCCAGGTCTCCCTCGATCTGCTCCGCGAGACGCCGCAGACGCTCTGCCATCTTCAATTTGTAGAAGCCCGGCAGCCTGCTCGAACCCATGCGGTTGGACCTCCATGTGGTGCCGCGCAAGTGTGATGCCGGAGCGATGCAGGCGTCACACAAAAACGCTCGAAGCGCCCAAAGCGGGCCTACGGGCGTTCGACATCTTGCGTCGGCGTACATGAAAGCGCCGCTTCTTGAAGATGAAGATTTCGAGAAGCTAGTCCGCTCGTGCGACGGGCTGCGTCTCCCTACGCACCCCGAAGAAGATGGCCCTGCCGCCTCGCCGCACGTACAGGCGGGACACGCGCTTCGCACCGAGTTGCCCCACGGCCTTGAGCCAGGCGGCCTTGCCGGGCACCGGCTTCCCGTCCAGCGCGAGCACCAGATCGCCTTCGCGAACACCCGCGCGATAGGCAGGGCCGCGCAGGTCGACGGCGGAGACGCGGACCCCGCGCCCGTCGGTCAACACCTCGTCGACGGCAAATCCGAACGGCTGTTGATCGTGGCGCACGACGGGCAGCGGCGCGGGAGGCTCCGGCGCGGTTTCTGGCTTTTCCTCGAGCGCCGCGGCGAGGTGCAGCGCCTTTCCGGCGCGCCAGACTCCCAGCTTGACCTTCTTGCCGGGCGCGGTGTTCGCGGTGAGCCAGCGCAGGCGATAACTGTCGGCGACCGCCTCGCCATCGAAGGTCGTCACGACGTCGCCGGGCTTGAGGCCTGCGAGTGCGCCCGGACCTTCCGGCTGCACTTCGGTGATGACCACGCCTTTGCCGCCCGGGACACCGAACGATTCCGCGAGCTCGGCGGACATGCCGTCCTGCACCGAGATGCCGAGGAAGCTGCGGACCACGCGTCCCTTGCTGCCGAGCTGCGGCGCGACTTCCTTGAGCTGCGAAATCGGAATCGCGAATCCGATGCCTTGGCCGGCGGGGTTCACGGCGGCGTTGATGCCGATGACGGCACCGCGTGCGTCCAGGAGCGGTCCGCCGGAGTTGCCGGGGTTGATGGCGGCGTCGGTCTGGATGAAGTCGTAGTAGCCGGGCCTGCCGGACGGGTTCACGTCGCGCCGGCCGATGTACGAGATGATGCCGGTCGTGACCGAGCGCGAGAGCCCGAAGGGGTTGCCGATGGCCACCACCCATTCGCCCACCTCCAGCCGATCGCTGTCGCCGAGAGGCAGCACCGGGAAGGGTTTGTCGCCTTCGACTTTGAGAAGCGCGAGGTCGGTGGCCTCGTCTTCGCCGATGAGCGTCGCCCGGTAGGTGCGCTCGTCTTCTCCCACTTGGACGGTGATGTCGGTCGCGCCTTCGACGACGTGCCCGTTGGTCGCGACCAGGCCGTCCGAGCGGATGAAGAAGCCGGTGCCGATGCCGCGGACCGGAGTCGCCTGCGCGCCGCCGCTGCCGGAGCCGTACATGCGCTCGAGGAAGCTGCGGAACGGATCGTTGTTGTCGCCCTTGGCGGTGGTGGCGACGATGCCCACGACCGCCGGCATCGAGCTGCGCACCAGCGCGGCGATGGAGGCTGGCGGCGCGACAGGCCGCTCCTTCGCTTGCGGTGCATCGGTCCAGAAGTGTGCGGCGAGGGCGAGGGCGAACAGCAGCATGGATGCTCCGCGGAGACGGGCGCTTGCCCGCTCGAACGTGGGCACGCGCGTTCCCAGGCGCAAGCTTCGGTTGTTTACTTCTGGATGTTCTGGACGAGCTGTTCGGCGGGCGGATTCGCCGGGCGCGGTGGCTTGCGGCCGTCGAGGAGCACGCGGAACTCGTATTCGACGTCCGGCTTTTTCGGCGTTGCGCAGCGCACGTCCACGTCGCCCAAGAGCTGGCTGACGATCTTGCCGACGCACTGCGGATCGCCTTCGCCGCGGGCAGCGATGGCGTCGAAGACTGTGCGATGACCGGACGGCTTCCACGCCATTGCCGAGGTGATGGCCTTGCGCGCGTCGGTCGCGTCGAAGCGGCCTTGCAGCCAGCTCAAGGTGAACGCGAGCAGAATGACCAGCGCGATCGCGAGCGGCAGGCGCTGACGAGGAATGCCGAAGAGCTCCACCGGAGGACGTTTTAGCGCGGGCGGGGCAGGTGTCCAAGAGTTCGGCGCGTTTAGCGCGGGTGGACCGCCGAAAATCGTCTGAGATGTGTGGTTCGGAAATCGTCTGAGATGTGGTTAGCGGGCGGCGGGTCGTTCAGCGCGCGGCGGAGACGAGCTTGTCGAGCGCTGCGCGGTCGTCCGCCTGCAGCTTCTCCTTCGGCGGCTGCGCCACGATGCCATCGCGGCTCTTGCGCACTTCGGCCACGGTCTGCCTGCGGGCCGGCCGGATTCGCCCCGGCCGGGTTGGGCGCGCATGCTCTTCGCCGAGCGACGCGATGGCGTCCCACCCAGAACGCAGGCCGTGCGCGACGAACTGCGCCACTTCCCGAGCGGCTCCGCGCGACCACAGCGTCCGGCCTTGGATGGGGACGAAGAGGACTGCCAGAGCGAGCGCGGTCAAGAGGACGAATCCAAGCAGCAACTTCATGCTGCGAGGTCACCACGAACCCGGCAGCGGGCCAACTTTTCGTTCGTCGGCGGCGCATGCCGCGGCTCGCGGCGCCGCCGGCTTGTGAGTTGCCTTGACGGCCGGGTGCGCTGCCCGCATGGTTGCCTCGTGACCGAACGCGCGCTGACGCAAAAGACCGATACGTTCGTGTGGGCGCTGGTCGGCCTCGCCACCGTGAGCGTGATCGCGCTTGCGGTAGCGCAGGGGCGACGCCCCGAGCAGCCGCGCTACGAAGGAACGCCGCCGCCCGCTGGCTTCTCTTTGCCGTCGCTGGACGGAGCCAAGACGCCGCTTCCGCAGGGCAAGGTGACGCTGGTCGACTTCTGGGCCACCTGGTGCGAGCCGTGCCGCATCTCGATGCCGCGCGTGCAGCAGATCTGGAAGAAGTATCACCCCGCCGGCCTCGAACTATACTCAGTGGATACCGACGACGACTCTCCCGATCGCGATCCGGAAGTGCGCGAGTTCCTGCTGAAGAACAAGCTCGACTTCCCCGTCGTCCTCGACGACGGCACGGCGACCAGCACCTTCAAGGTCGCGAACCTTCCGACCATGCTGCTTCTCGACAAGAAGGGGAAGGTCATCTGGACGGACGTCGGCGCGCTCACCCGCTCGCGCGAGAAGAACCTGGTCGCCACCATCGAGAAGGCGCTGAAGTAGTCCCCAGCGGCACCGAAGCTGTCACGTTTCAACTGGCCCAAATTTCGGGGAGCACGTCAACTCGATCGCTCAAAAACCCGAGGGATCGGGTCGCACAAGTAGCTGCGGGAATCGCTGCCTGCGCCGGCTAAGGCGCCGGATGCTGTGGGGAACGGATCGCCGCAATTTCATGGCGGATCGCTTCATGCTTTAGAATGGCCCGTGCGGCTGGAACGAAGCGCGTAGTATCCGAGTCGCGGAAGTAGCTAAACTCGTCAAACACAGGGCCACATAGAACATCCGCCATGCGAGTGGCCTCTTCGGATAACATTAGTTTGCCATCTTGATAGAGCCGCTCGGCACGCGAATTGGGTTTTTTGCATCGAATAATGCCAATCATCCACAATACACTCAGGTTGTCATACTTCATGTAGACATCAGCTTCGTGAAAACGTCCCAGCTTGGCATACGTCTTTGCGATGTCCGCAAAAAGCCATACGTTGGGAGATTCCAAGACAGGCTCATTCAAAGCGGCCAGATAGAAGTCGAGAGCTCTCTTATCATTCATGCCCTTCGCAGCGGCCGACGCCTTACAAACCAGCTCATTATACGTGTCAGCCCCCTTTACGAGCTCGGGCAGATCGCACTGAGCCGCCGCAGGTCCAACGTGGAAAAGCACCGCGGTAGCCGCGCCTGCAGCGACAGTTGCAGACATTCTCATAGTGTCTTGCACATCCCTCTGCACATCTCACACGATTTCCGAGCGCTAGCAATTTGGGAGAGTGCCTCCGCCCGCAGCAGCTGATGCCGCGGGCAGCCTCGCGCCGTCGGGCGGGTTAGAAGACCGCGCATGGACATCCTGCACGAGGCGCTCGCCTTCGCCGCCAAGGGCTTCGTCGTCTTCGCGACCATCGCGGCCACGGCGCTGTTCCTGTTCTTCCTCTTCCGCCGCTCGCGGCCTCGGCGCTTGGGACTCCGCGTGCAACAGCTCAATCGGCGGCTCGAAGCGCTCGGCGATGCGCTGCGTGCGGAAATCCTGCCCGGGCGCGAGGCGCGCAAGCTCGCCAAGCAGCGGAAGAAGGCGCGGCGTCCAAAGGACGGAGCGAACGTCTACGTCCTCGACTTCAAGGGCGACCTCTTCGCCACCGCGGTCAGCTCATTGCGGGAAGAGGTGAGCGCCATCGCCGCCATCGCGGGCAAGGACGACGAGGTGGTGGTGCGGCTCGAGAGCGCGGGCGGCGCGGTGCCGCACTATGGGCTGGCCGCTGCGCAACTGGTGCGGCTGCGCGACAAAGGCATCCGGGTCACGGTCTGCATCGACCGCATCGCCGCGAGCGGCGGCTACATGATGGCGTGTGTCGCGGACAGCATCGTCGCCGCGCCGTTCGCCATCATCGGCTCCATCGGGGTGGTGGCGCAGGTCCCCAA
>DASXHM010000246.1:0-48118 GCA_036488495.1 Myxococcales bacterium | reverse complement strand
ATCCGCGATCGCTTGAAGGACGTGATCATCAGCGGCGGCGAGAACATCTCCTCCATCGAAGTGGAAGGCGCCCTGCTCGCACATCCCACGGTGCAGGAAGCGGCGGTGGTCGGGTCGCCCGATGAGCGGTGGGGAGAGGCGCCGCACGCGTTCGTCATCCTCCGCCAAGGACAGACGGCGACGGCCGAAGACTTGCGCGCGTTTCTGCGCGAGAAGCTCGCCCACTTCAAGGTGCCGAAAGTGGTGAACCTGGTGACCGAGCTTCCCAAGACCGCCACCGGCAAGATCCAGAAGTTCGTGCTGCGCGGGCGCAAGGCCGCCATCGGCCGGCAGTAGTGCTTTTCTGGCTCGTCGTCGCCCTAGCGCTGGTCGTCCTGGCGCTCGCGCACCTGCGCTTCTGGACCTTCGTCTACCGCGTCCTGCCGGAGCAGGACGAGCTGCGGTTTGCGTCCACCAAGGACGGCTGGCGCATCGCCATCGCGCGCCGCATTCCCAGGCGCGCGCCACGACTGCCGCCGATCTTGCTCTGCCACGGTCTCGCCGCGAACCGCGGCAACCTCGACTTCGGCCTTGCGCGCTATTCGGTTTCGCTGTTCCTCGCCGAGGCGGGCTTCGATTGCTTCGCGCTCGATCTGCGCGGCCACGGCGGCTCCGTCCGCGACCGCAAAGATGCCCCGCGCGCCTGGACGTTCGACACGTACCTCGCCCACGACATCCCGACGGCGCTCGACGAGGTGCGAAAGGCGACCGGCAGCAACGACGTCCTCTGGGTCGGCCACAGCCAGGGCGCGCTGTTAGGCCTCCTCGCCGCCTCTCTCTTTCCCGACCGGATTTCCGGCGTGGTCGCGATGGCGCCGCCGACTCACTGGCACGCGCAGGCGGAGCTGCTTCGGCTGATGCGTTTCTTGCCGGGAGGACGCGGCAGAAACCGCATCCTCGCGCGGGCCTTCTCGCCGCTCGCCGGCTACTTCCATCCGGCGGCCGCGCAGCTTCCGCTCAACACCCGGAACGTCGAGCCGCGCGTCTTGCGGCAGGTGATGGCGAACGTGGTCGAAGACGTGTCCGCCGGGGTGCAGGCGCAGTTCTTCCGCTGGGCGCGGACCGACCGCTTCGACTCCGCGGACGGCAAGCTCGACTACCGCGAGGCCCTCGCCAAGGCCAAGGCGCCGGCCTTGTTTCTCGCCGGTTCGAAGGACTTGCTCGCGCCTCCATCGGCTGTACGCGCGGGCCACGACCTGTGGGGCGGTGAGAAGGAATTTTGGGTGGCGGGAAAAGCCGAATCGAATCTGCAAGCAGATTACGGCCACTCCGACCTCATCTTCGGCCGCAAGGCTCCCGAGGAGGTGTTCACGAAAGTGCGCGAGTGGCTCCTCGCCCACAGCCGTCCGCGCCCGGCCGTGCTGGACGCCGCGCCATCTGTTAACCAGGGGCGGTGAATCTCGACGAGCTGCTCCGGACGGTCTTCCAAGCGCACCCCTGGCACGGCGTCGAGACCGGCGATCCGGCGGGGGTGGTGAACGCCTTCATCGAGCTCGTCCCCACCGACACGGTCAAGTACGAGCTCGACAAGCCTTCCGGCCACCTGCGCATCGACCGGCCGCAGCGCTATTCGAGCCAGCCGCCCACGCTCTACGGCTTCATCCCCCGCACCTATTGCGGCAAGAGCACCGGCGACCGCGCGGCGGAGCGCACCGGCAAGGCGGGGCTCGCCGGCGACGGCGATCCCCTCGACATCTGCGTCCTCACCGAGAAGACCATCGCGCACGCGAACGTGCTCTTGCGGGCGCGGCCCATCGGCGGGCTGCGGATGATCGACGGCGACGAAGCCGACGACAAGATCGTGGCGGTCTTGGAGAAGGATCTGGGCTTCGGCGATCTCCACGACATCGCCGAGTGCGCGCCGGGCTTGGTCGACAGGCTCCGGCATTATTTTCTCACCTACAAGCAGCTTCCCGGCGAACCGCTCCGGTCGGTAAGCATCGCGGAGGTGTACGACCGGGTGGAGGCGGTGGAGGTCATCCGCCGCAGCCTCGACGACTATCGCGCGAAGTTTGGCGCACCCGCGGAGGCGCTGGCGAAGCTGCTCGAGCGCGCGCGCCTGGACGACGGCCGCTGACCTTCTCGCGACCCCCGGTCAGCGATAGTCGGTGAGCTTCTTGCGGGTGGTGCCGCGCTTCGGATCTCGCGCGCCCTGGCATTCGGTGCAGAGCAGCGCCTCCGGCATCGCTTCCAGGCGCTTCTGCGAAATCTCCTCGCCGCATTCCTCGCAGAGACCGTACTCGTCCGGCTCGTCTTCAATCTTGCGCAAGGCGCGGCCGATGCGCGCGAGCTTCTCCGCCTGGCCTCTGTTGCGTTGCGAGCCGATCGCCTGCAGCATCTCCGAGAGCGCCTGCGCGTCCTCGTCGGCAACCCCCGTCTCGCCTTGGTCCTTGCGGTTGGGCTCGATGCGGACCGGGCCAAGCCTTCGCGCCTCGCGCTGGCTTGCCTGCAAGAGCTTCTTCAGCGCTGTTCGCTTCTGCGGCGTCATCGGCGCCATTTCCACACCTTCGGGCGGCTCCGATCAACTCCGATTTTGCCGGCTTCACGGATAGCGCACCGGCTTGGGCTCGTCGGGCAAGGGGATGAATTCCGTCTCGCCCGGAACCTGGCCGAACCGCTGCGCGCGCCAATCGGCTTTCGCGACTTCGATGCGCTCGGCGGAGCTGGAGACGAAGTTCCAATGGATGTGGCGAGGTCCGTCGGCTGCGTCGCCGCCGAGCAGCAAGAGGCGTGTCTTGGGCGCAGCCGCGCGCAGGTGGGCGCTGTCGCCGGGCCGGAAGACGAGCAGCGCGCCGGTCTCGAACCGTTCGCCCGCGACCTCCGCGGCCCCCTCCGCGATGTAGACCGCGCGCTCCTCTGCGTCGTCCGGGAGCGGCAGGCGCGCGCCTTCGTCCAAGCTCGCCGCCGCATAGAACAGCTTGGAGAGGAGCGGCACCGGCGATTTCGCGCCGAACAGCGATCCCAACACCACCCGCACTGAGACGCCCGGATCCTCGATCAGCGGAAGCTCGCCCGCGCCGACGTGCCGGAACGACGGCTCGATCTCCTCCTGCGCCTTGGGCAGCGCCACCCAGAGCTGGATGCCGAAGAGGTTCCCGCCGTTCGCGCGCACGTCCTTCGCGGTCCGCTCGGAATGGACGATGCCGCGCCCGGCGGTCATCCAATTCACCTCGCCGGGCTCGATGCGCTGGACCGTGCCCAGGCTGTCGCGGTGGAGGATCTGGCCTTCGAACAGGTACGTCACGGTCGCAAGGCCGATGTGCGGATGCGGACGCACATCGAGGCCCCGCCCTTTCTCGAACACCGCCGGCCCCATCTGATCGAAGAAGACGAACGACGAGACCATCCGCCGCTGCACCGACGGCAGCGCCCTGCGCACGCGAAAGCCGCCCAGATCCTTCGACGGCGCGACCAGCGTCAATTCGGGGGGTGATTCGCCTGCCGTACGGGGGAGCATGGGATACCTCGTCGTCCGAAGGATCATCCGGCGTTACACGGAGAGTGTGTCAGTCCCGATCCACGACCAGCTTACGGTCTGCAACCGATTGCGCCCACCGCGCCCCGGGTGAAAGGTGATCTGAGACGTAAGGGAGCACCGCGAATGTCTTCTGTCTGGTCCATCACGCGCGTCGAGCCCCGCGACGAGCCCGATGCGGGGCAGCAGCGCGGCGACGGCGAGCGCGGCGATGGCCACAGCGACCAGGAGCAGCGCGCGCGGCTCGAGCACGAGCGGTTGTTCGAGATCTTCCCCGACCTGCTCGCGGTGCTCAGTCCGGACGGCATCCTGCAGCGGGTCAACGGCGCGTGGGAGCGAATTCTCGGATGGCAGCCGCGCGAGCTCGTCGGGCACCGCAGCGCTTGGATCATCCACCCCGACGACCTGCCGAGCCTTCACGACGCGCGCACCGGGCTGATTGCCAACGGCCGGTTCGACCACGAGTTCCGGCTCCGCTGCCGAAGCGGTTCCTACCGCTGCTTCAAATGGACCGCGCTCGACGTGCCGAGCGAGCAAGGCTTCTACCTGCTCGGCCGCGACGTGACCGACGACCGGCGGCGCGAGACGGAGCTGATTGAATCCGGCCAGCGCTACCAGGCCCTCGAGGCGCAGCTCCGCCAGTCGCAGCGGCTGGAAGCGGTGGGAAGCCTCGCGGGAGGCATCGCCCACGACTTCAACAACCTGCTCTCGGTCATCCTCAGCTACTCGACCATGCTGGTGAACGACCACGCGCCCGGCACCCGCGTACACGACGACCTGGTCCAGATCCAGGCCGCCGGAGAGCGCGCCGCCGCGCTCACCCGCCAGCTCCTCGCCTTCAGCCGAAGGCAGATCCTGCGTCCCCGCGTCGTCGACTTGAACGAGGTGGTGGAAGGCCTGACCACCATGCTGCACCGGCTGATCGGCGAGACCATCGACTTCGGCGTCTTTCCCTGCCCGACCGCGGCGATGGTCAACGTCGATCCGGCGCAGATGGAGCAGGTGATCGTCAATCTGGCCGTCAATGCGCGCGATGCGATGCCGCGCGGCGGGAAGCTCAGCATCGAGGTGCAGCACGCGACCTTGGACGCGACCTACCAATCGGCGCACACCGAAGTGCAGCCCGGGGCCTACGTGATGCTGGCGGTCAGCGATACCGGCATCGGCATGGATCCGGCGACGCAGGCGCGCATCTTCGAGCCGTTCTTCACCACCAAAGAGGTCGGCAAGGGAACCGGGCTCGGGCTCTCCACCGTCTTCGGCATCGTCCGCCAGAGCGGCGGTCACGTCTGGGTGTACAGCGAGCCGGGCCGTGGCTCGAGCTTCAAGATCTATCTTCCGAGCGCCTTCGCGGAGCCGGAATCGGCCGCCTTGCCGCCGGACCCGCCGGTGGAGTTGCGGGGCAGCGAGACGGTGTTGTTGGTCGAGGACGAGGAGCAGGTGCGGAACCTCGCCAGGAACATCCTCGCCCGCGCCGGGTACACGGTCATCGAGGCTGCAAACGGCGCGGAGGCGCTGCAGCGCGCGGATCGCCCGAGCATCCACCTGCTCCTCACCGACATGGTGATGCCGCGGATGGGCGGCGCCCATCTCGCCTCCCGGCTCGCAGCGGAACGGCCGGAGCTGCGGGTCGTCTACATGTCCGGCTACACCGACACTTCCGCGACCGAGCATGGGTTGCCCCAAGGCGCGGCGTTCGTGCAGAAACCGTTCACGCCGGAAGCGCTCTTGCGCAAGGTCCGGAGCGCGCTCGCCGCGCCGCCCATGCCGCAGCCGGAGCCTCGGACAATCCTTCGCCGGGTGATGCTCATCGACGACCAGGTGGTGATGCTGCGGCTGCTTGCGCGCGCGCTGTCGCGCTACGAGCTGGTCCAGTTCACCGACCCGCGCGAGGCCCTTTCGCGGCTGCGCGAAGGCGAGCGCTTCGACGCCATCGTCTGCGACGTCTACATGCCCGGCATGACCGGCCCCGAGTTCCAGAGCGAGCTCTCGAAGCTCGCCGAGGACCAAGCGCAGCGGATGCTGTTCTTGACCGGCGCTTCACTCGGCCAGGAGATGGGCGGGTTCGTCGAGCTGAACGCAGGGCGCATCCTGCACAAGCCGGTCGACCTTCTCGCGCTGAGGCATTCGGTCGAAGAGGTCGTCGGCGGCTAGCCGGGCGTCGCGGTCACGACCGGCGGATGCAACCCGATGACGAAGCCGTAACCGGTGACCGCCAGGCCGGCAATGCCGAGCACGAGGGCGAACACCCAGAGCTCCTTGCGCTTCGCGCTCGCCGCCACCGTGCAGAGGACCACCCCTGCCTGCAGCACGATGAACGCGCCCTGGAACCAATTGCCCTGCGTCTCGTGCAGCCGCTTGTTGGCCTCGATGGTCTCGGCCTTGGCCTTCGCCTCCGCCATCTCGCGGTTGTACTTCTGCACGGCGGCGTCGTCCTCGACGCGGAGCTTGTCCAATGCCGCCGCGGCTCCGGGCTGGGCGGCCGCGAGCCCCTGGAGAAGGCGCCCTTGCTCGGCGACGATGTGCCCCTTGATGGACTTCGCCTGGTAGTAGCTCCATTGGTCGCTCGCCTCGGCCTGGGCGAGGATGGTCCGCGAGAATTGATTCGCGTATTGGCCCGACGAGACCGCAGCCAGCACGGCCAGCACCGCGGTCGTGCGCGCGGCGTGGTCCACCCAATGCCGCCTCGACGCAGCCGCTCCGATGGAGGTGGATGTATGTGCCGCAGGCGCCTCTACCGGGGTCGTCGACATGGTCGCATCCTACCGCGCCGCGCGCTCCGGAACGGCTTTCTTCCAAGCCCGGGCTGCGTGCTAGCGTCGCCGCGATTGTTCATGGCCAAAGGAACTGTCGGACGATACGAGCTGCTCCGGCGGCTTTCCAGCGGCGGAATGGGCGAGGTCCACCTCGCGCGGCGGCTGCGCGACACCGGCCACAAAGCTGCGCGAGACGGCGCCCAAGCGCGCACCAGCGATGCCGCCGGAGAGACCGAACCGCTCTTCGTGGTGAAGACGCTGCTCCCGCACCTCTTGCGCGACCGCCAGATGGCGGTGATGTTCGCCGACGAAGCGCGGATCGCCGCGCGTCTCGTCCATCCTCACATCTGCCGCGTCTTCGAATTGGGCGAGGACGGCGAGACCTGCTTCATCGCGATGGAGTACGTGCCCGGGCTCGATCTCTGTGCCCTGCAGAATGCCTGCGCGTCGAGAGGGCGAAAACTGCCGATGCAGCTCGCCTGCCGGATCGTCGCCGACGCGGCGGAAGGCCTTCACTTCGCGCATTCGCTGTGCGACGCGGATGGGCGCCCGTACCGCATCGTCCACCGCGACGTCAGCCCGCAGAACGTCCTCGTCGGCTTCGACGGCTGCGTGAAGGTGATCGACTTCGGCGTCGCCAAGGCGCGCGGCCGGGCGCAGCGGACGGAGGCGGGCGAGCTCAAGGGCAAGTTCGCCTACATGAGCCCGGAGCAAGCCTCGAGCTCCGCGGTCGACCACCGCGCCGACGTCTTCGCCTTGGGCATCGTCCTCTACGAGCTCCTCACCGGCGACCGACTCTTCAAGTCCGCAACCGATGCGGCGACGCTGGCGCGGGTGCGCGCTTGCGAGGTGCCCGCGCCGGAAGGGGTTGCCAACGAGCTGCAAGCCATCGTGCTGCGCACGCTCCGGCGAAACCCGCGCGAGCGATTCCAGACCGCGCAAGAGCTGCAGCTCGCCCTCGAGGGCTGGCTCTCGCGCGCGAACGCTCCTGCCTCGCCGGCAGATCTCGCGGCCTTCATGGCCGAGCTGCGCGACGGCAGCAGCAGCGATGCCGGTCCGCGCGGGCCGGCAACTCGCCGAAGCGCGCGCGAGATCCTGCCGGAGCTTTCGCAGGTGCTGACGCGCAACGTGGGCGGCGCGAAGCGAATGACGGCAGTGACGCTCCTCATCGGCGCGCTCGCCATCGCCATCGTCCTCTATCCTGCGCGAAAGCCCGCCCACGCGGCGGTGGTCGTCCGCGAGCTCTCGCTCGTGCGTCAGGAGCCGGTCACTCCTCGTCCGACCCCGACAGCTTCGCCTTCAGCAGATCGCCCAGCGTCCCAAAGCCCTTGCCCGGCGCCAGCCTGCGATTCATCTCCCGCTGGTACTCGCGGTAGTCCGACCCTTCCTGGGCGCGCTCTGCCGAAGTCCGCGAGAGCCGGTAGCGGCCGCGATCGTCGATCTCGATGATCTGCGCCTTCACCTTGGTGCCGACCGGCAGCGTCTTCTTGTTGTCGCTGCCGCGCGGCGTGCCGAGCTCGGAGTTGGGGATCAGGCCTTTGCCGCCTTCCCAGTGAACGAAGACGCCGAAGGCCTCGCACTTGTCGACCGTGGCCTCGACGCTGTCCCCGACCTTCAGCCGCTTGCCGCCCGCCGTCGCCGCGGCAGGGGCCTGCGCAGGCTCGTTCTCAGAGACTTTCCGGAGCGCGATGCGGCGCGAGCTGTCGTCGATGGACTCGACCTGCACCAGGATGCTCTCGCCTTCCTTCACCACCTCGCGCGGATGCTGGATGTGCCGGTCGGCGAGCGCGCTCACGTGGACGAGCCCGTCCACACCCGGAAACAGCTCGACGAAGGCGCCGAACGGCTGCAGCCGCGCCACCTTGCCGGTGAGGCGCGCGCCTTCCTTGATCTGCGCCCGCGCCGCGTCCCACGGATCCTGCTCGAGCGCGCGGAGCGAGAGCGCGATGCGCTCCTGCCCCTTGTCGTCGGTCTCGATGCGCAGCACCTGCACCTTCACCTTCTGCCCCGGCTTGACCGCGTCCTGCGCGTGCGCGATGCGCGTGTGCGACAGCTCGCTGACGTGGACGAGCCCTTCCAGGCCGCCCAGGTCGACGAAGGCGCCGAAGTCGCGCACCGAGGTGACGGTGCCTTCGAGCTGCGCCCCGACCTCGAGCCGCTGCCGCAGCTCTTTCGCCTGCGTCGCGCGCTCCTCCTCGAGAATGGAACGGCGGGAGAGGATGGCGTTCCCGCCGCGCACCTCGGTGACGCGGAACTTCAACTTCTGCCCGACGAACGGCGAGAGATCTTCGACGAACCGCACGTCCACCTGGGAAGTGGGCACGAACCCGCGCAGCCCGCCCAGGTCCACCTCCAAGCCGCCCTTGTTCTGGCCGGTGACGACTCCCTCGATGGGGATCTTGGAATCGAGCGCGGCCTGCACGATCTCGCGGCCAGCGCCCTTCGGGACCGACTTGGTGACGACGACGTTGCCTTCGGCGAGCGAGAGCACGTAGCCCTCGAGCGTCTCGCCTTGCTGGGCGAGGAGATCGCCCTTCTCGTTGCGGAGCTCGCGCAGGTCGATGATGCCCTCGCCCTTGCCGCCCAGATCGAGGAAGGCCACTTCGCCGCCGAGATGGGCGATGCGCGCCGACACCTTCTGGCCGACCCGCAGCCTTCCCTGCTTCTGCTGCGCACCCGACTCGGCGAAAAGCGCGGCGAAGTCGGCGTTCTCTTCGGCGGTGGGCTGCGCATAGACGGACTCGGGAACTTCGCGCGGCTGCTGCGGCTGTTCAGTCGCGGCTTCCGGCTCGGCGCTCTCGGCCGGCGGCGCCGACGCGGGGCCTGCCCCGGAGAGCGCAGGCTTGCGCACCACCACCGGCATCTTGCGCTCGTCCTTCTGCCGCGGAGGACGCGATCTGCCCCGCTCTTGCGGGGGCCGCGAACGCTGCTCCGTCTCGCCTGCGCCCGGCGATGCCGAGCCCGCCAGGATTTCCTCGAAGGTGGGCTGCGCGCTCTTCTTCGGCGGCGGCGCGGGCGGCGGCGCGGACTTCTTCGGCGCGTCCGGCGACGCGCCCGCCATCACCTCGTCGAAAGACAAGGTGCGCCTCTTGGCGGCGCCTTTGTTCTCTGCTTCGCTCTCCGGCTTGTCGCTCATCAGACGGCTCGCTCCTGCCGCAAACAAAGAGGCTCGAAAGGGGCCGCTCTTACCACATGCGAGCCAAGGGCGATCAAGCCCGGGCGCGCCTGCGTCCAGCCGAGTCGGACTCGATCCAGAGCTCGCGGAGCGAGGAGAGCAGCCTCGCCTCGTCCGGCAAGCGCGCATCCCGCATGGCAGAGCCTCCCACGACTACGCGGCCGGACACTTCGCGCGCGGCAGCCACGGCCATCGACACCTGCTCTTCCACCCGCGGCTCCACGGTGCTGGAGAGGACCACCAGGGACGCGCGGGAGCGAAGCACCAGATCGGCGAGATCGCGCGAGGGCGTCTGCGCGAGCGGGGCCAGCACCTCGAAGCCGCGAGCGCGCAAGAGGCAGGCGCACATCCGCGCGGCGATGTCGTGCAGTTCGCCGGCGACCGCGGCGACGATCGCTACTCCCCGATCAGGACGGACCGGCTCGCCGGGGGGCTCCGCCAGCGGCTGCGCCCGGGCGATGGCATCGATGACCGCCTGCGCCGCCACATGCTCCTCGGCGATGGAGATGCGATGCTTCTCCCAGGCGTCGCCGACGCGGGTGAGCGCCTTCGCCACGATCTCGTCGAAGAGGGTGGGCAGGTCGGTCCCTCGCAGGCGCAAGAGCGTGAGCTGCGCCACCAAGGCCTGCGCGTCACCCCGGAGCGCCGCCGTCTCGAAGTGCTCCACCGCAGAGGGCCCGGGCTCGCCAGCGTCGGCCGGAACCCCAGAGGGCAAGGGGCCCTTCGCCTGGTAGTTGCGCTCCTGTACGAAGGTGGTGATGTCGCGCAGCCGGAACTTGCGGTGTCCTCCGGGCGTCCGAAAGCAATCGATCTCCCCCGCGTCCGCCCACCGCTTGACGGTTGCCTCGCCAACACCGAGAAGAGTCGCGACCTGCCTCGTGGAAAGGACGTCTGCTGTCATCTGCCTTCTTCCGCGCCTCCGAGCGTTTTGAACGATTTCCTTAGAGCCCCATGCAGCGAGGACGATTCGCGCCCAGCCCGACCGGCGAGCTGCACCTCGGCAACGCTCGAACGGCGTTGCTCGCCTGGCTGTGGACCCGAAGCGAGCAGGGCCGGTTTCTCCTCCGAATCGAGGATCTGGATGCTGCGCGCGTTCGTCCAGGCCTCGCGGCGCTTCAAACGGAAGAATTACGCTGGCTCGGCCTCGATTGGGACGGAGAGCCCGTTTTTCAATCGCAGAGGACCGCTCTTTATCGACAAGCGCTCGGAACGCTCGGCGACCGGGTTTATGAGTGCTTTTGCTCACGGGCCGAGATCGCGGCCGCGGCGAGCGCCCCTCACGGCGATGAAGGCCCGCGCTACCCGGGCACCTGCGCCGAGCTGAACGCCGCCCAGCGCTCCGAGCGGCGCAAGGTCCGCGAGCCGTCACTGCGGCTGCGCGTTCCACCCGGGCCGGTGTCCTTCGTCGACGAGCTCCAAGGTCCGCAGTCGTTCGACGTGCAGGCGGAGACCGGCGACTTCGTGCTGCGCCGGGCGGACGGCGTCTTTGCCTACCAGCTCGCGGTGGTGGTGGACGATGCCGCGCAGGGGATGACCCAGGTGTTGCGCGGCGCCGACCTCTTGCCGTCGACGGCGCGGCAGATCCTCCTCTATCGATTTCTCGGCTTGCCCGAACCGCGCTGGGCGCACGCGCCCTTGGTCCTTTCGTCGACCGGCGAACGGCTCTCGAAGCGCGACCGCGCGGCGTCTTTGACAGAGCTGCGGCGATGCGCCGCGGACCCCCGGCGCATCGTGGCGGATCTCGCGCGGAGTGCCGGCCTTCCTGCACACGAATGTTCAACGCCGCGCGATCTGTTGTCCGGGTTTTCACTGAATCGCGTTTTCCAGAGTGCAGTTCGGCCCTGAACCGATCGGCCGAGCCGTTGCGAAATCGCAGCTCCGTGTGCTACTTCCCGGCGCCCTTTCCGAGGAGACAAGCTGCATGTCCGATAGCACGCAGATCGGTTCCATCCGCGTCAAGAAGGCGAATTGGAACCTCGCGACCCCGGCCCTTTACGAGGAGGCGGTGCGGCGCGGCGAAGCAAAAGTCGCCCAAGGCGGCCCGCTCGTGGTCGCGACCGGCAAGCACACCGGACGCGCAGCCAACGACAAGTTCATCGTCAAGAACGCCGCCACCGAAAACAAGGTGTGGTGGGCGAAGAACAAGTCGTACACCCAGGAGAAGTTCGACAAGGTCTTCGCCCGGATCAAGAAGTACCTCGAGGACAAGGAAGTGTTCGTCCTCGACGCGTTCGTCGGCACCCACCCCGAGCACCGCATCCCGGTCCGGGTCATCACCGAATACGCCTGGCACCAGCTCTTCATCCGCACCATGCTCTTGCCGGCGAAGCCGGGCGAGTACACCGCCAAGACCGACCCCTACCTCATCATCGACCTGCCGCACTTCCACACCTCGAAGGAAGAGGACGGCGTCAACGGCCCGACCGCCATCCTGGTCGACTTCCAGAACAAGCTGACCCTGATCAACGGCACCGAGTACGCGGGTGAAATGAAGAAGAGCGCGTTCTCGATCATGAACTTCGTCCTGCCCAGCCACGGCACCATGCCGATGCACGCGAGCGCCAACATCGGCCCTGCCGGCGACACCGCGGTGTTCTTCGGGCTCTCCGGCACCGGCAAGACCACGCTCTCCGCCGACGCAAAGCGCACGCTGATCGGCGACGACGAGCACGGCTGGGGCACGGGCGGCGTCTTCAACTTCGAAGGCGGCTGCTACGCGAAGTGCATCAAGCTCTCGCCCACCGCCGAGCCGGAGATCTACGCGACCACGCGGATGTTCGGGACGGTGCTCGAAAACGTGGTCATGAATCCACAGACGCGCGAAGTCGATCTCGACGACGCGACGCTCGCAGAGAACACCCGCGCCTGCTATCCGCTCACCTACATTCCGAACGCTTCAGCCTCGGGCATGGGTGGCCAGGCGAAGAACGTGGTGATGCTCACCTACGATGCGTTCGGCGTCCTGCCGCCCATCTCGCGGCTGACTCCGGCGCAGGCCGCGTACCACTTCCTCTCCGGCTATACGGCGAAGGTCGCGGGCACCGAAATCGGCGTGAAGGAGCCCAGCGCCACCTTCAGCTCCTGCTTCGGCGCGGCCTTCATGTCCTTGCACCCGACCGAGTACGGCAAGCTCTTGAGCGAGAACATCTCCAAGAACGGCACCAAGGTGTGGCTGATGAACACCGGCTACACCGGCGGCCCCTACGGCGTCGGCAAGCGCATGTCCATCCAGCACACCCGCGCGCTCTTGAATGCCGCGCTCGACGGCAAGCTCGACAACGTCAAATACGAGAAGCATCCGGTCTTCGGCGTCGAAGTCCCGACCGATGCTCCCGGAGTGCCCGCGCAGGTGTTGAACCCGCGCGAGACCTGGCCGGACAAGGCCGCCTACGACGCCAAGGCGAAGCACCTCGCCAAGCTGTTCCACGACAACTTCCAGCAGTTCGCCGATCAGGCCTCGCCGGAAGTTGTAGCCGCGGGGCCCAAGCTGAGCTAGAAGACGCCGCGCATGTCCGAGAAGGAAGCCGGCATCGAGGTGGAAGGGACTGTCCGCGAGGAGCTCGCGGGCGGCAACTACCGCGTCGAGCTCGACAACAAGCACTCCGTCCTCGCTTACGCCAGCGGCAAGATGCGCAAGTTCCGAATCCGCATCCTCCCCGGCGATCGGGTGAAGCTCGAACTGTCTCCCTACGACCTGACGCGCGGGCGCATCACCTACCGGCAGAAGTGATGGACGTCCGCCGCGCGTTTACCGGCACAGCCTGGGAACCGAAGATCGGCTACTGCCGCGCGGTGCGCGCAGGCCAGCACATCTTCGTCTCCGGCTGCGCCCCCGTCGGCTGCGAAGGCAAGGACGCGTACGATCAGGCCCGGCGCTGCGTCGAGATCCTGGAGAAGGCGCTGCAGGAATTGGGCGCCGATCTGCGCCACGTGGTCCGCACCCGCATGTTCGTCACCGACATCTCGAAGTGGCCCGAATTCGGCCGCGCCCACGGCGAGAAGTTCGCCGCGCACCCACCGGCGACGACCATGGTGGAAGTGCGCGCGCTGATCGACCCCTGGATGCTGATTGAAATCGAAGCCGACGCCATCGCCGGCGACTAGCGGTTGTCCGGAAATCCGGGCTGTCCGAGTCGTCCGGACACCGGTGGAAGCTACTTCACCAGTTCGGTGACGATGGCGCGGAGGTACTCCGTGCCTGGCCCCAGCCACTTGAGCGCGCGGCGCTCGTCGGCGCCGTGAGCGCCCCGGCCCGCGCGGACGTCGTCGAGAGTTCCGGGCGCAGTTGCGATGCCGTAGGCGGCGATGCCGGCGTTGCGCAGGTAGCGTGAGTCGCTGGCCCCGGTCATGATCGTCTCCACCACCGGGACGTCGCCGAAGATCTTCCGCGCGGCGGTGCGGATGGCCTGCGGGACGGGGCCGTCCAAGGGCGACTTGCCGCCCTGACCGTTGTCCTCCGCCCGCGAGAGCTCGAGCTTGTCGTCGGCAATCACCTTGCGCAATTCCGCCTCGGTCGCGTCGATGGTTTCGCCCGGCAGGATGCGGCAATTGATGACCGCTTCCGCGGTGGTGGGCAGCACGTTGTCCTGCGGCGACCCTTTGAGCTGTGTGGTCGTGCAGGTGGTGCGGATGAGCGCGTTGTAGACCCGCTCGTGCGTCAAGACGGCCTCGTCCTGCGGCGAGATGCGCGGCGCAGATTTGGCTGCCGACGAGAGCGCGCGCTGCACCTCACCGGTTTCGTGCGCGGCGGCTTCTGCGAGGCGCTCGCGAACTTCGGGAATGACGTGGGCGGCGAACCGATGCTCGCCCAGCCGCACCAGCGCCTGCGCAAGCTCGAGGACGGCGTCCTTGTCCATTGGCGGCACCGACGAATGGCCGCCGGGCCCGTGCGCGACCAGGTGGAACGTCTGGTACGTCTTCTCCGCCACCGACACGTCGACCACGTAGGCGCGCGACAGGTCCGGCGTGACCAGCACGTCGCCGCCTTCGTTGAGCGCGAACTCGGCGTCGATCAGATCCTTGCGCTGGGTCGCGAGCCACCTGGCGCCGGGAAAGCCGCCGGTCTCTTCGCCGGAAGTCAGCGCCACGATCACGTCGCGCGAGGGCTTCTGCGAAGACTTCGCCAAGGCGAGCGCCACCTCGACGATCGAGGCCGCCATCGACTTGTCGTCGGAAACTCCGCGCGCGTACAGGTAGCCGTCGCGCTCGGTCGGTGTGAACGGCGGCGTCGTCCACTTCTGCCCCTCGACGGGGACCACGTCGATGTGCGCGAGCAGGAGCAGCGGGCGATGAGCGCCGGTGCCCTTGATGCGGGCGATCAGGTTGCCGCGGCCGGGCTCGGACTCGACGATCTGCGCCGGCACCCCCGCCGCCTGGAAGCGCTTCAACACCGGCTGCAGCGCCTGCGTCTCGTGGCCGTGGCTCGTGTCGACGACCAGCAACTGCTGCAGCACTTCGCGCGCAACCGGGTGCGGATTGACCGAAGGCGAAGCGGGAGCGGCGAGAGCGAAAGCCAACGCGGCGAGGATCATGCGGCGACTTTATTGCACGATGCGAAATTCGACGCGGCGGTTTTGGCTGCGGCCTTCCCTGGTCACGTTGGAAGCGATCGGACGCGACCAGCCGAAACCTTCCGCGCTGAGGCGAGCCGCCTCCACGCCCTGCTCGACCAGGTATTCGCGGACGGCCTGCGCGCGCGCTTGCGAGAGCTTCAGGTTCTCGTCGCGTTCGCCGACGCGGTCGGTGTGGCCCTCGACGCGGACGCGCACCGCTTTGGCCTGCTTGAGCGCCAGCGCGACTTCCTGGAGCAGCGGAAGGCTGTCCGCCAAGAGCACCGCGCGGTTCTGCTTGAACTGCAGCGGCTGCTTCACCTCGATGTGGTCGGCCCGCATCTCGACGAGCTTCGCGGCCTCGGCGAGCTTTTCCGCCTCGGTGTCGGCCGGCGCCTCGGCGGGGCAGCCTCGATTGTCCTTCGCGCCGAAGACCTCCGGGCAATCGTCTTCGATGTCCGGCACGCCGTCGCCGTCGCCGTCGCGCAACGTGATCCGCGGCGGCGGCATCTGCCGGATGAAGACGGTCACCGTCTGCGGCGCCGGCGCCAGCCGTTTGGGCGAGGCTGCGCAGGCTGCGCAGGCTGCAATGACGAGCGCAAAGAGCGCGATGCCAGCATTCGAATGGACCAAGGCAATCATCGCTACCGTCGAGTCGGAATGGTGTCAAACTTACGCCGGTTCTATTCATTGCCACGCCTGCGCGCGGCTCCTACCCTTCGAACCGCATGACTCTCGTCATTTTCGCCGCTTTGCTGGTCTCGACCCCCGCGCAGGCGCGTCCGCTCGACGATGCGCAGTTGGACGTGAAGGTCCGAGAGGCGCACACCCTGCCCTTCCCCGGGCGCATCGAGGCGCTGTCGAAGCTCTTTCTGGGCGTGCCCTACGGCACCTATCCGCTCGGTGACGGCAGCGGCGTCGAGCCCGGTCCGCGCTGGAATACGAGCGCGGTCGATTGCCAGACCTACGTCGAGACCGTGCTCGCCTTGGCGAACGCCCACGACGTCCGCGAGGCCCACCAGATCCTCGACGACATCCGCTACAGCGGCGCACCCAGCTTCGACAACCGCAACCACTTCACCGAGGCGCAGTGGCTGCCGTCAAACCTGCGCAAGGGCTATCTCGCGGAAGAGACGAGCCGCATCGATCCGAAGGCGCCGGCAGAGACGCTTTCCTTGCGCAAGTCCGAATGGACGAAGGTGCCCAACCTGCAGCGGCTCGCCTCGGCGAACATCCCCGATGGGGACTACCGCGTGCGCTACGTGCCGCTCGGCGAAGTGCTGCAGCACCAAAAGCGCATCGCGCCCGGGTCGGTGGTGATGATCGTGCGCGAAAAGGATCCCAACCGCGTCGTCCGCATCTCGCACATGGGCCTCGTGGTGGAAACACCGCAAGGCCTCGCAGTCAGGCACGCCTCGATCGGGTCCGAGCACGCCGTCATTCAAGAGCCGCTCCAGGCCTTCGTCGAGCGCCAGGCCAGCTACAAGAAATGGCCGGTGCAGGGCCTTGCCTTCGCCCTTCCGCTGGACGCCTCTCGGCACATCAGAAGCATCGTCAAGCGCTGATTACGGCTTGCCTTCGGCCTCGGCAGTGGCCGCCCGCTCCGCGCCCTCCGGGTCGGCTTCCAGCGCTGCGCGCCGCTCGTTCAAGAGCGGGACCGCGCGCCCCAGGTCGCGCTGGGGAACGAGGATGTTGAAGCCGTCGACCGGCGAGGCGATGGTGCCGACCGCCCCGCTCCGCGGCGACTGCAAGATGGCCGGGATGTCCGCCTCCTCGCAGGCAGCCACAAGAAGCTGCGCCTGCACCTGATCGTCGGCCTGGAACGCCAGCACGAAGTCGCCGGGGTCGAACGGCGTCTCCTCGACGTCGGTGTCATCGGCACTGTCTGTGGGATGGAGCAAGTCGGCCATTTCGTCCTCCAAAGAGCGTAGTGAACCTATCAACGAGTGAGCGGAAGGTCGATGCGCCACCGCCCTGCCTCGCGCACGACGTGAAAGGCGTGTCCCGGCCCGCCGTCGGGAGAGCTCGTCTGGACGTCGGCCGAGTCGCCGCTCTCCTGCACCTTCCCCACTTCGATGCTGCCCTGCGGGAGTGCGCTGCCGAAGAGCATGGCCCGGCCGTCGCCGCCGTCGGGCTGGGCGGCCTTGGCGATGCGGTCCGCGTCGGCTTGCGTGCGGGCGGAGAGGAGCGCCCACGCCGTCGCGCTGTCGCCGCGCTGGACGGCGCCGGCAAAGTCCTGGACCGCTTCCGCGGGACCCGCTGCGCCGGGGGGAGGCGACTTCTGCGCGCACCCGGAGAGCACCAAGAGCGCGAGGCAAAAACTCCTCCGGCCGACCGGCGCGACGCAACCGCTCATCGATCGCCGACCAGCCCGCGCACCGAGGCCGCGAGCTTCTGCGGGTCGTAGCCGACACCGTCCTTGAAGACGATCTCGACCTTCTCGATGTCGGCGATGCGCTGCGAAGGATCGCCGTCGAGCACCACCAAATCCGCTTCCTTGCCGGGCGCGATGCTGCCGATGCGGTCGGCGACGCCCAGCCATTGCGCGCCGTTGAGCGAATGGATCTTGAGCGCTTCCAAGGGAGTGAAGCCGGCCTCGACCAAGAGCTCGACGTCGCGGAAGTCGCCGTAACCCGCGAGCGTGGTTCCGTTGCCGGTCGGGTCGCACCCGGCGATGAGCATTCCGCCCGCTTTGGCAAAGCGATGCTCGAACTCCATCTCCAGCTTGACGAGCGTGTTCCAGACGGTGGTGTCGCGGCCGGAGGCGTGCGCGGAAAGAAGGCGCGTCTTGGTGTCTTCCGAGAGCGCGTCCAAGACCGGCTGGGTCAGCGCGCGCTTCCAGCCTGCCTCGGTGATGGAGTCGAAGACGGCCAAGGTGGAGGTGACGGCGACGTGCCGCTGCACCAGCTCGCGGATGAGCGTCGCCAGCCGCGGATCGTCCGGCGACATCTTCGCCAGCTCTTCGGCAGCCGCGCGCGGATTGGGGCACTTGTCCGGCTCTTTCTTGCTGAAGAACTCGGTGTCGACCACGAGGCCGTGCTCGAGGTTGTCGATGCCGAGCCGCGCCGCCTCGGTGAAACCAATCGAGCAGAGATGCCCGGTCAGCTTGAGCTTGTGCTTGTGCGCCTCGTCGATGGCCGCGCCCAATTCGGCGCGGGTGAGCGTGTTGTAGGCCTTGAAGCTGGTCACGCCCTGTCCGGCCCAGAAGGCCACCGTCCGCCGCGCGTCCTCGGGGTCCTGGATGGCGTGCATCTGCAGCGCAAACGATCCTTTGCCTTCGAGGTAGGGGCCGGTGACGTGGATCTTCGGCCCCGCTTCCTGGCCCTGGTCGATGTTCTTCTTCAGCTCGAGGTCGGTATACGGCTCGACGCTGCCGGCGGTGCGGATGGTGGTGACCCCGGCCGCGAGATACAGGCGCGGGAAGCTGCGCGCCATCTCGCTGAAGATGCCGCCGCCCATCGGGTAGAAGAGGTGGTCGTGCATGCCGACGAGACCCGGCATGACGGTGCGGCCGCGGAGGTCGAGGTGCTGCGCGTTCGGCGGGCAGCTCGCGGCAAACCTGCCCTGGGCAATGCAAACAGTTTGATCGTCGCGCGGCGGGACGCCGGTTCCGTCGATGACCCGGACGTGGTCGAGGACCAGCGCGGGCGCTTCCACCTTCACGAACGGCTGCAGGGCAGCGCTGGCCGCAATCAGGATCGCAATCACGTGGCGCACTGTACGCAAATCGCGCAGTTTGGCGAGCGTTCAGCGGCGCGGATGGCGCGGCTCCGACAACGAGGCGGCGCACGCCAGCGCGACCGCGATCTACTTGCGGCGGACGTCGCGCCAGTCGCGCCCGGTGCGCTCCGCAGGCAGCGACGGCGCATTCACGGCCGGATTGCGGTAGCGCGCGCGGAACACCGGCTGCCCCGTCACCGCGTAGCGCCGTTCGCGCGTCGACAGGACTTCGACAGAAGCCTCGGGAAGCAGCTCGAAGCCCGCCTCCATCCACGTCTGCGAGGCCTCGCGAAAGTACGCGGGGACGTCGGTGCGAAAGTCCACCTCGGCGCCGGTGCGCAGCAGCCTGCGAAAGAGCGCCGCCAGCTCCATGTCGATCATCCGCCGCTTGTGGTGCCTCGTCTTCCACCACGGATCGGGAAATTGGATGTGGACTGCCGAGAGCTCTCCCGGCCGGAAGAAGCGCGGCAAGAGCAGCTTGGCGTCGCCTTGGATGACGCAGAGGTTGCGAAGACCCCGGCGCTGCGCACGCCCGCGAATCAACTCGCAGTCGCTCCGCCGCGATTCGATGACGATCAGGTCCAGCTCGGGGTGCAGGGCGGCGTGGTCCAGAGCAAACGCTCCCCTGCCCGGCCCGATCTCGAGCTCGAGCGGCGCCTGCCTTCCGAAATCGCGCGCCCAGTCGGGAAAAACCTCGCCCGGCAACGCACACCCGTGAAGCATTCGGCCGTGTACCATACGCTCGGCGCATTGCGGGGCAGACACCCGGCCCGCGTCCTTGCCAGCCTGCACGAGCTGTGGTTTTCCTTCGCTCCTTTCGGAGGCTCTCACCTATGTGGCAGAGAATGCGGCGCGCGTTCCGTTCGATGTTCGGCTGGATGGTTTCCGCCGCCGAGGACCCTGAGCTCATCCTCGAGCAGAACATTCGCGACCTGAACGACCAGGTCCCGAAGATGAACGAGTCCATCGCCATGGTGAAGGCGAACGTGACGCTGCTCGAGAAGGAGAACCAGAAGTACAAGAACGATGTCATCGAGCAGACGTCCAAGGTGAAGGCCGCCATCCAGGCCAACCGCGACGACATCGCGACCAGCTACGCGACCTCGCTGCAGGCCACCAAGTCGGCACTGGCTCGCAATGAGCAACAATTGATGGCGGCACGGCAGGCCTTCGACAAGGCGATGCAGGTGAAGCAGGCCTTCATGCGCGAGAAGGACCGCAAGACCAACGAAGCCATGCAGGCGTTGCGCGACGCCCGGCGCTCCAAGTGGCAGAGCAAGGTCGCGGACGCGATGGAGTCGTTCCAGGTGGCGGGCATCGACGCGACCCACGACGAGATGCTGCAGAAGATCCAGGAGCAGACCGCGGTCAACGAGGCGCGCATGGACATGGCGCTCACCAACGTGGACACCCAAGGGATGCAGATCGAGCAGGAGGCGGAGAAGATCCGCGCGACCGAGCTCCTCAAGCAGTTCAAGCAGGAGATGGGCATGGACGCGCCCGCGACCGACGCCGCGGGCGACAAGACGCTCGGCAAGAAGGTCGGCATTCAATAAGCGCTCATGGACGACGGCTACGTCAAAGACGCGTTCTTCTTCAAGCCGAACCTGATCGGCCTCGGCGCGGGAGTCGCGGCGGCGGTGGTGCTCCCGTTTGCCGGGCCCATTCTCCTCGGCGTGGCGGTCGCCGAAGGGCTGTACCTGACCTCGATGAGCAAGAACCCGCGCTTCCAGCGGCTCGTGCGTTCGCGGCGCGGGCGATAGGCGGATGCGCAAGGTCTGCGCAGCAGCGCTGATCCTGCTCGCGGGCTGCGGGCGCTGCGGGGCGGACAATCAGAGCGCGAAGAGCGCGGATGAGCTGCTTCCCGCGCAGGTGTCGGCCGCGGTCGTGACCGCGCCGTTGGGCGGCTTCATGCAGCATGCAGCGGCGCTGTCCGACCGGGCCGCTGCGCTGCCAGGCGGCGAGCAACTCGCCGATCTTCACAAGGGTGTCGCCGCGCGCCTCGGCTTCGATCCGTTCACCCGCGAGGGCCTCCTCTCCGCGGGCATCGATCCCGATCGCGGCGCGGCGGTCGCGCTCTTGCCCAACGCCCAAGTGGTGACGGCGCTGCCGCTGTCCAAGCCCGACCTCTTCTTGCAGACCGCCCAACGGTTCCTGGCGGATCGAGCGGGGTACGCGCCTTCTGCCGGACATCCGCAGGTGTTCGAACGGCGCGGCGCGCAGCTCGGTCTTTCGGTGGTGCGCGGCTACGGCATCCTCGCCCGCGGGGCCGACGCGGGAGCGCTGCTCGCGCAGGTTTCGCAGCGCAAGCCGGAACAGTCGCTGGCGAAGAACGCCGGCTTTGTGGCGATGCGGCAGAAGTTCGGCGGCCAGGATCTGCTCCTCCACGCTCCGGCGGGAAGCGACATGGCTGCGCGCTTCGGCTGGCAGCTCCCCGGTGAGGCCGCGCTGGCGCTCACCTCGTCGGTCCAGGGCATCGCGGTCCGGCTGCTCGCGCAGCTACCGCCAGAGGACGCGGCCAAGGGACAGGCGGCGCTGCCGGGCGGGGGGTCGTGGCTGGTCGGGCTCTTGCCGCAGGACGCGCCGGTGCGGGCGCGTCTCGGCGTCTCCGCGCCGCAGCTTCTCTCGCTCGTCCAGCGGGTCCCGCAGGTGGCGGAGATCCTCGCCAAGATCGATCCCACCGAGCTGTTCGCCTCGCTCGCCCCGGGAGCCGCGCTTTCGCTGGGCGTGGAAAAGACCGCGAGCCTCGCCCACCTCGTCGACTACGGGCTCGACATCCGCAAACAGAGCCCCTTCCAGACCGTCCAACTCGTCGCGCTCGCGCAGGTGGCCGACGAAGAGCGGTTCAACCGCGCGCTCGGGAAACTGATCGAAGAGCTCCCTTCCGTCGGCGCCAAGGTCACCCGCACGGAAGGCGACTTCCAGATCACCTATTCCGGCGGCAAGGGAGCGCGCTTCGGCGTCCGCGAGATCGAGGGCAAGAAGGTCGCCTATGTCATCGGCGGCTCGCTCGATCCGAAGGACTTGAAGCGTGGCGCTCCCGACAAGAACCCCGAGGCCGCAGCGCTCATCGAGGATCCAGGAGCCGCCGGCCGCGCCGATTTCGGCAAGCTCTACGACGCCATCCACGCGCTGCCGTCAGACACTTACGGGTCGGGCCCGCAGTCGTACGTGACGCGCTCCTTGGTCGGCCAGGTCGTCGATCCGCTGCGGCCGCTGCGGGTCTCGATCGGCGTTCTCGCGCATCCGGACAGCATCGGGGCGACGCTGGACGTGGAGATCGCGGCGCAGTGAGCGAGCTCGCCGCACAGGTCCGCGGACTCTCCAAACGTTACCCGCCGCGCGAGGCCGGCGCACCTGCGCAGGCGCTCTTCGATTCGCTCGATCTCGACGTGGCGCAGGGTGAGTTCGTCGCTGTCGAAGGCCGCAGCGGCACCGGCAAGTCGACGCTCCTGCACATCCTCGGCGGCCTCGACCGCGCTTTCGAGGGTGAGGTGCGCGTCTTCGGGCGGGCGCTGCGGTCGCTCGCGGACGACGAGCTGTCCGCGCTGCGGCACCAGCAGCTCGGCTTCGTCTTTCAGAGCTTCAACCTGCTTCCATCTTTGAGCGCCCTCGACAACGTGCTTCTCCCGGACGCCTTCGGCAGAGGAGTGCCGGATGCTTCGCGCCGGGCGCAGGAAGCGCTCGAGCGCGTCGGGCTTTTGGGAAAAGCCAAGGCGCGGCCGGCGGCGCTGTCCGGCGGCGAGCGGCAGCGGGTGGCGATTGCGCGCGCTCTTCTCGTCCGGCCGCCTTTGCTCCTCGCCGACGAGCCGACCGGCAACCTCGACGCGGCCACAGGCGTTGGGGTGATCTCGCTCTTTCGCGAGCTGCACGCGGGAGGGATGACGCTCCTCATCGTGACCCACGAGGCGCGCGTCTCGCACGCGGCCTCGCGGGTCTTGGTGCTGCGGGAAGGGAAGCTGACGCCGGGCGAGGAGGGCACGTGAACACCGCGCGCCTGTGGCGGCTCGCGAAGGGCAACCTCCAGCGCGAGGTCGGAGCTCTCGCGGTCAGCGCCGGCGGGGTCGCGCTCGGCATCGGCTGTCTCGTCTTCTTTCTCGCGCTCGGCGCCGGGCTTCGCCGCGCGGTCAACGAAGTGTTCCCGGTCAGCACCCGGGAGGTGGAAGTCGTGGTGCCGCAGGTGGCGCTGGGCGGGCTCTTCGGCGACTTGAAGATCGACGATGCGCTCGCGGCAAGGCTCGCCCAGATCCCCGGGGTGGAAGCCGCCTATCCGAAGATGGCGCTGCGCGTCCCGGCGGTCACCCGCTACAACGGCCTCTTCTTCGGTCACGAGCTGCACATGGGCCTGGAGATCATCGGCACCGGACTTCCGCCGGCGGTGCTCGCCCAGGACACCAAGGCGCCCTTCGCCGACCAGGGCGAGGACAAGCCCATTCCGGTAGTGGTCAATCGGCGGCTGCTCGAGATCTACAACAAGGTGTTCGCGCCGCAGCGCGGGCTGCCCCGGCTGAGCGAGAACATGCTGATCGGCTTTCAGCTCCCGGTCGAGATCGGCCGCAGCTACGTCGCCGGCAAGACGCTCGAGCATTCGCAGGAGACGGCGCTCGTCCTGGCCGGCTTCTCCGACCGCGCCGCGCTGGCCGGCATCTCCATGCCCATCGACGCGGTCAAACGGCTCAACGCGCGCTTCGGGGCGGACGCGCAGAGCTATTCGAGCGTGCTCTTGCGGGCGCGCTCGTCGGAAGCGGTCCCCGCGATCGCCGACGCAGCCAAACGGATGGGGCTCGAGATCGACGAGAGCGAGCGCCGCAGCGCCCTGCAGATTGGACAGGCGGTCGAGCTGGTGACTTTGGCGCTGTCGCTTCTGGCCGCGCTCATCACCGCGCTCGCGGCCGTCAACACCATGCAGGCCTTCTACGCCTCAGTGCGCGAGCGGCGGCGCGAGATCGGGATTCTTCGCGCGGTGGGGGCGACTCGGGGCGACGTGGCGGCGGTCATTCTCTTGGAAGCCGCCGCAACGGGTTTGGCCGGTGGCGTTGCCGGCGTCGTTGTCGCGAGGCTTGCAGCGGCGGTTTTGGATTGGTTCGCGAAGAACCACCTCCCCGACTTCCCCTTCAAGCCGCAGAGCTTTTTCCACTTCACCGCCGCTCAGCTCTTGCTGGGCCTCGCGGTCGCGCTTCTGGCCGCGCTCTTCGGCGCCTTCTTCCCGGCGCAGGCAGCAGCTCGAATGGACCCAGCCCAAGCCCTCGGCGAGTGAAGCCGTTATAGAAAGGCGTTCATGGCGCGCAAAAGCAGATCGCTTGCAGCGGACCCGTTGGCTTCCTTCCCCGCCTGGGCCAGGACGCTCGCGGAGCGCTACTACACGAAGACCATCTCTACCTTCATCCTGCATGGCGCCGTGCGCGACCTGCAGCCGGCCGAGGGACGCGGCTTCGTCTCTCTGCGCAGCTTCCTCGCCGACGAGCTGTTCGGCTCCCGAGATCTGGTCGCCTTCTACGACCGCTCGGGCGGCATCCGCCTCGCCACTCCCGACATGCAGAAGGACTTCATGGCGGCCGTCTCGGCCTACGACAGCCTCTACGGAACCGAATACGCGAAGTCGATGCCGAAGGACCCGACGCGCGCGTTTCCTTTATTGGAGTCGTTCGCGCGGGTGCGCATCGCGGACGGCAAGAGCGTCGCCATCGTCATCGACTTCGCCGAGACGGTGGCACCCGCGGGCGACTTGGGTTTCATGCCCGGCGAGGACCGCTATTCGCTCGTCACCCTCGTGAAATGGGCGCAGGACCAGCAATTCCTCACCGCCGACTTCTCGGTCTGCCTGATCGCGGAAAACCTCTCTGAATTGAATCCGCGGATTGCGCGCAATCCGTATTGCGCGAGCATCGAATTGCCGCTGCCCACCGAAAAGGAACGGCGCGATTACGTGGAATGGAAGCTCGGGCAATCCGGCAAGAAGCGCGCGGAGGTTTCCGAAGTCGCGCCGGACGCACTCGCGCAGATGACCGCCGGCATGTCCCGCGTGTCGCTCGACCGCGTGCTCGCGGAGGCGATCGCCGGTCCGAAGCTCACGGTCGAGCGGCTGAAGGAGAAGAAAAAGGAAATCATCCAAGCCGAAGTCCATGGGCTCTTGGAATTCATCGAGCCCTCGTTCTCCATCGACATGGTGGCCGGCCACGGCAAGGCGAAAGCGCTCTTGAAGCAGGCGGCGAACGCCATCCAGAGCGCGCGGCGCGACGTGGTGCCGATGGGGTTTCTCATCGCCGGGCCCATCGGCACCGGCAAGACGTTTCTCGCGACCTGCTTCGCCGGCGAAATCGGAATCCCCTGCGTGAAGTTCCTGAATTTCCGATCGCAGTGGCAGGGCGTGACCGAGGGCAACCTGGAAAAGATCTTCAATCTGCTCAAGGCGATGTGGCCGGTCGCGGTCATCGTCGACGAGGCGGATGCCTTCTTGGGCAATCGCAATGCCAGCGGCGACTCGGGCACTTCCGCGCGAGTGTTCTCGCAAATCGCCACCTTCATGGGCAACACCGACTTCCGCGGCAAGATCGTCTGGTTCTTGCTCACCTCGCGGCCGGATTTGTTGCCGGTGGACTTGAAGCGGCAGGGCCGCGCAGAGGAACACCTGGCGCTCTTCTATCCGGAGACGGTCGACGAACGGGTGGAGCTCGTCAAGACGATGGCACGGAAGGCAAAGGTGTCGTTCGAGGGCGAAGTTGCCGCCGTGCTGCCGAAGGATTTGCCGAAGATGTCGGGCGCGGACATCGAGGCCGCGCTGGTGCGCGCGAAGCTCCGAGCCGTGAGCGCGAAGCGCGACAAGGTCACGGGCGAAGACCTGCGCGAGACGTTCGCCGACTTCGTGCCGCCCAGCTATCCGCTGGAGGTCGAGCTGCAGACGCTGGTGGCTGTGAGCGAATGCACATCGCGCGAATTGCTGCCGGAGAGCTACCGGACGAAGCCGCGCGACGAGATCACGCGGCGCATCCGCGAGCTGAAGGTGCTCTTGGCGGAGCCGTAATGGTTTCGAAGCTGTCCTGAAAACATCTGCGACGCGCCGTGAACCGCGAGGACGAATGGCCACCCTGAACGAAGGCGACACCTGGAGCTTCCGCTACACCGTCACGCACGCCGACACCGCCGCCGCGCTGAACTCGATTACCGGCGACACCTTCCCGCCCGTCTTCGCCACCACCAAATGCATCGCCCTGCTCGAGCTCGCCTGCGGCCATTTGCTCGTGCCGCTCTGCCAGCCCGGACAGCTTTCGGTGGGAGTGGTCGTCGACATGAAGCACCTCGCCGCGACGCCGGTGGGCGCATGGGTCGAGGCGCACGCCGCCTACCGCGGACGCAACGGCAAGCTCTACGCCTTCGACGTCGTCGCCCGCGATCCGGGCGGCGAAATCATGACCGGCCGCCACGAACGCGCCATCATCGACGAACAGCGCCTTCTGGCCGGCGCGGCCGCTCGCAAAGGCTGACGGTGCTCTACGGCCGGACGTGCGCAATGACGCCGAGATCGCCGACGGCATAGACGTCGTGCGGTCCGAGCCCGAAGACGGCGTGGAAGCCGTCGACCGGAAGCAGCTCCAGGTTGCCCCAGATCGGCCCGGAGGGAACCTCGTCGCTCCAGCAGCCGCCGGTGTCGCGATAGAGGCTCGGGCCAGCGGGATCTTCGGAAGAGACCAGAACGTCAACTTTCGCCGTGGCCCAGACGTCGCCTCCGTCACTCCAGACGCTCCGCACCTGCAGTGAAACCAGCGCCGTGTTGTGAGTCGGTGCGGGAAAGCTCGGGACGAGGCGCGTCCAGACCGACCCATTCCACAGTCCGCCGTCGATCAGGACGCCCGAGGCACCCTTGCCGAAGATGCCGAGCGCATCGAGGGTCGTGCCGGGGAAGGCCGGAACGGGAAACTGCAGGATCGGCGACCAGGCCGAGAGCTTGCGCACCGCGATGCTGGGCCCCGCGGCATAGACCTCGCCCGACGAGCGGCCCCAGACGGCGGCAAGGTCTGTCGTGGTGCCGCTCGAAGCCGCGACCCATCCGGAACCGGTGTTCTCGACGATGGTCCCGCCCGCACCGACGGCGACCGCATAGCCTGCCGTCGCCCACACGGCGAGCAGGTTCGCCTGCGTGCCCGGCTCCGACGCGCTCCATCCGCTCCCGTTCCAGTGCAAGAGCGTCCCGCCGTCGCCGGTCGCCCACACGTCGGAAGGGCCAGTCCCGAACAGCGCCCGCAAGCTCTGCGTGGTGACCGCCGGCGAGCGCGACCATGCGGTGCCGTCGAAGTGCAGGAGCACGCCGTCGTCGCCGGCCGTCCAGACATCGCTCGTGCTCGACCCCCACACCGCCCGCAGCGAGCTGGTCGTGAGCGCATTGTTCGGCGGCTCCTCGAGCGTATACGCGCTGTTCCGCGGCACCGAGCAGAGCGGGTCGCCGTCACCCTGCAGGACGCCGCCGCCGTCAGTCCCGCCGTCAATCTGGAGCACGCCGCTATCGGATGCCGACTGTCCGGCGTCCGCCGTGCCGTGGGAGGCGCCACACGCGGCAACGAACGCCACGACAACGCAAACGATGGCTTTCACCGTGCCGCTCCGTTTCCCGGATTAAAGCGCCAAGTCGCGCTTTTTCAGCTTCGTTTGCTGCCCCACCGGCTCGCGCGCGAGCAAGCTGCCGTCCTGCGCGTCGATGTATTCGCGCCATTCATTCGGTGGCGTTCCCGCGATCATCTCCACCTGCCACACGCGCTTGAGCTCGAGGCCCTGCAAACGCCAGCCTTTGACTGCCTTGGGATGGCTTTCGCGGGCCACTTCAGACGTCGCTGCCACCGCCGCGTCGATGGCCTGCTGTTTGTTCAGCTTGAACGAGCCCTGCGACTCTTTTGGAACCGGCTCGGCCTTGACCCTGGTCACCGAATCGGCGCCGTTGACGGTGACCTCGATGTCGCCGTCGAAGACCGGATCGCCGTCGATCTGGCGCTCGAACCTTAGCTTCCCTTTCGATCCGCTTTTCTGCAGCAAGAGCTTCTGGTCGTCGGTGATGCCGAAGTCGGCGGCATAGCGCTTGAGAAACGCGCGGGCGGCAGCTTCCGGGGTGTTGCCCAAGCCGCGGGCGTTGAAGCTGGTGGCGCTGACGATGCAGGCGCCGTTCTCGTCCATCTTGACCTTGGCGGCGGGGAAGTCGGACTTGAACGAGGCGGATGCCGCGACGAGCAGCGCGAGGAGCACGTTGTGCAGGCTCCGGTCGATGAGCAGTGCGAGGATCACGATGCAGTCTCCAGTCGAGATTAAAGTCCGAGCCGTTCCTTCACGTACTTGGGCGGCGGGCTGCCGAAGGAGAGCAAGGCGTCGTGGAACTTCTTCAAATCGTTGCCCTTGCCATGCTTCTTCTCCCACCCCGCGCGCATCTCGTTCATCTCCAGATTGCCCACGTAATACGTCGAAAGCTGGGTGGACGAGAGCTGGGCTCGCTTCCATTTGCCCACCGCCTCGGCCTCCTCCTGGAAGCCTTCCTTCATCATCAAATCCACCGCGTCTTGTTCGGTCATCCCGGCGGTGTGGATCTTCTGATCGATGATGGCGTTGATGATGAACCGCAGCCGCATCTTCTCTTGCTGCAGGTGCACCCGCGGCCCGCCATAGTTCTCTTCGGCCATCACCTGCTCGGCGTAGGTGGCCCATCCTTCGGTGAAGGTGCCGGAGTACGCCAGCGCGCGAATCAAGGTCGGCGCGCGAAACTGGTTGGCATGGGCGAGCTGCAGATAGTGACCCGGCATCGCCTCGTGAATGGTCACCTCCTGCAGCATGTCGTCGTCGTACTCGCGGAAGAAGGTATCGACCCGCTTTTGCGTCCAATCGGCCGGCGTCGGGGAGATGAAGTAAAAGGTCTTGCCGTTCTTTTCCAGAGCGCCGGGCGGATTGCAGGAGGCAACCGCCACCCCGCGGGCGAATTCCGGCGTCGGCGTCACTTCCAAGGGCTGGTTGGGAACGCTGACGAAATCGCGCTGCTTCACGAACGCCGTCGCCTCCACCAGGTCCTTGCGCGCCAGATCGAGGATGGTCGCGTTCGTCGGGTGGACCATGGCCGCGGCGTCCAAGGCGTCCTTGATCACCTGGTGCTTGTCGGTCTTGTTGCTCGGGCGGATCTGCAGGGCCGTGCGGTACATCGCATCCTGCGTCGCGACCAGGTCGGCCTCGGCGCGCGCGAGGATTTCAGAAGCGGGGATGTCGCTGTCGAGCGCGTAGCGCAGTTTGCGTTCGAACTTCTCCTTGCCCAGGCGGAAATCGCCGGTCGAACGCGGCAAGAGATCCCGCGAGAGCCAATCCTGGTAATCGCGCAGCGCCGCGACCGCCTTCGCCTGCGCGGCGCGGAAGGCCGGCGCCAGATCGGGCGCCTCTTGCGCCAGCGGTTGGAACTGCTTTTCGACGAGCCCGATGGTGCCCTGGTTCTGCTGGATCGCCGTTTTGGTGAAGACCTCGGGCGGGTTCTTCAGATTGGCCTTCGCCGCCGCGATGACGTCCGGGACCATCTGCAGGCGCCCGATGGCGGATTGCAGCCGCACGCGCGCGGGCGCGAACTCGCGCACGATCAGGCCATTGAGCGAGCCGCCGACGTTGTAGCCGAGCGGATTCCACTCCCAATCGCGGATGACTTCCAGCTCGTACAACGTGCCTTCGAGGCGGTTCTCGAGGATGCGCGCGTCGGTCGAATTGTCGGCCGAGAGCTGCGCGACCGGAATCTGCTTCAGCGCCGCGAGCGTCTCGCGGGTGGCCGCGATGTCCCTCTCGCGCGCCACCCGGCTTCGATCGTTGAGGCGCGCGTCGTACTTGTGCTCGCCGAGCCGGGTGGCGGACTCGGGATGCCGCTCCAGATCGTCGTCGACATAGCGGCGGGCGAGCGCCTCGAAGCGCGAGTCCGCGTCAGCGTTGCGGCCGGCCGCGCTCTGGCCGACATCGGCGGAAGGCGCGGCTTTCTGACCGGACGAACAAGCGACGAGAACGAGCAGCGCTGCACACGGGCGCATCGAACCTCCGCGGGAAGGCCGCGGAGTTTAGCGCAGTGCTCAGCTCTCGTGCACCGCGAGCGTCTGCCCGACGAGAAGCTTGGCGCCGCGGCCGGTCATGCCGTTCAAGCGCTTGAGCTTGTCCACGGTGGTGGCGAACTTGCTGGCGATGGTCCAGAGCGAGTCGCCGGGGCGCACCACGTAGCCGCGAGCCGTCGCCGGAACCGCCGTGCGCCGCTCACCCTTGGAAACCGCGGCAACCGCGGCCCGTCCCTGCGGCCGCGCCTTGTGCTTGTCTTCGAGCGCAAAGCCGGCAGCCAGGTGGCGCGAGGCGCCGCCCATCGGGATGACCAGCGTCCGGCCCACCTTGATCTGCCGCAAGGAGCGGATGCCGTTGGTGCGCAGAATCGCGCTCTCCGAGACGCCGTAGGCGCGGGCGATCTTGTTCAACGGCTCGCCCTTCTCCACCTTGTGCTCGACGAAGCTCAGGCGGTCCTTCGGATCGAGCTTCTCGTACGCGGCGAGGAACGTGTCTTTCGTTCCCTGGGGCAGCTTCAGCGTGAAGCCGCCCGGCGGCGTGCAGAAGCGGCGCAGCTCCGGGTTCAGATCGCGCACCTTCTCGAAGGGAACGCCCGCCGCCTTGGCGATGACGTGCAGGTCGGTCGAGTCCGGCACCCGCACTTCGTCGGTGGGCTCCGGCGTTTCGTAATCCACCTGGAAGCCGAAGCGCTCCGGGTGCTTGGCGATGAGCGCCGCGGCGATGAGCTTCGGCACGTAGTGCTTGGTCTCGGCGCGCAGGGTGCGGCCCTTGCCCATCATCATCCAGAAGTCTTTGGTCTTGTCCCGCTTGATCGCCTTGTCCACCTTGCCTTCGCCCGCGTTGTAGCCGGCCCAGGCGAGGTACCAGTCGCCGTGGAAACGCTGGCGCAAGTCGCGCAGGTACTTGGCCGCGGCGAGGGTGGCCTTGGCCGGGTCGCGCCGCTCGTCGATCCAGAAGTCGGTGACGAGGCCGTAGCGCCGCGAGGTGCCGACCATGAACTGCCAGAGGCCGGCGGCCTTGGCGAAGGAGTACGCGTAGGCGTTGAAGCCGCTCTCGATCATCGAGAGGTAGACGAGGTCGAGCGGAACGCCCTCTTTGTCGAGCGTCGCGCGCATCATCGGCAGGTAGCGGGTGGAGCGCGCGAGCCAGCGGGCGAAGTGCTCGCGGGCGTCGGTCTGGAAGAAGCGGATGTAAGCCACCACCGCGTCGTTGAGCTCGACCGGGATGTCGTACTTGGCGCGCAGCTCCTGCTCGGAGATGCCGAGCAATTCCGGCAGCGACACCGAAGCTGCGCCGCCAGGGGTCGGATCGGCGAGCGGCGCGCCGTCGAGGCCTTCGCCCAACGCGAGCGCGATGTCGCGCGCCAGCGGATCGCTCTCGTCCATGCCGACGGTCAACGCGTCGTGCGCGCCGGCGCCCGGAGCTTGCGGGACGAGGCCGGCCTTCTCCTCGGCCTTGCGCACCGCCTCCATTTCCGCGGCGGACTTGTCGACCTCTTCCTGCGTGTCGGGATCGTCGGCGGTTTCGTCGTGCTGCTCGTCCACTTTCTGCTGTGGCTCGGCGACACCGGCGGGGGCGGAAGCTTCGGGCTCTTGTGCGCGCGCGGCCGGGGCAGTCAGGCAGAGCGCGGCGATGGTGAGGATCAGAAGACCGCTGGGAAACAAAGAACCCTCCGCTGAAAACCGTATCGGCCCATTGGCGGGCTGTCAAAAGAGTCGCTGAACAAGAATCGACGGGCACGGACCGTCATTCCCGAGATGAAAGTACCCCGCAAGTACCGCATTCTGCGACAGAAAAAAGGCGTGCGAAAAGCCGCTCCCAAGAGCGGAAACGTGGGCCCGAAGGCCATCTCGCGCGCACATCCGCGGCGGTCGAACCGACATTCGCCCACGCAGCGAAAAAGCCCGCGTCAACCGTTTCGACGGCGAGAAAATCGTCGTCAATCCTCGAGGAAAAGCGCGTCAGCCGTTCGGGCCAGAAGGGCGCGGCCGCGGCGCTTGCCCCTGCGCGAGCGGCTCGCCATGTCCCGGGCCGAGGATGAAGGGCCGGTATTTGGCGTCGTCGAAGCGCGGCGAGTTGGCCGGCTCGTGGCAGCGCCTGCACCACTGCTCCGGCACCTGTGCGCGCATCGGCACCGAAGGGTCGTCCGCGTGGAGGCTGCCCGGACCATGGCATGCCTCGCACTGCACGTCCTGCCGGCCGACGCCGCGCTTCGCGATTCCGGGGCTGCCGACGGCGGTGCGGTCGATGCGGCAAACGCCGCCTGGCTGCTGCCAGCCGGTGACGTGGCAAGAGATGCAATCCAGGCTGTACTGCTTCTTCACCGCCACCAGCGTCTCGTACGCATGCGCGTGGCGGGTCTGCGCCCAGAAGACGGCCGCCTCCGCGTGGCACTGCGTGCAGGATCCGACCCCGACGTAGGCGGGCTCGCGGCTGCCCGGAGCCGGGCACGACTCGGGCTGCTGCTTCGCCTCTTTCAGGTTCAACTCGGCGACGCTCTCGTCGTACTGACCGACCACCTTCTCCCCGTCGGCGTCGGCGGCGATCTTCTCGCTCATCGGGAGGTAGCTCGCCTGCGCGAAGGCGCTGCCCTTGGGAGGCTTCAGCAAAGGCTGCGCGACCAGCTCGGCTTTGCGCTTTTCGAGCTCGTCGATCTTGGCTGCGAGCTGCGTCTTTCGCTCGGGATGCGCCGCGAGCTGCGACTGGAAGCGCGCGATGCGGGCGTCGAGGAGCTTGAGATCGCCCTGTTTGTCCTCGGGGCTGGGCGCGAGCGTGAGCGCACCTTTGCCGAGCTGCACGTCCACCCGCAGGAGACTTTGGCCGTGACCTTCGACGGCGAGAAGCGGCGGCGAGCCTGCGTCGCGTCGATCGAGGTCGGTCGCGGGATCGTCGAGATGGCCGAGCACCACCAGGTCGACGCCGGCGGCCTTGGCGGCCGGGAGCAGCGCTTGCGCCTGGGCGAAGGTGTTGTCCCCGCGCGGAATGGCCAGCATCACGACGAGGCGCGCCCCGCGGCGGCGCAGGTCCTTGGCCCGGGCCTCGATCGTCGCCTTGGGGTCCTCCTCGTAGCCTGCGGCGAAGAGCCCGACCATGACCGGCCCCGCCTCCACCATCAGCGAGGCTCTCGCGCCCTGAACCGGGGCGACGCCTGCGTCGAGGAGCGGCACCGGGCCCGCCGAATCGTGGGCGAACTTCGCTCCCAACGCCAGATCGCGGGGCCCGAGAACGCGCGCCACCACGCTCGCGATCATCTCCTCCTGCGACAGCGCCTGCGCTTTCAGCTTCTTCTGCGTCAGGAGCTGGTCGGGCGGGCGCGAGGCGGATTCGAAGAGCAGGTCGCCCGCGTCCACGAAGACGACGTTCGGCGCCTGTTCGCGGAGCGCCTTGAGATACGTGATGGTGCGCGGCAGGCCGCCGCGCTGATCCGGCGAGCACCCGCAGGGCACGAGCTGCCCGGCGGTGGAAGCGGCAAAGACCAGCGTCACCCGGTCGTTGACGGCTGCCGCTGCAGCGGGCGGAACCGATGGCGCAGAAGCAGCGCCGGGCGCTTGCGCAGCAGCCGCAGGCGGCGGTGTGGGCGGCGCCTGACGGCAGGAAAGGGCCAGGGCCAAGACCGCGAGGCTCCACCAATGCTCCGCGCCTTCGCGCTCCGCCCGTCGCCGGCAAAGCCGGCTCCTCCACCGTCGTCTCGTAGGCAAGGGCATCCCGCTTTCTGTCGGTCTCTCGCGGTTACGGCGCGGGACGAAACAGCCGCCCATCGCCCGCCCGCAAGATGCAGGCGGAAAGGCCGCCGATGCAACCAGGAAAAGGCCGCGCGCCCCTTGCCCGCAAGTCTGTGCGCCGCTACAAGCCCGCGAGCAATGTCGGTGTCCGCCTTGAATCACGACGCGCCGTTCGCCGCCCGGGGAACCCCTGTGCGGCCCGCGCAGGCGCGTTCGGGCGGAGAGGTGAAGACGGTCAAGCTCGGCCCGCTGACGCTGGCGAATCGGTACTTCCTGGCGCCGCTCGCGGGCGTCTCCGACTGGCCCTTCCGGCTCCTCTGCCGCGAGCTCGGCGCGTCCATCGCGCACACCGAGATGATCTCCAGCCACGGGCTCGTCCACGGCGGCGACCGGACGCTCTCCTACCTGGAACGGCCGGCGGACGAGCGCCCGTTCGCCATTCAGGTCTTCGGCCACGATCCGGCGGTGCTGGCGGAGGGTGCCCGGGTGGCGGTCGAGAACTACGGGCCCATCGACGCGGTGGACATCAACATGGGCTGCCCGGTGAAGAAGGTCTGCTGCCACGGCGCCGGCGCCGCGCTGCTCAAGGATCCGCGGGCGGTGGAAGGCGCGGTGCGGGCGGTGGTGGACGCGGTCCGGCCGCTGCCGGTGACGGTCAAGCTGCGCGCCGGGTGGGACGACGACAACAAGAACGCGCCCGAGATCGCCAAGGCCTGCGAGCGAGGCGGCGCGGTGGCGGTCGGGCTGCACCCGCGCACCCGGTCGCAGATGTACCGCGGCAGGGCCGACTGGGACCTGATCAAGAAGACCAAAGAGGCGGTGCGCATTTCCGTCTGGGGCTCGGGCGATCTCTTCACCGCCGAGGCGGCGGTGCGGATGATGGAGGAGACCGGCGCGGACGCAGCCCGCATCGCCCGCGGCGCCTGCGGACATCCGTGGATCTTCCGCGAGCTGCTCGCGATCGAGCGCGGCGAACCGGTGCCCGAAGTCACCATCTCCGAATGGCGCGCCATGGTCTTGCGCCACGTGCGCCTCGCCATCGAGGAGAAGCAAGGCAAGCATCGTCTGCAGCGCCCCGAAGGCGCTCCGAAGGCGCGCGCCGATCGCAAGGACGGGGGCCATCCGCAGGTGGAGTTCACCGCCGAGGACGCAGAGCGCGCGGCTGTCAGAGAGCTGCGCAAGCACCTCTTGTGGTACACGCGCGGCCGCCGCGGCGGACTGGCCTTCCGAAGGCTCGCCCCCGATCTGCACACCGAGGACGACGTGCGCCGCGCGCTGGACAGGTTTTTCCCCGAGGACGGAAGCACGCCGCCCGAGGTTCGCGACGAGCCGTGCGGCCCGCGCGAGCTCACCGCCGACGACTGAGGAATCGAAATGCTGCTGGCCCTTCTGACGCTGCTCCTCTCGGCGCCCACTCCGGTCCAGGTCACGTCCGACCTGAACAAGACCTGCTCCAAGGGCAACGCCGCCGCTTGCGACGAGCTCGGGAACCGCTACCGCTTCGGCATCGGCACCAAGCGCTCGGATGCGCGCGCCGCCGACATGTTCAAGCGCTCGTGCCGGGGCAACGACGCCTCCGGCTGCGCCGACGACGCGCTGATGCAGGGCTTGGGCTTCGGCGAGCGGGCCAACCCGGAGGCGGCCATCACCCGCCTCGACAAGCAGTGCAAGGAGGGCCTCAACCGCGCCTGCGGAAACATGGCGCTCCTCGCCCTGCAAGTGGACGGCGCAGACCGCAAGAAGGCGCAGGCGATGATGGAGGACAGTTGCCGCAAAGGCGACCTCGAGTCGTGCACCAACGTCAGCGCCATCTCCTGGCACGCAGGCAACTTCGACAAGGCGCTCAAATACGGGAGGGCGGCCTGCGACAACGGCCACGCCGACGGCTGCGAGCAGCTCGGCATCCTCTATCTCGCCTCGGAGGACAACCTGCGCGCGGCCTCGGCCTTCGCGGCGGGCTGCGACTTGGGGTCGGTGAGCGCGTGCACCCACCACGCCCTCTCGCTTCTCGACGCGGGCGTCGACACCAAGAAGGCCATCGCGCTCCTCGATCAAAGCTGCGACCTGGGCGAACAGCCCGCGTGCGACCGGGCCCGCGAGGCGCGCGATCACGCGTCCAAGGCAGCCAGGCAGAAGAAATAAGGGAAGCATCTCGTCCGGCCGCTGTTTGCTTCTCCTCGGAGGGTTCTTTTGAGCGTCCAACCAGCGAGCGACATCCGTCTTCTCAACGACCGGGTCCAGGAGGTCTCCTCGTTCGTCGAGACGCTCTTCGCCCAGGCCGGCCAGGTCATCGTCGGGCAGCGGCAGATGCTGGAGCGGCTCCTGATCGGGCTCGTCACCGGCGGGCACGTGCTGCTCGAAGGAGTGCCGGGCCTCGCCAAGACCTTGACAGTGAAGACGCTCTCGGACTGCCTCGCGCTGTCGTTCAAGCGCATCCAGTTCACGCCCGACCTGCTCCCGGCAGACCTGGTCGGCACCCAGATCTACCAGCCGCAGACGCAGAGCTTCACCGTCAAGCGAGGCCCTCTGTTCGCGAACCTGATCCTCGCCGACGAGATCAACCGCGCCCCGGCCAAGGTGCAGAGCGCGCTCCTCGAGTCGATGCAGGAGCGGCAGGTCACCATCGGCGATCAGACGTTCCCTCTGCCCTCGCCGTTCCTGGTGCTCGCGACCGAAAACCCGATCGAGCAGGAAGGCACCTATCCCTTGCCGGAGGCGCAGGTCGACCGCTTCATGCTGAAGGTCAAGGTCGGCTATCCGACCCGCGCCGAAGAGCTGCAGATCATGGATCGGGTGGCGGGACAGACCTTGCCGAAGCTTGAGCCGGTGGTGACGCCCGCGCAGCTCGCGCTGGCGCAGCAGGTGGTGCGGGACATCTACATCGACCCGAAGGTGAAGGAGTACATCGTCAGCATCGTGGTCGCGACCCGCGATGCGCCGGCGGCCGGGTTGAAGGAGATGGCCGGCTACATCGAATACGGAGCCTCCCCGCGGGCCACCATCTACCTGAACCTCGCCGCTCGCGCGCACGCGTTCTTGAAGCGGCGCGGGTTCGTCACGCCCGAAGACGTGAAGGCGGTCGCCTACGACGTGCTCCGCCACCGCGTCTCGTTGACCTACGAAGCAGAGGCGGAAAACCTCACCAGCGAGAAGCTGATCCAGAAGGTCCTGGAAAAGATCGAAGTCCCGTAAGAATGGCTGCCCCCGCAGACCTCATCCGCAAGATCCGCCGCATCGAGATCACGACGAGGCGCGCGGTCCAGGACACGCTCGCGGGCGGCTACCATTCGCTGTTCAAGGGCCGCGGCATGGCCTTTTCGGAGGTGCGGCCGTACCAGCCGGGCGACGAGATCCGCGCCATCGACTGGAACGTCACCGCCCGGATGGGCGAGCCGTTCGTGAAAGTGTTCGCGGAAGAACGCGAATTGACCGCGCTGATCGCGCTCGATCGATCTGCTTCGCAGGACGCCGGACTGTCAGCGCAAGCCAAGGCGGAAGTTTCGGCGGAGATCGCCGGGCTGCTCGTCTTCTCCGCGCTGGAGAACGGCGACCGCGCCGGCATGTTGCTCTTCACCGATCGCATCGAGCGCTATGTGCCGCCCCGGCGGGGAAAGAAGCATGGCCTGCGGCTGATCACCGAAGCGCTCGCGTTCCAGCCGCGGGGCCGCGGCACCGATCTGGCGGGAGCGCTCGGGCACCTGACCATGGCGCAGCGAAGGCGCGCGGTGGTGTTCGTGGTGAGCGACTTCCTCGCCGACGGCTTCGAAAACGCGCTGGCGGTGCTGTCCCGGCGGCACGACGTGGTGCCGGTGGTGGTCAGCGATCCGATCGAGGAGGGCCTGCCGGCGTTGCCCGGGCTGTTTCCCTTGGCGGATGCGGAAACGGGCGAGACGGTGCTGGTGGACCTGGCCGATGCGCGGACGCGCGCGCTGTACCAGGCTCGCGCCAAGGAGCGCGTCGAGAAGCGTGAGCGCATCTTTCGCAAGCTGTCTTTGGACGCGGTGCGGGTGCGGCCGGGCGACGACTACGTGGCGCCGCTCGCCGCGCTGTTCCGGGCCCGCACCAAGAGGCGGGGCGGATGACGCGCGCCGCCCAAAATCGTCTGAGATGTGTCGCACCGCTGCTCGTCGCTCTGGTGGCCGCGGGCGCAGCCGCGCAACAGGCCGCGCCGAGCACGGGCACCAGCCCGAGCACCGGCACCAGCACCAGCCCGAGCACCAGCACCAGCCCGAGCACCGGCACCAGCCCGAGCACCGGCACCAGCACCAGCACCAGCCCGAGCACCGGCACCGGCACCCAGCCGGGCGACCGGGAAGCGCGCCCGCTCGGCATCGAGTTGCACGTCGATCCCGAAGAAGTCACCCTCGGCCAGCACATCACGGTGCGCCTCTCGGTCACGCACGATCCCCGCGACGTCTACACGCTGCCCGGCTTCGACCCCTCGCCGCTCGCAGTTCCGCAAGGCGCGCCCGCTCCGTCGCAAACGCGCGAGGAAGCGCAGGGCCACGCCAAGACCACCTTCACGCTGGTGCTCGCCGACCTCTCCTCCCTGACCCCGCGCATCCCCGACCTGGTCCTGCACGTGACCGGCCCGGACGGCGAGCGGACGCTGACCGTGCGCGGCCGCCCGCTCAAGTTCAAGAGCCTGGTCGAAGAGGAACACCAAGGCGCGCCTGACGCCGCCCACCACGGCCCCAAGCCGCCGGTGCCGCTCTACGTCCGCAGCTACCTCTGGGCCTGGCTCCTCGGCGCGCTCGCGCTGGCAGCCGCGCTCGGGTACGGGCTCTGGCGATTCCTCAAGCGCGAGAAAGCGGTGGCGGCGCAGCCGGTGCCGGAAGTGCCTTACGACGACCGCGCCCTGCAAGAGCTGCAGCGGCTGCGGCGAGAGAAGGCGTGGGAACGCGGCGCCGGCCGTGCGGCCATCTTCGAGCTCTCGGAGATCGTCCGCGCCTATCTGGGAAGCCGCTTGGGATTCAACGCGCTCGATCTCACCAGCGAAGAGCTGGTGCAGGAGCTGAAAGGGCGGCGGCTGATCGGGCTCGACCTGGCTGCGCTCGCCGAAGAAATGCGCTGGGAGGACCTGGTCAAGTTCGCCAAGCTGGAACCGACGCCGCAGGAGTGCGTGCGCGGGCTCGACCGGGCGGAGTCGGTGGTTCGCCATACCCGCCCCTTGCGGGCCATGCCCAAAGGCGAGGCGGCCTGATGCTGCACGGGCTCTCCTTCGCGCACCCTTGGGCGCTGTTGGGACTCGCGGTCGCGGTCCTCGCGGCCTACGCGCTGCACAAGCAACGGACGCGGCTGCCGCCCCTGCGGATTCCCTCGTCGGCCGACGCCCGGCCGCTGCCCCGGAGCATCTGGGCGCGGCTGTGGTGGCTGCCCGGCGCGCTGCTCGTCGCGGCGCTCGTGTTGACCAGCATCGGCCTCGCCGGCCCGAGGCTGCGCGGAGTGCGGCAGCGGGATCTCGCGGTGGAAGGCATCGACATCGTGGTGGCCTTCGACCTCTCCACCTCCATGCTCGCCGCCGACTTCCGCCCCAAGGACCGCATCACCGTCGCCAAGGAAGTCTTGAAGAACTTCATCGAGAGCCGCCAGAACGACCGCATCGGCCTCGTCGTCTTCGCCGGCGAGGCGTACACGCAATGCCCGCTCACGCTCGACTACAAGGTGCTCGAAGAGCTGCTCGAACAAGTGCGCACCGGCGTCATCGTCGACGGCACCGCCATCGGCAACGCGCTCGCCACGGCGGTGAACCGGCTGCGCGAGTCCACCGCCAAGAGCCGGGTCGTCATCCTCATCACCGACGGCGACAACAACCAGGGCAACATCTCGCCCCTGCAGGCGGCGCAGATCGCGAAGGATCTCGGCATCAAGGTCTTCACCATCTTGATCGGCAAGGGCGGCCGGGTGCCCTACCCGACCGGCACCGACCTGTTCGGGCGGCCCATCTACGAACCGGTCGAGATCGACGTGAACCCCGAGCTGCTCCAGCAGATCGCCGCCGTCACCTCCGGCTCGTACTATCCGGCGACCGACAAGGCTTCGCTGGAGAGCGGCCTTCGCGCGGTCTTGGACAGCCTGCAGAAGAGCAAGATCTACGAGGCCTCCGGGTCCGCCCATTACGACGAATGGTACGCGCGCTTCTTCCTGCCCGCGGCGCTGCTCCTGCTCTTGAGCCTGGGCCTGCGCAGCACCCGGCTTCTCGGAGCGCCCTAAATGACGGGCATCCAGACCACGCTGTTCGGCCAGCACCTGCGCATCGTCACGCCGATCCTTTTGTGGCTTGCGCCGCTCGGGCTCGTCTTCGGGGCGCTCTACGCGGTGCGCAGCTACCTGCGGCAAGAGCAGCTCCAGCGGCTTCTCGGGGCGCGCCTTCCGCAAGTGCTTCCGGGCGCCGGCGCTGCGCAGGGAATCGCCCGCGGCTCTCTGTTCGGCGTAGGCCTCTTCCTGCTTTTTTTCGCAGCTTCCGGCCCGCAGTGCGGCGAGAGGACCGAGCTCGTCAAGCGGAGCGGCATCGACCTCGTGGTCGCTCTCGACGCCTCGAACAGCATGCTCGCCCGCGATGTGAAGCCTTCGCGGCTGGAGCGGGCCAAATTGGAAGTGACCGCGCTCCTCGATCGCCTGAAGGGCGACCGGGTGGGCCTCGTGGTGTTCGCCGGAGACGCATTCGTGCAGTGCCCGCTGACCACCGACTATGCCGCCGCGGCGCTCTTCTTGCGCGCGGTCGATCCGGCGTCGATGCCGCAGCAGGGCACCGCCATCGCGAGCGCGCTCCTGGAATCGAAGCGCGTCCTCGAGGGCGGCGGGCGCGGCTCGGCCGGCAAGGCGGTCGTGCTCATCACCGACGGCGAGGATCAAGAGGGCGATGCGGTACAGGCCGCAACCGAGCTGGGCGAGGCCGGCATCCACCTCTATCCTGTGGCGGTGGGAAGCGAGACCGGAGAGCCGATTCCGCTCCTCGACAAGGACGGCAACGTCACGGGCTACAAGAAAGACCGCGAGGGCAAGACCGTCTTGACCCGCACCAACGTGGCGGGCTTGCGCGATCTGGCTTCGCGGGCAGGCGGCCTCGTCTTGCGCGGCGAAGGCTCGGACCTGGGCGTCCTGCAAGTGATGCCGGAACTGGACAAGCTGCAGAAGGGCGAATTGGAGAGCCGCCTCTCGGTGCAGTACGACGACAAGTACGGCTGGTTCGCCTGGCCGGCGTTCGCATTGTTGGCGTTCGGGGCGATGCTGGGCGAAGGGGCGCTCTTGCGAGGGAAGACGGCATGACGCTCCTCGCGCTCTTCTTGCTCGCGCAGGCGACGCCCACGCCGTCCAAGCCGGATCGGGTGGTGGTGGTGGCGCGGCCGGATGCGCACGAGAGCGGTTTGCAGAAGGTCAAAGAAGGCGTCGCCCGCGCCTTTCGGCGCTTGTACGAGAAGAGCGACCCGACGGTGGACCGCGGAAATTCGCTCGCCGCCGAGGGCGATCCGAACGGCGCCTTGCAGGCGTACGACGAGGCGCAGAAGAAGCTCGGGGAGGCGCCGGAGCTCTCGTACGATCGCTCGACCGCGCTGGTGAAGAAAGACCCGGAGAGCGCGCCCGAAGCGGCGGGCGAAGCGCAGAAAGCGCTCGAGCACGGCGATGCACCGCTGAAAGCGAAGGCCGCCTACCAGCTCGGGGTCGCGCAGGAGGCGATGGGCAAGCCGGAGGATGCGATGAAGTCGTACGCTTCCGCCCTGGCTCTCAATCCCAACGACCAGGACGCGAAGGTCAACCTGGAGCTCCTCTTGAAGACCAAGGAGGAGCGCAAGCAGAAGCAGCCCCAGGCGCAAGAGAAGCCCGACAAAGACAAGCAGGAGAAGAGAGACAAGGGCTCGGAGTCCAAGGGCGGCGAGGACAAAGGCAAGCAAGACAAGGAGCAGGCGGGCAAGGACAAGAAAGAGGAGCAGCCGAAGAACCAGCCTGGCCAGGCTGCAAGCGCCCAGCAACCGAAGCCCGACGAGCAGAAGAAAGAAGAGCAGCAGGCGGCGGCGGAAAAGCCGGTCGACCGCAGCGAGGCGGAGCGGCTCCTCGATGCTCTGCGGGCAAGCGAGAAGAACTTACAGTCGTGGCGATTCGCGAAGGACAAGCGGAAGAACGTGCCGAGGAGCGATGCTGAAAAGGATTGGTAGCGCGCTGCTTTTCGCGCTTCTCGTCTCCGGCAAAGTCTCGGCTGCGCCGGCCGCCCAGGCCGCGGACGTCGAATTGTTCGCCTCCACTGACACGAACGAGGTGGAGGTGGACGGCACGCTGATGCTGCGGATCGTCGCCAACTACCTGAGCCGCGGCGACCCCGGCCAACTGCAGCTCCCTGCCTTTTCCGCCTTCGACGTAGTGAGCACGAGCTCGCAGGAGCAGCTCAGCTACCAGTTCGCGAGCGGCGCCCCCGCCTTCCGCCGCACCGTCACCACCACGCTGGCGTTGACTCCCAAGCGGGAGGGCGACGCGGTCATCGAACCGGCCCACCTGAGTTGGAACGGGCGCACCTACGCGACCCAGCCCATCCGCATCAAGGTGCTGCCGGTCGGGCGCAAGCCGTCGGCAAGGGCGCAGCGGCAGCGGCAACCCAATCCGGATCCGTTCGCGGGCCTGGGGAGCATGCAGACCGATCCGTTCGGCGATGTCCACCCCGGCCAGCGCGACGTGCTGCTCGTCGCCCAGGTGGACAATGAGCGGCCCTTCGTCGGGCAGCAGGTGACGTACTCGCTCTATCTCTTGTCGCGGGTGAACGTCGGGAACGTCGAGAACAGCCAGCAGCCCAAGCTCGACAACTTCTGGGCGGAAGACCTGGAAGCGCCGCAGCAGCTCACGCCGCAGGCCCGCATCCTCGATGGCGTGCCTTACCAGGGCTATCTCTTGCGCAAGCGGGCGCTCTTTCCGCTCCGGGCGGGAAAGGCGGTCATCGATCCGGCGGAGGTGCAGATCCAGACCGGCTTCGGCATGCTCTTCTCGCGCGGGTCGGTGAAGCGCGCCTCTCAACCGATCACGCTCGACGTGCAGCCGCTGCCGCCGGGAAAGCCGCCCGGCTTCGATCAAGGCAACGTCGGCCAATGGCAGCTCAGCGCCTCGGCCGAGCCGCTCGATCCGGCGGTGGGCTCGCCGGTGACGCTGCGGATCGTCGTGAGCGGCTACGGCAACGTGCGCGACCTGCGGCTGCCGAAGCCGCCCAAGATCGACGGCCTGCGCGCCTATGACGCGACCACGAGCGACAAGGAAGTGGTGGACAAGGGGCTGATCAACGGTACCCGCACCATCGAGCAGCTCTTGGTGCCGGAGCGGACCGGCGTCATCCAGATCCCCGCGCTGGCGGTGGACACCTTCGACCCGGTGCAGAAGCAGTACAAGACGCTGCGGACCGAGCCCATCGACCTGCGCGTCGGGCCTTCCGCCGCCGGCGCCGCCGCTGCCGCGCCGCTCGCGCAGAATCTGCTCGCGAGCGGAGGGATGCGGCCCATCCGGCTGCACCTGTCGGAAGCGCGGCTGTCGGCCCCGCCTTGGTCGCGGCCCTGGTTTCTGCCGCTCCTGCTCCTGCCGCCCTTCGGCCTCGCGGTGCTGATCGGCGCGTCGCGCGCGCGGCGGATGCTGCAGACCGACCCGCAGCAGCGGCGCGTCCGCCTTGCACGGTCGGCTGCGAGCAAGCGTCTGCGCGGCGCGCAAGAGCTCTTGGCCAAGAACGACGCCGCGGCTTTCTACGCCGAGATCGGCCGCGCCCTGACCGGATATCTCGCCGACAAGCAGGGCATCGCGGCTGCCGGATTGACCCGCGACGAGCTGCTCTTGGCGCTGACCGGGCGCGGGCATCCGGAAGAGACCGCGAAGCGGCTCGTGCGCATCCTCGACGACTGCGACCGCGCCCGCTTCTCCCCCTTCGCGTCCGAGGCGCCCGCCCGAGAGGCGATGCTCGGCCGCGCCGAGACCGTCCTCGGCGAGTTGGACCGCGCATGATCGCGCTTCTCCTCGTGGCCCAGGCGCAGCTCTTCTCCGACGCCAACGCGGCCTACCTCTCGGGCGACGTGCCGCGCGCGACCGCGGCCTACGAGGCGCTGGTGGCGGAAGGAGTTGCCTCGCCGGCGCTGGAGACGAACCTTGGCACCGCCTACTTGCGCCAGGGAAAGCGCGGCCTCGCGGCGCTCCACTTCGAGCGCGCGCTCTTCTTGGACCCGGCCGACGACGACGCCCGAACCGACCTGGTCGAGCTTCGCCGCGGCAACGTCGACAAGCTCGAAGGCGAGAGCGAGGAAGGCAGCTCCGAGACGCTCTCGCGGGTGCTCGCGCCCTTGCCGGGAAGCGCCGCCGCGGTGGGCTTCTTGCTGTTGTGGATCGCCGGGTGGTCGCTTCTCGGAGTGCGCTTCTTGCGGCCGGAACGAGCGGGGGTCGTCGGCTGGGCCATCGTCTCCTTCGCGCTGTCGGGCGTTTGTGCGCTGGTGACGTTCGGCGCGGCGCAGGGGCGCAAGATCGCGCTCGAGCGGGGAGTGGTGGTGGCGCAGTCGGCGGCGGCGCGCGAAGGCCCGCGCGAGCAGGCGGTGAGCCATTTCGAAGTGCACGAAGGAACCACCGTCCGGGTCGAAGACGAAGAGGGCTCGTTCCGGCGGGTGAAGCTCGCAAACGGCCTCACCGGCTGGGTGCCCGCAGGCGCAGTGGAGATGGTGGTGCCGAAGAGCTGGTCAGGCGGCAGCTCCGCCCCACCGGCTTCCCGCGCCGCCGCCGAGTAGAGCTTCCTGGCTGCACGCGCAGCGAACAGCGGAGACCGTCGATGCTCGCAATCCTCCTCGCCGCCGCCGCTGCGACATCACCGGGGGCGCGTGGCGCGCGCCAGCCACTCGGAACGCAAGCCGCGAGAGATCCGGCGAAGCGGGCGCGCCAGATCGCGCGCGGTCTGCCTTGGGCGAACGACGCCATGCTCGAGCTGCGGCGGGAGGCGGGCAAGATCGAAGACCCGGGCCTGCGCGCCGCCACCGAGACGCAGATCCTCGCTCCCTGGATGCCGCGGGAGACCTGGGCGCTCGCGCATTTGCAAGAGGCGCGCAAGCTCCTGGGCGATCCGGGGCTGACCTTGCCGCCGCCCGACCAAGGCGACTTCGCGGCCGCCCCCGGCGGCGAGTGCGAGACCGGCCACCACGGCTATCCGGGCGGGCTCGCGGTACATGCGCTCGCGAACCTCCTCCACGGCCGCGCGCTCGCGATCCTGGACCGTCACCTTTACAAGACGGAAGCGAGCATGGACTTTCTCGCCGCCGCCGCCATCTGGCAGGACTCGATGAAGGCGGCGACGCTCCCCTGGAAGCCGGACGGCTCCTGCGGCCCGGAGGCGGCCATCGCCGGCGCTCCCGCGCACGTGGTGCTCGGCCTCGCAACCGCCATCTCGCGCCACCTGCCGAAAGAGCTGCTCTTCGTCATCGGCAGCGCCGGTTCGACCGATCTGGCGCAGGTCTGCAGGTGGGTGAAGGCGGCGTCGATCCTCGCCGTCGGCCACGACACCGAGTGCCTCGCGAAGCTCCCCCTCGAAGCCTACTTGATGAACGCGGCCAACGCCTCTGTGCCGCTCGCCGTCGCCGCCTGGACGTCATACGTGAGGGACGCGCCGCGCGGCTGGGCGCGCTTCGACGCGCTCCTGCAGGATGGGAACGACGTCGCGTTCTACCAGCGCAGCCGCTGACCAAAGCTGCGTCCGGCGGCGGCGACTAATCGCTCTTCGTCACGCCGCGCCTGGGGCAATCCTCGAAGACGACGCAGCGGGAGCAGTGCGGCATTCGCGACTCGCAAGTTCGCCGGCCGTGCCAGATGAGGAGCTGGTGCGCGCGGCCCCACAGCTTGTCCGGGAGGAGCGCCGACAGATCCTGCTCCACCTTGAACGGGTCTTCGTGCCTGGTCAGCCCGAGCCTTCGCGAAACGCGCCCGACGTGCGTGTCCACCGGAAAAGCCGGCGTTCCGAAGGCGTGGTTGACGACCACGCCAGCGGTCTTCCAGCCGACCCCGGGCAATTCGCACAGCTCTTCGCGCGAACGCGGGATCTTGCCTTGGTGACGCTCTTCGATCTGGGTCATTGCCGCGTGCAGGTTCTTCGCCTTCGCCCGCCAGAGCCCGACCCGCTTGATCATCGCCCCGAGCTTCTCCGGGTTGCTCCTCGCGTAGTGCCGGGCGGTCGGATGCTTCGCGAACAAGGCGGGAGTGCTGGTGTTCACCACCGCGTCCGTGCACTGCGCCGAGAGCATCACCGAGACGAGAAGCTGCAGCTCATCTCCGTAATCGAGCGCGATCTTCGCCTCCGGCATCGCCGCTTCCAGCTTGTCCACGATCCGCTGGAAGCGCGCCGCCCGCGTAGCTTTCGTTTCCCGAGCCATCGCGGGGCGTTTATCATGGGGCTCCCATGGACCTCATCGACCTCCGCAGCGACACCGTCACGAAGCCCACCCCCGGCATGCGCAAGGCCATGGCGCAGGCGGAAGTGGGCGACGACGTCTACGGCGAAGACCCGACCATCAACGCGCTGCAGGAGCGCATCGCCGCGCTGCTCGGCAAGGAAGCGGCCGTCTGGGTGCCCACCGGCACCATGGCAAACCAGATCGCCATCGGCTCGTACGTTGGTCCCGGGGAAGAGGTCATCTGCGAGCGCGGCTGCCACGTGGTCAACTACGAGGGCGGCGCCATCTCCGCGCTGTGGGGGGCGCAGAGCCTCGTGGTCGACGGTCCGCGCGGCATCTACACGCCCGAGACGCTGAAGGCGGTGTTGCGGGCATCGCAGGGCGATCACGATCCACTGCAGCGTCTCGTCGCCATCGAGAACACCCACAACCGGGGTGGCGGCTCCATCTGGCCGCTCTCGCAGATGGACGCGGTGGCGGACGTCGCGCACGGCGCCGGACTCGCGGTCCACCTCGACGGAGCCCGCCTCTGGAACGCGCACGTCGCCAGCGAAATCAGCCTCGCCCGCTGGTGCGAGAAGGCCGACAGCGTCAGCGTCTGCCTGAGCAAGGGCCTGGGCGCCCCGGCCGGCTCGGTCGTCGCCAGCACCCGCGATCGGGTGAAGAAGCTGAAGCGCCTGCGCAAGCGGTCGGGAGGCGGATTGCGCCAGGCAGGCATCTTCGCCGCGGCCGGTCTCTACGCGCTCGACCACAACCTCCACCGGCTCTCCGAAGACCACGAGAGCGCGCGCAAGCTCTCGCAAGCCGTTCCTCTCGCCTGGCACGCGCCGCAGACCAACATCCTCCTCGCCGACGTGCCGGATGCGCTGCGCCTCGTCGATGCGGCGCGAAGGGAAGGAGTGCTCGTCGGCGCGGTCAGCCCGACCCGCATCCGCGCCGTCACCCATCTCGACTTCTCCCTCTCGCAGGTAGAGGACGCCGCGGCCCGCCTGCGCCGTGCGGCTCAAGCCGCCGCCTGATGGAGACGCTGGAGAGCGCGCCGCAAGGGACGCCCAGGTTCGTCTCCGATCTCGAGACGCTCCTGCGCGCGCGCTATCCGCTCATTTATCTGGTCAGCTTCGAGGAGCAGCGCCTCGACGCGGTCCTCTCCGAGGTGGCGCACAACCACGGCAAGTCGCTCTTCACCTGGTCGGTCACCCGCGGGCTGCGGCGGCAGGTCGGTCCGCGCTCGGTCCCCGTCAGCGATCAGACCCGCGATCCGATCGAGGCGCTGCATTCGGTTGCCCGGCTGACCGAGCCGTCCTTGGCGGTGTTCAAGGACCTGCACGCGCATCTGGACGGGCCGCTCGTGGTGCGGGCGCTGCGCGAGCTCGCCCACGATCTGAAATCCACGCTGACCACCGTCATCTTGCTGTCGCCTGTCCTGCGGATTCCGGCGGAGCTGGAGAAGGACGTGTCGGTCCTGGACGTGCCGCTCCCCTCCTTTCGCGACCTCTTGCAGCTCCTCCGAGAAATCATCGGCGTCGTCCGCCAGGGCAACAAAGCCAGCGTCAACCTGAGCCGCGAGCAAGCCGAACAACTGATCAAGGCCGCGCAGGGGCTCACCCTGAGCGAGGCCGAGAACGCCTTCGCCAAAGCCATCGCCAACGACGGGGTCTTGGACAAGGACGACATCCAGCTCGTCCTCGACGAGAAGCGGCAGGTGGTCCGCAAGAGCGGCCTCTTGGAGTTCGTCGACGTCGAAGAAGATCTGCGCCACGTCGGCGGCCTCACGGACTTGAAACAATGGCTCGACCGGCGGAAGAACGCGTTCGGCGAGTCGGCGCGCAGCTTCGGCCTGCCTTCTCCGAAAGGTGTCCTCCTCCTCGGCGTTCAGGGGTGCGGCAAGAGCCTGACCGCGAAGGCCATCGCCCGGCAATGGGCGCTGCCGCTCTTGCGGCTCGACCTCGGACGCATCTTCTCCTCGATGGTCGGGTCGTCCGAGGAGAACCTGCGGCGGGCCATTTCGGTCGCCGAGAGCGTGGCGCCGACGGTGCTCTGGGTGGACGAAATCGAGAAGGGGCTCTCGGGCGCGACCGGGATGGTCACCGACTCGGGGGTGTCGGCTCGGGTGTTCGGGACGCTCCTCACCTGGCTGCAGGAGAAGACGGCGCCGGTCTTCGTGGTCGCGACCTGCAACCGCATCGACGCCGTTCCGCCCGAGCTGTTACGGAAGGGGCGCTTCGACGAGATCTTCTTCATCGACCTGCCCTCCGC
>DASXHM010000168.1:0-14956 GCA_036488495.1 Myxococcales bacterium | reverse complement strand
CCGAGGCGGTTGGTGGTGACGAACTGCGGCGAGATCCAGCGCGTCCGCATCGCCTCCAAGACGTTGGGATAGTAATGGGTGATGAATTCGTGCACGACGCGGCCTTCGATGGTGACCGTGTCGTAGAACCCTTCGTGGCCTTCGATGAACTCTTCCACGGCGGCGCTCCGGCCTTGGGTCACCCCAAAGGATGCGAGCGCCTCTTCGAGCTCGTGCGCGTTGTCCACCCGGATGGTCCCGGAGGCGCCGGCGGCGTCGCGCGGCTTCACCACCAGTGGAAAGCCGACCCGGGCCGCAAAGGCGCGGATCTCGCCGGGGCTCGACGAGCCGATCGACTGCGCGCAGGGAATGCCCGCCTGCCGGAGCGCCTCCTTCATCGCCGGCTTATCGCGGCAGAGATAGGTGGTGCGGACGCTGGTTCCGGGAATGCCGCACTTCTCCCGCACCCGCGCCGCGCACATCACGTGCGCTTCCACCACCGCCTCCAGGCGATCCACCTGCACCTTCGACTGGATGAAGCGCACCGCGCGCTCCACCTGGCCCTCGTCGGTGACGTTGCCGACCTGCTCGTAATGAGTCAGCCAATGGCGCAGCTCTTCGTCCAGCCATTCCTTGGGGCGCTCGCCGATGCCGATTACCCGCGCGCCCACCGAGTGCAGCGCGCGCACGAACTCGCGCTGGTTGCGAGGGAAGGTCGGCTCAAGGAAGACGACGTCCGGCGGCATTTCGGGAGCTATAGCAGAAGCAAAGACGCTTGAAGCCGCAACGGCGGTAGAGTTTGCCTTCGTGAACGTCCTCTTCGTCTCTTCGGAAGTCGCGCCGTTCGCCAAGACGGGCGGTCTGGGAGATGTCGGCGCGGCGCTCCCTCGCCACCTGCACGAGCGCGGACATGACGTGCGGGTGTTCCTGCCGCTCTACCGCAGCGTGCAGGCGGAGCTGACGGCGGTGTTGCCGGAGATGACGTTCGCGATGGGCCCGCACACGGTGCGCGCGTCCATTCTTTCTGCTCCGTTGCCGCGGTCGGGGATGCCGGTCTATTTCGTGCGCTGCCCGTCGCTGTACGATCGGCGGGGGATCTACGATGCGCCGGACGACCACCTGCGCTTCGCGGTGCTCAATCGGGCTGCGCTGGAAGCTTGCCGGGCGCTCCGCTTTTCGCCCGACATCGCGCACGTCAATGACTGGCCGACGGGGCTTCTTCCGCTTTTGCTGCGGACCTCGTTCGCGCAAGACCCGCTCTTCGCCAAGACCCGGAGCGTGCTGACCATCCACAACCTCGGCCACCAAGGAACGTTCCCCGCTTCAGCCGTTCCGGACATGGGGCTCGAACCGGCCCGCGCTCTCTTGCACCAGGACGATCTGCGGCAGGGCAGGGTGCGCTTCTTGACGACCGGCATCCTGCACGCAAATGCCATCACCACCGTCAGCCCCACCTATGCGCGGGAGATCCAGACCTTCGAGCGCGGCGTGGGCCTGGATGGGCTGTTGCGCACGCGGCGGGACGTGCTCTTTGGCATCTTGAACGGCATCGACGAGGACGAATGGAACCCTTCCAGCGACCGTCACCTGCCGCACCACTTCTCGGTTGAAGATCTGTCGGGCAAGGCGCGCTGCAAGACCGCGCTTCTCGATGCGCTGCGGCTGCGCGGACAAGCGGAGATGCCGCTCGTGGGCCTCGTCTCGCGGCTCGTCTGGCAGAAGGGCATCGACCTGTGCATGGCGGTGTTGCCGCGCCTCTTGCGCAAGCGTCCGTTCCGGCTGGTCGTCCTCGGCAACGGCGAGCAGCGCTACACGCAGTTCTTCGCCCGGCTCGCGGATGCGTTTCCGGCGCAGGTGTCGTACCAGTCCGGGTTCGACGAGACGCGCGCGCATTGGATTGAAGCGGGATGCGACCTGTTCTTGATGCCGTCCCGGTACGAGCCGTGCGGGCTCAACCAGATGTACAGCTTGCGCTACGGGACGCCGCCCATCGTCCACAAAACGGGCGGGCTCGCGGACACCGTGCAGCAGTGGGACAGAGGGCGCGGCACGGGGTTCGTCTTCGACCACTTCGACGAGGCCGGGCTGACCTGGGCCGTCGAGCGCGCGCTCGATGTGTACGCGCAGGGGCGGGCGCAGTGGGAAGTGCTGCAGCGGAACGGGATGCGGATGCCGCTCGGGTGGCGGCACCGCATCGGGGAGTACGTGGAGCTGTATCGCAAGCTGCGGCCGGGAATCGGCTGAGACCTGTTCGTTCGCGTTCGGGTTCGCGTTGTCGTTCGCGTTGTCGTTCTCGAGTGCGACGTTTGGGGTGCAACTGTTGCGCGACACCGCTGCTGCGCGTAGCGATCGCGGCCCCCCGCGAAGAAAACCGCTTCCAGGGGGCGTTGGTGCGGCGTCCAATTGGTCAGCGCTTTGCAACTCGCGGTCGCGCCGGGCTGGGGGGCCCGGTGCAGACGGACGCTGGGAGCTTGTTCCGGGGGGACGGGCGGTCCGTCAGGCGTAATGGACCTGGATGGTTTCGATCACGGTCCTGAGCGCCTGACGGACCACTTCCGTGCTCTCGTGGCGCACGATGACGTACCCGTCGCCCTCGTAGCCGTCGCTCTTCATCGCGCCCGGTTCGGGCAGCTTCGCCTCCGCCACCAAGGGCCCGATCCGTTGATGCACCTCGTGCACTCCTTGGACGTGCGCGACCCGGCCGTGGCCCATGCCGCGCAAGAACGCCGACCCGACCGCGTACTTTCTCTCCCAGGCGCCGTCGAGCTCGCCGTCGACCACCGCGCGGACCCAGGCGCGGAAGATGTCTTCGCCGTGGGCTAGCCCGGTCATGGTGCTGATGTTGGCGCCGGGCGGCCGCTGCGCGATTTCCCCGATGACCATGCTGCCGTCGGGCCGTTGAAACCATTCCATGTGGGTCATTCCGTCAGAGAGCCCGAGCGCCCGCACAGCTCCTTGCGCGAGCTCGCGCGCTCCGTCGTATTCGCGGCCTGCGATCTCGCGCGGCAACAGGCAGCACCACTGAATCCAGGGAGTCTCCAGGACTTCCAGGCAGCTCGGCAGGTAGTGCGAGAGCGACTCCATCCGCACCTGGCCGCCGAGCGTGATGGTCTCGAAGCTGAACTCGCGCCCGCGCAAGAACTCCTCGGCAAGGATGGGCCGCTCGGCGCTCGCCCCGATGCCGGCCACTCCGCGAAGCAGCTCTTCCTCGTTGTTCACCCGCCAGGTCGATTTCGCGCCCATTCCCGACGGCGGCTTCAGCACCATGGGAAAGCCCGCTTCCGCGGCGAACGAGCGCGCATCGTCCGGGCCGCGCAAGAGCCGGCTCCGCGCCACCGGCAGCCCGGCCGCGCGCAGCGCCTCCTTCATCCGCGCCTTGTCGCGAAACAGCTCCGCAACTGCGGGCTGCGTTCCTTCGACGCCGAAGTGCGCGCGCGCCTGCGCGAGCTGCACCATCATCGCTTCGAGAATGCCGATGATCCGGTGCGGCTGCCCATGGCGCCGGCGCAAGACTTCGGTCGCCTCGATCAGGTCGGAAGTGGCCAGCGGATCGGTCACCCGCACGAAGTCCGCATAGACGTTCGCGTCCGCGCCCGAGGGCGGGGTGTGGACGATGCCGAAGAGCCGCACGTCGGGAAGCTTCGCCGCGGCGCGCACGAATCGCATGGTGATGTCGGTGGGAAACGGCGCGGCAAAGATGACGTTGCGGGCCATGCCGGCGAGCATGGACGGCCGCAGGTACTGCGTCAAACTGCTAAGCTTTCGCGAATGCGCGTCGTCTTTCTTTCGCCAGCCTATCCGCCGGAAATGATCCAATACACGCGCGGCCTCGCCGAGGTGGGAGCGGAGGTCTACGGCATCGGCGACACCCCGCGCGCCGCGCTGCCCGCCGAAGTGAAGCCGCACCTGCACGACTACCTTCAGGTGCCCGGCATCCTCGACGAGAACGACGTGATCGAGCGCGCTACCCAGTGGCTGCGGGGCAAGTCGGTCGATCGCGTGCTCGCCAATTGGGAGGTCCTGGTGATGCTGGCGGCGCGGCTCCGCGAACGCTGGGGCATCCCGGGAATGTCTCCCGACACCGTGCGCGGCTTTCGCGACAAGGAAGTGATGAAAGAGCGCGTGCGAGCGGCGGGCCTTCGGGTCCCGCGATCGCGAAGAGCGCGGACGGAAAAAGAGCTGCGCGACGCGGCGGAGGAGATCGGCCTTCCCCTGGTGGTGAAGCCCATCGCCGGAGCCGGCAGCGCGGACACCTACGCGGCGCGAACGACGGGCGAGCTCGAGGCTGCCATCCAGGCGACCCGCGGCGTCCCCGAAGTCAGCGTCGAGGAGTATGTGGAAGGCGAGGAATTCACCTTCGACACCGTCTGCATCGACGGAACGCCTGCCTTCGAGAACATCGCCTCCTACCTGCCGAAGCCCTTGGAAGCGCGCTCGTACGAATGGATCAGCCCGGTCATCCTCACCGTGCGCGACATGGCCCAGCCGAAGTTTTCGAAAGGCATCCAGCTCGGGCGCGAGGTGCTGCGCGCCCTCGGCATGACCGACGGCTTCACCAACATGGAATGGTTCTTGACGCCGAAGGGCGAGGCGGTCTTCGGCGAGATCGGCTGCAGGCCGGGGGGCGCGCACCTCGTCGATCAGATGAACTACACCTGCGACCTGGACCTCTTCCGCGAATGGGCGCGGGTCGTCTGTTGGAAGTCGTTCGAGGGCAGGACCGAGCGCAAGTACAACGTCGGCAACGTCTTCAATCGCGCGCAGGGGCGCGGCCGCATCACCCGCATCGAAGGGCTCGACCAGTGGCTGCGCGAGGCGGGATCGTGGGTGGTGCAGGAGCGGCTGCTCCGGCCGGGCACGCCGCGCCGGAACTGGAAGCACACGCTGCTCTCGGACGGCCACCTCATCGTCCGCCACCCGGATTGGGACGAGGCGCGGAGGCTCGCCTTCGCTGCCGCGACGGGCATCCGGATGTTCGCCGAATAGCGTCCGGCGCCGCCCGCGCCGGGGAGCACCCGGCCCTACAGCGCGGTCGCGAGCGCACATCCACGCCGTACGAATTGTCGAAAAGCGGGAAGAGGGTCGGCGGCCGAGCGGTTCTGTGCTCGCCCATAGGACGAGGAGCCGCCGTGGAACCCGAAGCCCCGCTGCCGAAAAACGCCTGGCTTGCGAGCCCGTTCTGGGTGCTCGCGCTCCTCATCACCGGCTTTCTCGCCGCCCCGCTCTGGATCGAGCACGGCGCCCGCCAACGGATTGGCCGCGAGGCCGCCGCGCTCACCGAATCGGTGCACGCCATCGATTCCATCCTCGAGACGCAGACGGAAGTGCCGGGCCAGGCCGGGAAGCTCGCCGCCGAACGCCGCCGTCTCGCCGAGGTCAGCGCGCGCCTCGATCAGTTCCGCGATGGCCCGCTCGGCGCCGCGCACGCCTTCAGCCTCACCCTTGCGCTCCTCGGCATCGCGGGCGGCTTCCTCGCATTCTTGCTGGTCCGCAAGCACGAGCTCGGCTGGCACAGGTGGCGGGCCCGGGCTGGCGAGCGCGCGCAGGAGTTGGAGCAGTTCGCCGGACGGGTCGCGCACGACATCGTCAGCCCGTTAGGAGCCGTGACCGCTGGCGTCCACATGCTCGCGCAGAAGTTGCAGTTCGACGCGCGCGCGCAAGGGATCGCCAGCACCGTCCGCGGCAGCGTCGATCGCGTCGCCGCCATCGTCGACGAGCTGTTGCGCTTCGCCTGGGCGGGAGGGCGCGCTGCCCCGGGAGAATCCGCCGACCTGGCGGACGCGATGGCGGCCGTCCGCGACGAGCTGACCCCAACGGCCACCGCTCGCGGCGTGGCGCTGACTTTCGAGCCGGTGCCGCACGTGAAAGTCGCGTGCGCCGAGGCGGCGGTCATCGTCGTGCTGGAGAACCTGGTGAAGAACGCCATCAAGCACATCGGCAAGGGGCCGAAGCTCGTGGTGCATGCGGGAGTCAGCGTGCTCGAGGGCAGCGTGCGCCTCTTCGTCCGCGACAACGGCCCTGGCATCCCGGCCGACCAGCAGGACGCGTTGTTCGAGCCGTACGTCAAAGGCGAAGACGCGGACAAGAGCGGCATCGGCCTCGGGCTCGCGACCGTGAAGCGCATCGTCGAGTCGCGCTCCGGCACCGTCGGGGTATTGTCCGAGCCGGCAAAGGGCGCCATCTTCTGGGTGGAACTGCCCCTCGCCACCGCCGGGCTTCACTGACGTCGCGACCTCGATTCGACGCGTCACGGCGGCTCGAACTGCCGCAGTGTTTGCCGCGACAGTGCGCGCCACCCGTCGCGCAACAGCCAAAGCCGCGGTGACTCGAGCGGCCGGTTCGCGGTGGTGGCGAGTGGATCGCGAAAGTCCTCTGGCAGCCACTCGCGGGTGTGCTGGCGGTAGTTGCCGACCACGTACCGGATGGCGTTGGCGATCTCGCGCGGCGAGGAGAGCAGGCGCGCGTGGTAGCGGTCGGCGAACACGGGCCCTGCGCGCCCGAGGCGACGGTTGAGCCGCCGCGCGATGCGGATGGCGAGGCCCTGCATCCCGCGCGAGAGCGCGTCGGTGTCCTCGGCCTCCACCACGAAGTGCAGGTGGTTGCCCTGGACTGAGTAGTGCGCGATGCGCATCCGGCCGCCGTTTGCTGCATCGCGGAAAGCGGCGAGCAGTACCTGCGCCGGGCCCTGCTTGCGCAGAGAACCGACCCCGGGCCGCACCCGCTGCGTGACGTGCACGGCCTTACAGGCGTGGAACGGCTTTCGGGCGCGATGCGGAACGCCAGGTCCGATCAGCCCCGGGTGTTCGCGCAGCCTGGGCCGGCCCGCACCGGGGCGCTTCCCGCCGCGCTTCTTGAACTGGAAGGAGGTCAGCAGGCGCCGCTTCATTCGAAGAAAAAAATATTACTGCCTTTCTACATGCTTGGCAAGCAAATCAACAACTGGGCTCGACGCTCTGGGGTGGAACTTCGTCGCGCCTCGACATCGCGTCTGCCATCGTCGAAACGGCGATGCGCGACGTTCCCGGCGCATCGCGTCCTCAGCGCGGCATGACGCCCGCCGTCGGTGGCCCAGCCGCTCGCGTCAGCGAGCTACGAATGGACATTCCAGTCGCGCGATGCCCAAATATCCGCCTGGAGGTTCCCGTGCGGGTGGTCCACTGCGTCGTCCTCGTCCTCACGCTCTCGGGCTGCGCGGGGGCGCAAAACGCGCGCAACGATCTCGAAGAGGGAAACGAAGCCTTCTCCAAGTCGATCCGCTGGAGCGATCTGCGCGGAATCGTTCAGCGGGTCGTCCCCGAACGGCAGAAGGACTTCCTCCGGGTGGCGAACGGCGCCGAAGAAAACTTGAAAGTCACCGACTACGAGCTCGAGGACGTTCAGGTTGGCGGAGACAAGGCGGTCGTCCACAGCCGGGTCAGTTGGTATCGCGAGCCGTCGATCGTCGCCAAGACCGAATGGATGACAATCCTCTGGGTGCGAAAGGGCACGACCTGGCTGATTGCCTCGATCGCCGGCGGTCCGCTCCCGTTGCCGCCGCGCTGACACCGCCGCGCTGCGCGTTGCGAGAAAATCACCGAACCGGAAAGTGATCGCCTTCCGGCTCCCCTAGGGTCGCGCTCGCTCGACACCTACCCGGGAGCACCACAATGAACGCGAAGAAGCTCGCAGTGACGCTGTGCGCGGCGCTGGCCGTGCCGGCATTGGCGAAAGACGGCCGCTCCGACGCCGCGACCAAGACGCCGATCAAGCACCTGGTCGTCATCTTCCAAGAGAACGAAACCTTCGATCACTACTTCGGCACCTATCCGAACGCGGCGAACTTCGCCGGTGAGCCCGTGTTCATCGCGCGTCCCGGAACGCCGGCCGTCAACGGCCTTTCTCAAGGGCTCATCAGCGGCGATCAGAACAAGGCGCAGCCGTTCCGCCTCGGCCGCGATCAAGCCTTCACCTGCTCGCAGAACCACGGCTACACCGCCGAGCAGAAGGCGGTGAACAGCGGGCTCCTCGACAAATTCGTCGAATTCACCTCTGGCAAGAGCGTCGGCTGCGAGCCGGACGGCACCACCGTCATGGGCTTCTACGACGGCAACACGGTGACCGCGCTGTGGCAATACGCGCAGCACTTCGCGCTGAGCGACAACTCCTTCGGCACCACCTTCGGGCCTTCGACGCCGGGCGCGCTCAACCTCGTCTCGGGCCAGACCCACGGCGCCTCGTACTTCGCGGTCACGCCGACGAGCCGCACCCCCGTCACGGTCAGCGACGGCAGCGTCTTCTTCGGCCCGGGCGACGCGCAGGGCACGGTCATCTCCGATCCGGATCCGTTCCTCGACGACTGCGGCGCCGACAAGGGCGGCACCGGCACAGCCAAGACGGTGCGGATGAACGGCAAGAACGTGGGCGATCTGCTCAACGCCAAGGGCATCACCTGGGGCTGGTTCCAGGGCGGCTTTGCTCCCACGCAGCCTGCGACCTTCAACGCTGACGGCTCGCTCAAGACGCCGGCGGTGTGCGGCCAGAGCCACGCGGGGCACCCGGGCGTTGCCAATCCTGCAGGCGACACCAATCCGTCGAACGCGGACATCCACGGCCCCGTCACCGACTACTCGGCCCACCACTCGGCGTTCCAGTACTACGCCTCGACGGCGAACCCGCACCACCTGCGCCCGACCGGCCGCATCGGGACGACCGACCAGGCCAATCACAACTACGATCTGGCTGACTTCTTCGCCGCGCTCGGGGCGAACGGGCTTCCCGCGGTCTCATACCTGAAGGCTGCGTCGTTCCAGGACGGACACCCGGGCAATTCCGACCCGCTTTCGGAGCAGACGTTCCTGGTGCAGGTGATCAATGCGCTGCAGGCGAGCCCGGATTGGGAGAGCACCGCAGTGGTCATCGCCTGGGACGACTCGGACGGCTGGTTCGATCATGTCACGGGGCCGATCGTGAATCCTTCCGCGGGTTCGGTCGATGCGTTTGCGGCAGGTATCAACTGCGGCACGCCGGCGCCGGGCGCGTTCCAGGGACGCTGCGGGTACGGCCCCCGCCTGCCGCTCCTGGCTGTCTCGCCGTTCGCCAAGGAGAACCACGTCGACCACAACGTCACCGACCAGTCGTCGCTGTTGCGGTTCGTCGAGGACAACTGGTTCGTCGGGCAGATCGACGGCCCCGCCGCGCCGCCGAAGGGGCAGTCGTCGTTCGACCGGCTGGCAGGGTCGATCGAGGGCATGTTCGACTTCGCCCATCCGCGCAATCGCACGCTCGTTCTCGATGCGTCGACCGGGCTTCCGCTCCGGCAGGATGGCGATGAGCACGCGCAGCGCTGAATTGTTCCGCTGCGGCCCGGCCTTTTGCCTGGCCGCAGCGAATCGGGCCGGCGGCCGGGCTTCGTGCCTGGCCGCCGCACTCGTTTGCGCAGGCCTCGCAGCGCAGGCGAAAGAGCGCGTCCATTACATCGCCGCGGAAACCGTCCTTTGGGATTACGCGCCTTCGTTTCCGACGAATCTCATGACCGCTGCGCCGTTCAGCGCCGAGGAATCGCTGTATCTCGAGGAAGGCAAAGGCCGCATCGGCCGGCGCAATTACAAAGCCGTCTATCGCGAATACACCGACGAAAGCTTCAAGAAGCGCGTCCCGCGGGACCCGAGCCTCGGCATCCTGGGCCCCATCCTGCACGCGGAAGTCGGCGACACCATCACCGTCCACTTCCGCAACGACACCGCGCTGCCCATCGGCATCCACCCGCACGGCGTCTTCTACGACAAGGCCAACGAAGGCGCGCATTACGACAGCGGCGATCCGCGGCAGCACCTGGGCGCGCACGTGAAGCCCCTCGGCGGCGAATACACCTATCATTGGCAAGTGCCCGAGCGCGCCGGTCCCGGCCCTGCCGATCCGGATTCAATCTTCTGGCTCTACCACGCGCACGATCACGAAAATCAGGACATCTATGCGGGGCTCGTCGGCGGAATCGTCGTCACCCGCAAAGGGCGCGCATTGGCGGACGGGCGGCCGCGCGACGTCGACCGCGAGCTGACGATGCTGTTCATGATCTTCGACGAGAACAAAAGCCCGTACCTGCGCGCGAACATCGAAGAGTTCGCCGAGGGGCGCGTGTGGGACCCGGACGATGCTGCGCAGGAGGCACACGAGAAGGTCGACGTCGAAAGCCAGGAATTCAGGGAGAGCAACAAGAAGCACGCCATCAACGGCCTCCTCTGGGGAAACCTTTCCGGCCTGGTCATGAAGAAGGGCGAGCGGGTGCGCTGGTATCTGATCGGCCTCGGCAACGAGAGCGACATCCACACAGCCCACTGGCATGGCGCAACCGTCTTGCACCACGGCTCGCGCACCGACACCGTTGGCCTCTTGCCCGCCACCACCGAAGTCGTGGACATGCGCCCGGACGACGCGGGCACCTGGATGTTCCACTGCCACGTGGCCGACCACATGGCCGGCGGAATGATGACCCGCTACACGGTGGAAGAGCCGGTGGCGATTTCGACGCGCTGAAGACGCCGGGCGCATGGCGCTGAACCATGCGCCCGGTTCAGTCTTCAGAGTGCCAGGTCGATGGCTTGCGAGGTCAACGCCGCCGCCTGCGCCGTGAAGGCGCGGACTTCGTCGCCGGACAGCCGCCTTCCGCCGAAGGCTGCCTGGTTGAGCGCGGTGCGGATGGCCGCGGCAAGGGCGTCGCGGGTCGCCGTCAGGGTGGCGATCTGCTGTTCGAGCGAGGTGTAGGTCGCATCCGAGCTGGTCAGGGCCCGCGTGGAGACGGTGAGGAGCGCGCGCGAGAAGAGCCCGAACGGCGCATTGAGCTGCTTGTACGCCGCGCCCAGCGCCTCCATCTCCGGGCCGCGAACCGCCGAGCTCACCACCTTTTCGTCGAGCACTTCGCTGATGACCCGGCCGTCCGATTCATAGCTGTCGCGCAGGCCGACGGCGGAGAGGATGGTGGGCCGCACGTCGGTGTGGTCGGTCCAGACGTCGGTCGCGCCGAGGTTGCGCACGCCGGGGCCGGCGAGGCCGATCCAGGTGGTGCGGATCTCCGGCTGGATGTCGCCGTGGTTCCAAGCGAAGGTCGGGTCGACGCAGGTCTCGCAGGTCGAAGCGGGAAAGTCGGTGATGAAGTAGTTGGGGTCGGCGAAGAACACGAAGGTCGGGTTGCGGGCTGCGTCTGCGCTCATCATGTGCAGCGTCTTCATGCCGGTCTGATCGGCCATCTGCGCGAGCAGCCGGTCGGTCTGGCCGGTGCGCGGATTGACCGCGGTCAGGTCGGCGACGGCGCGTTCGAAGTTGCGTGTCGCCGGATCGGTCTGCTCGAGCGCGCCTTTGCCCTTCGCGGCGAGATAGAACGTGGGCGCGTCGTCTCCGTGCACGGTGAAGGCATTCGGAGCGGAAGTTCCCAAGAACTGCGCCGCGAGCGCGGGGAACTGGTGCTGGACGAGCGTGTCGATGTTGGCGTCGATTTCCCCGATCTGGTTGGTCCAATCGCACGGCGTCGTCACCCCGTCGCAAGTCAGCGGCGTGGGCGTGCCGCCGGCGAAGTGGTCGCCTTCGTCGACGGTGAAGACGAACAGGGTGTTGCTCTTGTCGATGCCGTCGCGGGCGAGCCGCTGGAAGAAGAGATCGAACGCCTGATCATACGCGGCGAGCTGCTGCACGTACCCGAGCGAGCCGGGGCCGAACGCGTCGTGGACGTTCCCGGAGATGCCGTGGAAGTCGTGCGCGTCGGAAATGTAATTGAACGTCACCGGGATTCCCCGCTCCTGCATCGCGGCCGCCATCGCCAGCGAAGCCGTCGCTTCCATTCCGTCGAAGCCGGGGAACCCGGGCTGGCCGAAGGGGTCGGCGATGGGCGCGCCGGAAAGGTCGTGCAGCACCGGGCCGCCGGCGATGACCGGGTTGATCTCCTTGGCGCCGAAGAGGCCGTTGAAGCCGGTGTAGCCGAGCGGTTCGTCGGGCAAAAGGTCGGGGTGGCCGCCCGCGCAGATCGGAGAGCCTGCGGCGCAATGGACGGCGACGCCCACGAAGTCGGTCTGCGCGAGGTTCCGCGCTGCGGTTCCGGCGCGGGCGGCGGCAGAGGCCTGGGCCTCGAGGAACTGCGGAGAGCCGGCCCCGAAGACCTTGGTCACGTCGCCGGTGGCGGAGGTGCCGGTGTTCTCCAGCACGATGTTGGCGGCGCCCGCGGCGCCGACGTCGCAGCCCGCGCGGGTGAACGGCACCCACGGCGCAGGGGCGTTCACCCCGTCCTTGGTGATCATGTTCGGGATGGTTCCCGAGACGGGGTCGGTCCAATAACCGAACGAGCTCGGAAACGAGAACGCCCCGGTGGCCGAAGTGCGCACGTAGCTGTTGGAGACGGTCTGGCCATGGCGATCCGGATATACCCCGGTCAAGGTGGAAAGGATGCCGCCCGCGGTGTGGGAGATGAGGACCGTGTGGTCGTTCTGCAGAACGGTCCCGTTGCCGCGGATGAAGTTGAGCAGGTGCGGCATCTGCTCCAGGTCAGACGGAACCTCGGCTTTGTCGCGGCGCAGATGGGTATTGTCGAATTGGATGTAGACGACGTGCTCGACGCCATTGCCGAGCCGGCAGCGATTTGCGCCGTCCTTGGCCAAGACGGCGGGCGAGAGCATGAACAGCGAAACGACGAGGGCGCGCTTCACGGGGTGCCTCCTTTGGGTGGGAAAAGGCGGCAGGACCGTACGGACCTTCGCGAAACGACGGTGTGAAGACTGGCCGACGTTCTCGCGATGGCTCGAAATCGAGCCATGCGTGCGAGGTCGCGACCGCGACTAACTCTTGCGCTTGCGCGGACCCTTGCGGCGCGGCAGCAGCTCTCCGCCGCTGAGCAGCCGCTCCGCCGAAGCAGCGCGCGAGACGTCCGAGAACGCCGAACGTCGCGCAAGCGCGATGAACTGCTCCTGCGCCCGCACCGCCTGCGCCCCCGGCTCGGGCCTGATGCGGCGATACGTCCCGTCCGGCTGCAGCGTGCTCGCTTTGACGGTGTCGGCGCGTGGCAGGGCGAGGATCTCGCCCAAGATTCTCTCCTTCAGCTCCGGCTCTTCGATGGGAAACGCAATGTCGACGCGGCGGACGAAGTTGCGCGGCATCCAGTCGCCGCTGGCGAGAAACACCTTGTTCGCGCCGCGCGCGTGGAAGTGCCAGATGCGCGAATGCTCGAGGAAGCGATCGACGAGCGACGTCACCCGGATGCGCTCGGACAAGCCTTCGACCCCCGGACGCAGGCAACAGACGCCGCGGATGAAGAGGTCGATCCGCACGCCCCGCCGCGAGGCGCGGTAGAGGGCCTTGATGATGTCGGGATCGGCGAGCGCATTCATCTTCGCGACGATCGAGCCTGCCTCCCCGGCCTTCACCTCGTCCTCGATGAGCTGGAGCAATGCCGCCTTGAGGTCGAGCGGCGCGACGAGCAGCTTGTTCCACCTGGCGGGCTTCGAATAACCGGTGAGCAGGTTGAACAGCGCGCCCGCGTCCTCGGCGAGGCTTTCGTTGGCGGTGAAGAGCGAGAGATCGGAGTAGCTGCGCGCAGTCGCCGGGTTGTAGTTGCCGGTGCCGAGGTGGACGTAGCGGCGCAGTCCGGTTGGTTCGCGGCGGACCACCAGCATGAGCTTGCAGTGCGTCTTGTAGCCGATCAGCCCGTAGACGACGTGGACGCCGGCCCGCTCGAGCTCGCGCGCCCAGCGGATGTTGGCCTCCTCGTCCATCCGCGCTTTCAGCTCGACGAGCGCGGTCACCTGCTTGCCGTTTTCCGCTGCGCGCTGGAGCGCCTGCACGATCGGATTGCCCTGTCCCGCGCGGTAGAGGACGACCTTGATGGCGAGCACCGCGGGGTCGTCGGCGGCGTGGTCGATGAAGCTCACCACCGGTTCGAACGATTCGTACGGGTGGTGGAGCAGCACGTCGCGCTTCTTCAGCGTGTCATAGAGAGGCTCGCCCGCCTCGACCGGCAGGGCAGGGATGAACGGCTCCTCCAAGAGCGGCTTCACCTGCGGACGCGAGAGGACCATGCCGGCCAGGTCGGCGAGCGCGAGCGGGCGCCTTTGCACGTAAACGTCGGCGTCGGTCAAATCCAATGCGTCGCGTAGGAACGACACCACCGGCTCGCCAGCCTTCGCGTTGATCTGCAGCCGCACCGCGCTGCCCCGGTCGCGCTTGCGCACCTCGCGCTCGATGGTGACGAGCAGGTCTTCCGCTTCCTCTTCGTCGATGCTGAGGTCCCAGTTGCGCGTCAGCCGGAAGGGCCAGCAGCCGTCGACGGGCTGCCCGGGAAAGAGCAGCCCGACGTTGGCGGCGATGGCGTCTTCGAGCAGCACGAAGCCATCGGCGACCGGCACCATGCGCGGGAGGATCTCCGGCACCGGCACGACTCCCCAGCGCAGCCGCGCCTCGGCTGGGCCCGCGAAGCGCACAGCCAGGTTGAGCGACTTGTTGCGCAGGTGCGGGAACGGATGGCCCGGGTCGAGCGCCAGCGGCGTCAAGACCGGCACCACCTCGCGCTCGACGAACTCTGCCGCGAGCTTCGCGTCGCGGGAGAGCTTGAGACCGATGGCCTCCAGGGCCGGCAGGATCTCGTCGAGGAGCACCGCGTCTTCGCGCGCCAGGAGCGCGTGACAGCGCTGGGAGATGGCGGAAAGTTGCTCGGCGGGCGTCATCGCGTCCGCGAACGTCTCCTCGACATGTCCGCTCTGCTGCTGCTTCAAGCCTGCCACTCGGATCATGAAGAATTCGTCGAGCGAGGCGGAGAGAACGGAAAGAAAGCGCACCCGCTCGAAGAGCGGCACCGACGGATCCGCGGCCTCGTCGAGGATGCGCTCGATGAACGAGAGCGTCGACAGCTCGCGATTGACGAAGTTGCGCGGATCGCTCAGCGCGGCGGCGTCGGACGGTTGCTTCGAGACGGAAAGGACGTCCACGCGCGCTCCGGGAAATGACGGATTCTGCCGGGGCAACC
>DASXHM010000159.1:0-6692 GCA_036488495.1 Myxococcales bacterium | reverse complement strand
TTGTACGCCTCGCGGTAATTGACGCCAATCCAATACGCATAGACCTTGGCGCAGCCGTACGGGCTGCGCGGGTAGAAAGGCGTCTGTTCGTTCTGCGGCGGCGGCGAGGCGCCGAACATCTCCGACGACGACGCCTGGTAGATGCGGGTGTCGGTCAATTCCAATTCGCGCACCGCTTCCAAAAGCCGCACCGCGCCCACTCCGGTGACCTCGGTCGTGTACTCCGGCACGTCGAACGAAACCCGCACGTGGCTCTGCGCACCCAGGTTGTAGATCTCGTCGGGGCGGATCTTCTTCAGGACCAGGTTCATCGACGAGGCGTCGTTCAAGTCGCCGTAGTGCAGGAAGAGGCGAGCGCCGCGCTCGTGCGGGTCCTGGTAGATGTGATCGATGCGGCCGGTGTTGAAGGACGAGGAGCGGCGGACGATGCCGTGCACCTCGTAGCCCTTCTCCAAGAGCAGCTCAGCGAGGTAGCTGCCGTCCTGGCCGGTGATGCCGGTGATGAGCGCTTTCTTCATCGATTGCCCTCGTACCACGCGACGGTTTCGGCAAGGCCTTCGCGGAAGGGAATCCGCGCCCGCCAACCGAGCTCGCGTTCCGCGCGGGAGGTGTCGAGCATGCGGCGCGGCTGGCCGTTCGGCTTCGAGGTGTCCCAGGCGATGCGGCCTTTGAATCGGCAGAGCTCGGCCACGAGCGGGACCAGGTCGCGGATCTTGATCTCGAAGCCTGCGCCCAGGTTCAACGGCTCGCTCTTGTCGTAGAGCTCCGCGGCTGCGACCACGCCTCGGGCGGCATCGCGGGCGTGCAGGAACTCGCGGGAGGCTGAGCCGTCGCCCCAGACGACGATTTCTTCTGCGTTGGTTTCGCGCGCTTCGATGCACTTTCTGATCAGCGCGGGGATGACGTGGGAGGTGTGCAGGTCGAAGTTGTCGCGCGGGCCGTAGAGGTTGACCGGGAAGAGCACGGCCGAATTGAAACCGTATTCTCGGCGGTACGCGTCGCTCTGCACGAGCAGCATCTTCTTGGCGAGCCCGTACGGCGCGTTGGTTTCTTCGGGGTAGCCGCTCCAGAGGTCGTCTTCCTTGAACGGTACGGGAGTGTGCTTCGGGTAGGCGCAGACGGTCCCCAGGGCCACGAGCTTGCGCAGGCCCGCCTGCCGGCCCACCTCCAGGAGCTGCGCGCCCATCATGAGATTGTCGTAGAAAAACTTCCCCGGGTGGTCGCGGTTTGCGCCGATGCCGCCCACCCGCGCTGCGAGATGGAGGACGAGGGTCGGGCGGGCGTCTGCGTAGAGCCTGCGCACCGCGGCGAGGTCGACCAGGTCGTAGTCTTTCGAGCGCGGGACGAAGATGGACGGGCAGCCGCGCGCTTTCAGCTCTTCGACGACATAGCCGCCCAAGAAGCCGGCGCCGCCCGTCACCACCACGCGCTCTTCGCCCCAGTTCATGCGTTTCCGATACACCAAACCGTGCACCCCGCGCGCGCGGGACGCATCTTTCAGTCCGTGAACGTTCGCAACGACTATCGAGGCTTCGTTCGCGTGCGCGGCGCGCGCGAGCACAACCTGAAGAACGTCGATCTGGAAATCCCCCGCGAGGCGCTGGTGGTGTTCACCGGCATCTCGGGGTCGGGAAAGTCGTCGCTCGCGTTCGGCACGTTGTATGCCGAGGCGCAGCGACGCTATCTCGAATCGGTCGCGCCGTATGCGCGGCGGCTCTTCGATCAAATGAGCCCGCCCGAGGTGGACGAGATCGAAGGCCTGCCGCCCGCGGTGGCGCTGCAGCAACAGCGAGGTTCGCCCACCACGCGCTCTTCGGTAGGCAGCGTGACGACGTTGTCCAACTTGCTCCGGATGCTCTATTCGCGCACCGGAGTGTATCCGCCCGGGCAGCCGCACCTGGAGGCGGAGTCGTTCTCCACCAACACGCCCGAAGGAGCGTGCCCGAACTGCCAGGGCCTGGGCCGGCTCTATGAAGTGACCGAGCAGTCGATGGTGCCGGATCCGTCGCTGACCATCCGCGAGCGCGCCATTGCCGCGTGGCCGCCCGCGTGGCACGGGCAGAACCTGCGCGACATGCTGGTGTCGATGGGCTTCGACGTCGACAAGCCCTGGCGCGAGCTGCCCAAGAAAGACCGCGATTGGATTCTTTTTACCGAAGAGCAGCCGGTGGTGCCGGTCTATGCCGGCTATACCCCGGCCGAGACGCGGCGCGCTTTGAAACGCGGGGAAGAGCCGAGCTACCTGGGCAACTTCTCCAGCGCGCGCCGCTTCGTCTTGCAAACCTTTGCTGGGACGCAAAGTGCGCTGATCAAGAAGAGGGTGTCGCGGTATCTGGTGAGCACGGAATGCCGCGAATGCCACGGCAAGCGGCTGCGCAAGGAATCGCTCTCGGTGAAGTTCGCGGGGCTCGACATCGCGGAGATGTCGCGGGTGCCGCTCAAGAAGCTGCAGTCGGTGTTGCGCTCGGCGGCGCTGACCAGCCCGAAGCTCGCCAAGGAGATTGTCGCGCAGCGCATCGTGGATGATTTTTTGGCGCGCGTTTCGGTGATGCTCGATCTGGGGCTCGGGTATCTGACGCTCGAGCGGAGCACGCCGACGCTGTCGCCGGGAGAATTGCAGCGGCTGCGGCTCGCGACGCAGGTGCGGTCGAACCTGTTCGGCGTCGTCTATGTCCTGGACGAGCCGACCGCGGGGCTGCACCCGTCGGATACCGAAGCGCTTTTGGAGGCTTTGGAGAGCCTGCGCACTTCGGGCAATTCGTTGTTCGTCGTCGAGCACGATCTGGCGGTGGTCCGCAAAGCCGATTGGATTGTCGACGTGGGGCCGCTCGCGGGCGAGCAGGGCGGGCGCATCTTGTACAGCGGCGAGTTGGAGGGGCTCCGGCAGGTCGAGGAGTCGTGCACGCGCAAGTATCTCTTTTCTTCGGGCGGGGCGGCTTTGCGCGAGCCGCGCGCGCCGCGCGAGTGGCTGCGTCTTTCCGGCATTACGCGCAACAATCTGGATCGGCTGGACGTGCGCATTCCGCTCGGTGTCTTGACGTCCGTGACGGGCGTTTCCGGTTCGGGGAAATCGAGCTTGATCAGCCAGGCGTTGGTTGAATTGGTGTCGGCGCGGCTCGGGCATTCGTCGTCCGAATCTTCTGAAGACGAGCTTCTCGAGCCGCTCGAGCGCGGGGCTTTGGAGCCGTCGGGCGGGAGCATCGAGAGCGGTATGGAGCATGTCAAACGGCTGGTGCGGGTCGATCAGAAACCGATCGGCCGGACGCCGCGCTCGAATCTTGCGACCTATACCGGTTTGTTCGACCACGTCCGCAAGCTGTTCGCGCAGACCAAGGCGGCGCGGGCCCGCCATTACGATGCGGGACGGTTTTCGTTCAATGTCGCGAAGGGGCGCTGCGAGACTTGCGAGGGCGAAGGGTCGGTGATGGTGGAGTTGCTCTTCTTGCCGAGCGTCTACGCGCCGTGCCCGACCTGCAAGGGCGCGCGATACAACGAAGAGACGCTGCAGGTGCGGTATCGCGAGAAGAACATCGCCGATGTGTTGGCGATGACGGTGGACGCCGCTTACGAGTTTTTTCAGCACGAGCCGGGCGCGGCCCGGGCGCTGTCGGTCTTGCGCGAGGTGGGGTTGGGGTACTTGCGGTTGGGGCAGCCCGCGACCGAGCTCTCCGGCGGTGAGGCGCAGCGGATCAAGCTTGCGACGGAATTGCAGCGGCAGCAGCGGGGCTTCGAGACCCTTTACGTCTTGGACGAGCCGACCACCGGTCTGCACCCGGCCGACATCGACAAGCTGGTGGCGCAGCTCGAGCGCCTCGTCGACAACGGCAACACCGTGGTGGTGGTCGAGCACGACATGCGCGTCGTCGCCGCCAGCGACTGGGTCATCGACATGGGCCCCGGCGCCGGCGACGAGGGCGGCCTCATCGTCGCCGAAGGCCCACCCGGCAAAGTCGCCCAATCCTCCAAGAGCCGCACCGCCCCCTACCTGGCTCGCGCAATCAGCTAGGGGTTCTCAAATCATCGAGACAGCGTCGTGTCTCAACCCGAGACAGACGGTTGCCTGAAGCGGGGCCCCCCTTCCTCGTCCGCGACACCCCCATTTTCCAAAATATGAACAACGTTCACTTCGTGTCCGAGAAGTGAACGCCGTTCATTTCCGCGGTGAACGCTGTTCACTTCTTCGACGGGAAAGTGAACGGCGTTCATTTTCCGGGAAATGGGGGTGTCGCGGCTGGGGATAGGGGGGGCGGGCCGGCGGGTTTGGCGCCGATGTCAGACCCTCTTGGTAGGCTTCGCGGCATGAGCAAACTGCATCTGCCACACATCCAGATCGCGAGCGCGGCGTTTCACATCTATGCGGCGGAAGGGCCGAAAGGGATGACCATGCGGAAGATCGCGGCCGCGGTCGGGGTGAGGGCGTCGGCGTTGTATCGGCATTTTCGCAACAAGGACGCGATCCTCGATGCGGTGGCGGACGCGGCCGACGTCGCGCTCGCGCAGAAGCTGCAGGCGCCGGCGAAGCAGAATCCGAAGAAGAGGCGGATGAAACCGTTGATCGGACGCGCGCTCGACTTCGCGGTGGAGCAGCCGAAGCTGTTCCGGCTGGCGACGTCCCACCGGCCGAGGTGGAGCGATGCCGCGACAGGGGCGAAAAACATCCTGACCAGCGAAGTGCGGCAAGCGATGGAGAAGGGCGAGCTCGCACAAGGAGATGCAAAAGGCCACGCGAGGTCGTTGTGGGCGCAGATCTGCGGTCTCGTCAGCATTCGCGAACGGGGCGATCTGCCCGACAATCGTGGCGAGCTGCGCGGAGCATGGTTCCAGACTGCGCAAGCGGTGGTCGCAGGCCTCGCGCCACCATTGCGAGCGGCCACCAGCCGAAGCGCCGCCGCGGCCTGAGGCGGCCGCGCCGCCCGCGAGCGTCGCGCGGCCGAGCCGCCACCGCGTGCGCGCTAGGCGGTCCTCTTCGCCTCGGCGGTGCCGCGCTGGCCGAACAGCTCCTCGAGGATCTCGTTCTGCAGCGCGAGGTCTTCGTGCCAGCGCGGCTGCGTTTCCAGCCGGCTGATCTCGAAGTCCAACCAGTAGAGGCGGCCGCTGACGGTGCCGCGGACGAAGTTGCCGAGCTTGATGTCGAGCGGTGCGACGCCGCGGTGGTTGATCTGCGCGATCATCGCTGCGATTTCGGAGCGGAAGTCGCCCGGGTGGGTGAGGTCGAGCAGATCGACTTCGCGGCGGTCGAGATCGCGCGCGGTCAGCGCCGCGACGTGATTCTGCGCGGCGAGGTCCTTGTCGTGCACCGCCGCGCCGCTCTTGGCCGCGCGGTGGCGCAGGCTCTCGCCGTCGAGGAAGTCGACGTAGAGCGCGTGCTCTTCGAAATCGATGTGCCGCAGCTTGGGAACGAAGGGCAGGTCGTGCAGGCGAAGCAGCGCGGCGGCCTCGCTGTAGAGGAAGAGGCCGAGGCGCGTCCACACCGCGCGAGCCATCCTCTGGCCCGCCGGCACCGAATGCCTGCCCCACCGGACCGCGTCCTTCCGCAGCGCCCGGAAGCGCTTGCGAACGCAGACGCGCCCGTCGAGAAGCACGATGTCGAGCAGGTTCTGCTGCCGCGGCCGCCGCTCCTCGCGGCGGTTGAAAAACGGCACGTCCTGCTCGTCGACCGCGAAGGCGAACCCGTCCTGATCGATCTCGGCGAGCACGCGATCGTCCGCGTTCCCCGCCGCCACCGACGGAACCCGCAGCGGCGCGAGCGCGTCAGTGCAGGCCGGCGCGAACGGCACGACGCCGCCAGTCGCCTGCAGGAGCGCGTGAACCTCGTCGCGGGCGCGGAGCAGGTTGATGGGCCCGTCCCCAAACAACCCGCGAGCACCTGTCAGGGTCGCGCTCAACCAGGGGTGCAGTTCCGTGCCCAGCGAAGACTCCTCGATTCCAACATCGTGAAACGCCATTCGACGAACGCCCCCGGTGAGGTCGCAACTAAGGTGGGATGGCTGGCGCTTGAGTGCAAGGTTGGAAGGTCGGCGGACTGCGCCACGCCGCCTCGAAACAAATGCAGCCGCACGCCAGGCGACAAGGCACTCCTTTTTCCCGACATCCCCGCACTTCGCACGCGGGTTAACAATAAAAAATACCGTCACCGCGAATACGCGCTGCTTCCTCGGCTGTTGAGTCGGAGCAAGACAAACCGACCTTCGAAAAGGAGCGCTCTTGATCGCCCGCCCCCTTCGCCAACTTGCATCCGCTCGTACGCTTGCGAGCCTCACCTTGGTCTTCGCGGTCGCCTGCGGCTCTTCCTCGAGCACTTCGAACAGCAGCACCGGTCAGGTCGACCCGCCAGTCGCGACCAACCCCACTCCCGCGCCCGACGCCGGCCCCGCCTCGAATCCGCCGGCCGACCCGCCTCCGACCACTTCGCCGACGCCGGCCCTGACCGGCATCACCAACGGCGCGGTCGTGGCCGGCCAGGTCTCGCTCGCCGCCGCCGTCCCCGCCGGCACCGCAGCGGTCGCCTTCCAAGTGGACGGCGCCACCGTCGCCACCGTCACCGCGGCGCCCTTCACGGCGGTGTGGAACAGCTTCGGCAGTGCGAACGGCGCCCACAGCCTGGTGGTGCAGGCTCAGGACTCGACCGGCGCCGCCGCCACCTCGTCCGCCGTGTCGGTCACGGTCGGCAACCACATCAAGAACATCTTCGT
>DASXHM010000008.1:0-9461 GCA_036488495.1 Myxococcales bacterium | reverse complement strand
CCCAGCCGCGCTCAGCCTCGCCCGGATCGTCCATCTCTTCGTGATCGAGGCTCTCGATCAGCTCCCGAACGATGCGTCCTCGTTCAGCAGCCGGGAGCCTGAGAGCCTCGGCGACCAGATCTCGTGCGGCCATTCACGAATTATAACCCAGATCGCCGCGCCCGCGCAGTGTCGGTCGAAACGGGAAGGCCAGGCGCCGTGACCGTGGTGCCATCACCGCTACCCCTGAAGGAACGGCTCGACTGCCGCGAGAAAATCGTCCGGCCGTTCGAGGGGCGGGCAATGGCCGCAGTCCTGGATTTCCACCAGCTTCGCCCCCGGAATGCCAGCGGCCACCTCGCGTGCGAGGGCCGGCGGAGTTGCGGCGTCCAAAGTGCCGACCACGACCAGCGTGGGGTTCTTGATGCCCGGCAGGGCCGGCCGCAGGTCGAGCGTCGCCAGCGCGCGGCAGGCCGAGGCGAAGTTGCGCGGGTTGGCCTTGAGCAAGACTTCGCGGCGCTGCGCGAGCGCCTCGGGGTGCGCTGCCAGATAAGGCTCGGGGAAGATGCGCCGCACGGCCGTCTGGACGATGGCCTCCATGCCGTTCTTCTCCACCGCCTCCGCCATGCCGCGGAACGGGGCGCGGCCCGACTCGGGGAAGCAGGCGCCGGTGTCGGCGAGGACGAGCTTGCGAATCTTCGCGCCGTGCCGCGCCGCGAGCGCAAGCGCGATGAAGCCGCCGAAGCCGTTCCCAATCACGTCCGGCGCACTCGGCAGCGTCGCGACGTAGCGCGCGACCGAATCGGCGAAATCCTCCACCTTCGGCCCGGCGGCCGGCGTGCGTCCGAACCCGGGCAATGCCAAGAGCGAAACCCGATGGCTGCGAGCCAGCCGCGGCGCGACCAGCGCGTACGATTCGCGGTCGGTCAAGAGCGAATGGAGCAGCAGCAGATCCGGTCCTTCGCCACGAACCTCGACGTCGAAATCCATCAGTAGACTCCCAGGTGCTGCGTCAGGAACGACTCGTCCTGTTTGATTGTCTCGGCAGGGCCCGCGTATGCAACCCGGCCGCTGTTCAACGTCACCGCATCATCCGCCACGCTGAGCGCAAGCCGCGTGTTCTGCTCGACCAGCACGATCGACAACCCGCTCTCACGCAGGCGCAAGAGGACGCGCCCGACCTCCGCCACCATCTGCGGCGCAAGCCCTTCGGAGGGCTCGTCCAAGAGCAAGAGCCGCGGATTGGTCATCAGCGCTCGCGCGATGGCCAGCATCTGTTGCTCGCCGCCGGAGAGCGAACCCGCTGCCTGCTTCTGCCGCTCGCGCAAGCGTGGAAACGTCTCGTACACCTTGGCCAGGTCCCACCCCTTGCCGCGCGCCGCGACGACCAGGTTGTCGCGCACGCTCAGCGAGGGAAAGATGCGCCGGCCCTGCGGCACGAGGCCCACGCCCTTGCGCGCGATGGCCTCCGGCGCAACCCCCGCGACCGGCTCGCCAAAGACCTGGATGGCTCCGCTGCGGACTTTCAACAGCCCGACGATGGAGAGGATGCAGGTGGTCTTGCCTGCGCCGTTGCGGCCGAGAAGCGCCAGGACGCGCCCTTCTTGCAAGCCGAAGGACACGTCGTGCAGCACGTGGCTGTCGCCGTAGTAGGCATTCACGGCCTGAAGCGAGAGGGCCTCACGCGCCAAGGTAGATCTCCTGCACGCGTGCGTCCGCCACCACCTCGGTGCGCGTTCCCTCGACCAGCACCTGTCCCTGGTGGAGCACGGCGATCCTGTCCGCGAAGGAGAGCGCGACATCGAGGTCGTGCTCGATCATCACCATCGTCACCTCGCGAGGAATCCGCGAAAGCTCCTGCTGCATGTCGCGGCGCTCCTCCCGCGAGAGGCCCGCGAACGGCTCGTCGAGGAGCAAGACGCGCGGCTCCTGCGCCAATGCCATCGCGATCTCGAGACGCCGTTGCTCGCCGTAGGAGGTCTCCGACAACTTTCGCTCCGCCACCTGCGAAAGACCGACCCTCTCGAGCAAGGCCAGGGCGCGCTCGCGCAGGTCGTCGCGACGCGACAGCGGCAGGAGCGGGTTCCAGCGCGAGGCAGAGACACCGAGCAGCGACAGGGTCAGGTTGTGCAGGAGGGTGTCCGAGGAAAAGAGCGTGATCACCTGGTAGGTGCGGGCGAGGCCGAGGTGCGCTCTGCGATGCGGTCGCAAGCGCGAGATGTCGCGGCCGCCCAGGCGGACGATGCCGGAGTCGGCGTGGATGTCTCCCGTAATCAAGTTGAACAGCGTCGTCTTGCCGGCGCCGTTCGGGCCGAGCAGAAGCCTTCGCTCGCCGGGCGCGATCTGCAGCGTCACGCCGCGCACCGCCGGAAGGCCGCCGAACGATTTGGACAGCCCCTCGATCTCGAGCGCCGCCGTCACCGCGCTCGTACCCGCCGCGTCGCGCCCAGCGGTCACGCGCCCTCCGTCGGGCAAGCGTGGTCCGTCCGTCATGCGCCCTCCGTCCGCGGCCGCGCAACTCCGCCCGTACTCCTCCGCCGCAGCCGCGCGAGCCCGGGCACGAGGCCCTCCGGCATGAAGACGACGATGACCACGAAGACGATTCCGAGCAGCATCATCCACCGCGTCACATAAGCGCTGGCGACGTTCTTCAAGAGCACCACGATGACCGCGCCCGCCACCGGTCCGAACAGCGTCCCCGCGCCTCCGGCGATGACCATCAGCAGCACTTCGGCGGAATTGGTGAGGCTGAGGACGTGCGGGCTGACGAATTGGTTGTAGTACGCCCAGAGCACGCCGGCGACGGCCGCCCAGAAGGCAGCGATGACGAACGCCGCATAGCGGATGAGCCAGGTGTCGAAGCCGAGCGCGCGCAAGCGACGAGGTTGGTCGCGGACTCCGCGCAATCCGGCGCCGAAGGGCGAATGCACGAGGAGCGCGATGAACGCGAAAGAGCAGCCGAAGACCAGAAGCGCGAGGACGTAAAAGGCGTGCGGCGAAGACAGGTCGAGCCCGAACGGCTGCGGGCGGGTGAAGCCGGAAAGGCCGTTGTCGCCGCCGGTCACCTCCACCCATCGATACGCGACGCCCCACATGATCTGGCCGAGCGCGAGGGTGATCATCAGGAAGCCCAGGCCCGAAGCGCGAAGCGCGATGGGCCCGAAGAGCGCAGCCAGGAACGTCGCAAACACGACGGCGCAGGCAGCGGCGGGCAATTGCGCCATCCCTGCCCGCGTGGTGAGAAAGATCACCGCATAAGCGGAGGCGCCGAGGAACGCGCCATGGCCGAGCGAGATGAGTCCGCCGTAGCCGACGAGAAGATTCAGGCTGAGCGCGAAGATGGCGGCGATCAGCACCTGGGTCGCGATGTTGACGTAGAAGTCCCACGGCAGGATGGCGGGCGCGACCAGCACCGCCAACGCCAGGGCCAAGAGCGCAGCCCGCTTCATGCCGCGTCCGCCGAGAAGAGCCCCTTGGGCTTGAGCGCGATCGCGACCACCATCGGCAGAAAGAGGATGACGTAGGCGAGGCTCGGAAACAGCACCTGCCCGAAGGTATAGAGAAAACCAATCACCATGCTGGCGGCAAATGCGCCGCCGATGCTCCCGGCGCCGCCGAGGATGAGGACGATCAAGGCGAGCGGCAGCATGTCCATGTCGAGGCCGGGGTAGACGGAGAGAATGGGGCCGCCCAAGACGCCGCCCATTCCGGCGAGGGCCGCGCCCAGGCAGAACACCGCTGTGAACAATCGCGGCACCGGAATGCCGAGCGCGCGCGCCATGTCCATGTCGTCGACGCCGGCGCGGATCATCGCGCCGATGCGGGTGCGCTCGAGGAGGAGCAAGAGCAGGACGGCGGCAACGACCGCGATGATGACGACCGCGAGGCGATACTTGGGAAAGAAGACGCCGAACGCCCGGACACCGCCCTGCAACGCGGCCGGCACCGGCAACGGCATCGGATCGCCGCTCCAGACCAGCAACGTCGAATCCGAGATGATGAAGGCAATGCCGAGCGTCACCAGCACCTGCGCCAAGGTGCGGCCCGCGAGCCGGCGCAAGAGCACGCGCTCGATGATGCCTCCCAACACCGCAATGGCAAGCGCCCCCGCGACCACCGCGGCGAAGAAGCCGTGGCCCGCTTCCAAGACCGAGAGCCCGACGTAGGCGCCGAGCATGAAGTACGCGCCATGGGTCAGGTTCGCGACCCGCATCAGGCCGAAGATGAGCGAGAAGCCCGAGGAGAGCAGAAACAGCAGACCGCCCAGCGCGAGGCCGTTGAGCGACTGGACAAGCCAGAAGCGCAAAGCGCTACTTCTCCACGTTCTTCGCCGGCGGCGAGTCGCGTGAGTACACCGGCTCTTTGAGGAAGTCCTTGGGCGGATACTTCCAGAACTGGCTGACGTCTTTATACGTTTCGAGGACGGTGTTCTGCAGCCGCCCGTCCTTGCGCGCGACTTTGCGGATCCAGACGTTCATGATCGGGTTGCCGTAGTCGTCGATTTTGATCGGACCGCGAAAGCTGTCCTTGATGTCGAGCGTGCGCAGCGCCTTCATGAACGCGTCTTTGTCCTTCACGTTGCCCTTCACCTTCTGCAGCGCGAGGTCGAGGAACATGGCGGCGGTGTACGCTCCCACCGTGTAGTAGCCGGGGTCGGCGCCGTAGGCCGCGCGGACCGCCGCGACGAACTTCTTGTTCTCCGGATTGTCGAACGCCGCCGTGTACCAGCCGCCGGAGACGACCCCGACCGCCTCGTCGCCCATGTTCTTCAGGATGCCTTCGTCGACGGTGGTCATGTTGCCCAAGACGGGAATCTTTCCCTTCAGCCCGTACTCGGCGTACTGCCGCAAGAAGCGCAAGCCGTTGGCGCCGGCGAAGCTCGCGTACACCGCGTCCACGTCGGTCTTGATCTGGCCGATGTACGAGCCGTAGTCGGCGACGTTGAGCGGGGACCACAGCTTCTGCACCACCTTGCCGCCGTTCTCCTCGAAGGTTCGTTGAAAGCCGGCGGTGGTTTCGTGGCCGAACGCGAAGTCGTCGCCGATGGTGGCGACCCGCTTGTACTTGAGCGTCTTCGCGGCGTACTCGCCGAGCGGCTGGTTGGGCTGGGCGGAGGTGCCGACTGCGCGGACGAACCACGGGTTCGGGGTGCGCTGCGTGAGGTCTTCCGCTGCGGCCGACGGGGAGATCACCGGCACCTTGGCCTGCTTCACATAATCGTTGATGGCCAGCGCCTCGAACGCCGCGAGCGGCCCGATGATGACATCGACGTGGTAGCGCTCCACCGCCTCCTGCGTGCGGGTGCGGGTGGTGGCGGGCTGTCCGGCGGTGTCGAGGGTGATCACTTCGATGTCGCGGCCGGCGAGCTTGTTGTCGTGCTGCTTCAGGTAGAGGGTGAGCCCCTCCTGCATCTGCCGCCCGCCGGCAGCCAGCGCGCCCGTATTGACGGTGAGAAAGCCCACCCGGACGGGTTCCGCTGCAAGCGCTGCGGTGGAAGCGAGCGACGCGACAAGGACCAGGGCGAACCTGCGCATGCGGATCTCCTTCAGCTTTGATGAACGGCCGAAGGTGCCCTGATATCAGAAGCCGCGGGCCGCGGGAGAGCCGGGCAGATAGGCAGGCCCCATCTGCACGCGCATGCCGCCGGTCGCTGCGAGGAGCGTGAACGCGAAGGGCAAGCGCACGGTCCCGTCAGCCGTCAACAGTCCCGCCGGCGGATTGGGAAAGCGCTGCACCAGGCGAAACGCGTCCACCGCCACGTCGTCCAGATACGACACTCCGCTCGAGGCCTGCACCTTGACGTCCTGGATCTCGCCTTCCTTGTCGATGGTGAACTCCACCACGGTGCGGCGATCCTTGAACGAATAGAGCTGGCCGGTCGGGTCGCGCTTGGAAGTCTCGTCCATCACCCGCTGCGTCCAGACGCGGCCGACGGTCTCCTTCACCCGATTGAGATAGGAGGCGTACTTGAAGCTGCGCGCGTTCAGGAACGTGCCCTCGCCTTCCTCGACGCCGCGCAGATCGTCCGGCATCGGCCCGCCCTCGATGGGTCCGGCAGATCCGATCGGTTGATCGAGCTTGAGCTTGAGCGGAGTCTGCTGGCCGGGCATGCCGGGCGTCGCGCTGGGGTTGCCTGCGCCCTGGCTCGACTCCTTGCCGTCGCGGCCGGGGTCGGCCATGGCGATGCGCTTGCCGGTGCCGCGCACCTCTTCGGTGGAGTCGCGGTTGCGCAGGGTGCCGTTTTCCGCCTCGCGCACTTTCAGCGAATCGCGCTGCGCCTTGGAGGGAAGCTCTGCCACCTGCTTCTTGTGCTTCACCTGCTCGCCGCCGCCCTGCCCTTCGGCGCCGGGATGCTCGCTGAGCGCCGGCGCACCGGCAGCCGCGGAGTCCTTGCGGCCTTCCTTCTGCACTTTCGACAGCGCGTTCTTGAAGAACGCGGAGGTCTGCTTGGCGCGCGTCTCCTTCTCGACGCGGCTGTCGTGCTCAGACAGATACTTGGTCGCCTTGTCCGGCGGGCGCTCGTCTTCGGGGGTGCCCAGCGAGACGAGCTGGCCGTCGATCTTCTGCTGCTGCGGCTTTTCCTCTTCGGGCTTCTTTGGCTCGGGCGGCTTCTTCGACGCCGGCACCTGCTGTCCGGAAGTGGTGATGGGGCCGTTCGCGGCGGTGCGCATCTGGTTCGCCACCAGATCGCGGAATTGCCTGCCGCTGATGATGGTCACGCCCTGCTTCTTCTGGACGTGGAACATCGCGTCGCGCGCCAGAAGCGGCAGAAGCAGCACATGCGCGATCACCGAGATCGCGATGGCCGTAGTCAGGCGGCTCGACTGCCGCACCGGCTTCTGGGGCAAGGGCATTTGGGGGGCAGTGTAATCCGGACCGGCGCGGCGCGGCGAGAAGCCGTTCGGCGGAGACGTGCGGGCGGGCACGAATTCGGACGGTTCCGGGCGCACGGAGGGGGAACACGCCGAGGGGCGCCGGAAATCCTCTGAGAACTTCGCGCCTCGGAAAACGTCTGAGACTTCCAAGAAAACGTCTGAGACCTGCCAACCCGACCTTCCAACCCTCAGTAAATCCTCTGAGACTTTGCGCCCGAATAGTACCAGCCGAGGATGCTGCGGTAGCTCGCACCCTTCTCCGCCCGGCCGATGGCGCCCGTCTGGCACATGCCGCTGCCATGCCCCCAGCCGCCGCCGATGAACGTCCAGACCTCGCCCGTCTTCTCGACCACGAACATGCCGCTGTTCAGGTTGTGGAACAGGCGGCGGATGGCCAGCTCGCCATAGACCCGGGCGACCGACTTTTCGCCGTGGATGCGCAGCGCCCGCGCCCGCCCGGAGACTCCGCGCCCTTCGACGGCGAGCGCTTGGACGCTTCCCACTCCCAGTGCGGCGCAGGCGTCGTCCATTTCGCTCTGCGTGAAGCTGCGCTGCCAGCGGACCTTGTCGGCTTTGGCGAGCCCGCTCATCGAGCAGTACGTCTGCACCGGGTTCATCTGCACGAACCGCCCGACCAGCGCCGCACCGACGCCGTTCCAGAACGGCGCCAGGCTTTTTGCCTGCGGCGGAAAGTCGGGACGTCCGCGCAGGTTGGGATCTGCCGGACCGCCCCAGACCGCGTCGTTGTCCTCGGTGAAGCCGCCGCAGACCGCGGAATAGACCGAGTCCACCAGCCGCCCGTTGGCTGCGAAGAGCGCTTCGCCGCGGGTGGCGTCGACCGCTGCATCCGGGCCGCGCTCTTCGGCCGCGACGCCTTTGTAGACCTGGCAGTGCTGCTCGGCGCAGAGGAGGTACGGGTCGCCCAGGTGCCGCGCGCCAATCTTGGCGAGCACTTCGCCACGCGCCGTGACCGCCTGCGCTTTCAACGCTTCGATGTGCGCCTTGGCGAAGATCTCGCTCGGCACGACTCCTTTCACGAGCCGCTCCATCGGCAGCGCGGCCACCAGCGCGAGCGTCCCTTGCGCGTCGACGGTGGCGAAGACCCTGCCCGGATAGGTGCGCTGCTCGAAGCCGTGGAAGCTGTAGCCCATGCCGAATTCGACTTGCTCGACGGCGATGCCTTTCGGCGCACGCAATTCGAGCGCGCTGTCGCCCACCGCGAGCTCCTTGCCATGGTCGTCGAGGATCGCGATGCGGCCGTGCGGGCGGTGGGAGAGCTCGCGATGGAGCTGGGTGCGGATGCCGAACCTTTTTTCAATCTGTTCGGCTTGATTTCGGGCGGAAGCTTCGGTCGCGTCGCCTTCGGCGAGAATTGCGTAGCGGCGGGTGTCGACGACGTGGCCAGCAATCCCATATGCCTCGCCCACGGTCGCAACGCGGACCTGCACGCCCTTCTCCGCCCAGGCCTCGCGGGACCGCTGCACGCCGGCTTTGTCGTCGAAGCGAAGCTGTTCGAGCTCGACCCAGGTTGCGCCGACGCCCGGCGTTCCTTCGAGGAGCTTGACGGTGAGCCGCTCCGGCCGGACGTCGCCCGTCTTGACGTGCTTGCCGCCCGCGGTGCGGACGAAAACCGCGCATGGTCCGAGCGGCTGCACCACCGCTTCTTGGCGGCCTTCGACGACGCGGACGGTGATCAGCGGCTGGCCGCGCTCGAAGCTGAGACGGCGCGAATAGAGGAGCTCGAGCGGGTCGTCCGGTTCGGGGGCGCCCTCGAACAGCTTCTTCGCGTGACCCGACGGCTCCTGCGCGTGGCCCGCGGCGTTCTGCCCATGCCCCGCCGCTTTTTGCGCATGCCCGGCGCGCGAGAGAAAGCCTGCGAGCAGCGCGAGAAAATCGCGACGGCTGTTCAAGCACCCTCGACGTAGCGCCCGAATGCTGCCCGAAGGCGCGCCGTCACGGGCCCCGGCTTGCCCGACCCGACCTGCCGCCGCTGCGGCCCGGCCGACTCGAGGAAGACGAGCGAGGTCACCGCCATCTGCTCGCGGATGGTGCTGGTCAAGAACACTTCGTCTGCCGCCGCCAACGCTTCCGGCCCGAACGGCTCTTCCCGCACGAGCAGGCCTTCGCGCTGCGCGATCTCCATCGTCACGGCGCGCGTCACTCCTTCGAGCATGCCGAGCTGCAACGGCGGCGTGACGATGACGCCGCGCTGCACGAAGAAGATGTTGGAGGTGGTGGCTTCCGTCACCTTGCCCTGCAGATCGAGCAAGACCGCGTCGTCCGCGCCGGCGTCGTTGGCTTCGCGTAGCGCCATCACGTTGTTCAAGTAGTTGCCGGTCTTCAGCGCGGGGTCGAGGGTCAAGGGCGAGTTGCGGCGGGTGCGGGCGACGGCGATGGAGAGCCCGCGCTCGTACTGCTCTTTGCTTGGAACCGCGAGCGGCCGGACGATGAAGATGAGCCGGTTCTTCCCGACCGCCATGTTCGTGCCGAGCCCGAACTCGCCTTCCCCACGGGTGACGATGATGCGGACGTACGACTCGGGATTTTTCGCCGCGTCGAGCGTGCGCTGCATCTCTTTTTCGATGCGCTCGCGCGGCGGCAAGGTGA
>DASXHM010000046.1:0-8625 GCA_036488495.1 Myxococcales bacterium | reverse complement strand
CGGAGAAGCAAAAAAGCCGAGGGCAGGACGAGCGTCGCGCGGCCGGGGGCTTGCCGAAAAGCCCCGCAATGCCAGCGTTCGCCGCAGGACTGCGTTTACGTTGCGCGCGCGACGCGCCGAAACATTCGCCTGTTGCGAAGTGGACGAAACTCGCTCGATCTGGGGCGTGCGCCGGGTCATTGGCACCGGACGTTCCCTTCCGGCTCGGCGAAGCAGGTCAGCTCGTAACCGGCCTCCGCCGCCTTCTCGCCCATCTCCTCCTCGGAGATCGCGCCGAACCTTCGTTGCAGCGCCGCCTGGGCCTGGTCGTGGAGGCGCGGGGTGAGCAGGACCTGGAGGACGAGATCGTTCGGGTCTTCGGGGTGCTGCGCGCGCGCCTGGCCGAGCGGGTCGCCCAAGGCCGCGTTGACCGAGGCGTCCCGGACGAGGCGCGGGACGCCGTCGCAGGGGGAGCCGTCGTCGAGCCGCGCGCTGCCGCCGCGCAACGACACGAGCGACATCACTTCCGCGCCGTCGCCCGCGAGGCGCGACACCACCATGCAGCCGCCGGAGTTGCGCAGGTGGGCGGCAAGCTCGCTCGGCTCGGAAGGGATCAAGACCCGCAGGCGCACGCCGTGGACCGCGGTCGAATCGGCGGCGATGACCCTGGGCGGCCTTTGGTGGACGGGCTCGGCCTGCTTCGGCTCCTCGGCCGGCTTCGAGTCCTCGACGGGCTTCGGCTCCTCCGCCAGCTTGGGCTCTTCCGGCTCGGGCGGCTTGGGCGCTTCCGCCTTCGGCGGCGGAGGCCGCGCGGAAGCCAGCTTGCGCGGCGCCGGACGCGGCTTCTCCACCCTGGCCGGCGGCTGCGGCTCGGGCGGTTTCTCTTCGGCCACCTTCGGCTCCGGCGGCTTGGCGGGTTCCACAGGCTTCGCCGCCGGCGGTTTGGGCGCGGCCTTCGCCACCGCCTTCACAGGCTCGGGCGGCTTTTCTGGCGGCAGCCGCACCACCCGCAATCGCCGCTCGGCGGGCTTGGGCGGCTCGACCACCGCGACCTTGGGCCGCTCGGGCGGCTTCTCCTTCTTCGTCCACGGAGCTTCGCTCGCAAGCGCTCCCGCGGCGAGCAGCGCGAGCTGCAAGAGCACCGCCCGCACGAGCCGCGGCGCTCGCTCAGGGGCTCGCGTGCGCATCGCTCATTCCAACCACCAACTCCGACGGCGCGGCGTTCGTCACTTCCGCGAGGCACGCTTCTTCCCGCGGCGCGAGATGGACGACCACCACCTTGCCCCGCGCAGCCGGCGCGCTCATCGCCTCGCCGGTCAGGGTGAGCGGCGCCCCCGTGCCACAAGCGACATCGAGCCGCTGATCGCGCGAGGGCGCCGCCGTGGCCTGGGCCTTGGGGGGCGAGAGCCGAAGGAGCAAGAACTGCGCGGAGAGGAGCTGCGCCACCATCACCAGGGCAAGCAGCGCCAGCGCGAACTGCTTCTCGGCAAAGAGCCGATAAATCAGCGCTTCAATCTCTTCGAATCCGGAGGAGTTGCCGTTGCGGCGCGAGCTCATCGAAGGGTCTCCACCGCCGTTGCGACCATGGCCCAAGGCGGCAGCTCCGCCGAGTCAGGACGACGGCTCAAACGGGAAAGTTCCCGCAGGTAAGAATCGAGCCCGCGCAGCACGACCGACCCGCGCAGGCCCAAAGGCAGCGTCCCTTCCAGCGGGCGCAATCCGGCAACCAGCACCACGGGCTTCGTGTCCAGGCACAGCGCAACCGCGGCGACCGCGGAGTCGTCGTGCGGCGAGGAGCCGGTCTTGCCGGTGAAGACGAGCTTCGGCCAGCGCTGCGCAAGCCAGCGCAGCGTTCCTTCCTTGCGGTGCAGCGCGAGGAGCGCGCCGGTGTCGCTCAAGGTGCAACTCCCGTCGCTCGAGAAGAGCTTCTTGTGCAGGTAGGAACCGATCTGCTCCACCGTCGCGCGCGAGTCGTTGCCGAGGAGCTGGGTCGGGTCGTCGGGCAAAGATGCCGCCGGCAGGCCGGCCCGCTCGCGGCGCTCCTTCAAGGTGCGGAACAGCGCCACGCCGGCCGCGGTGTACGAGAGCGCGGGCGTGACGGCGTCGGGCGCGACCGTCATTCCCACCGCGGCGTACTGGCCGCTCGCGAGGGCGCGGTCGGCAGGGGAATCGAGCGCGGTGCGCTCGGCGACGGTCAGGTGCGCGGCCACCTGTTGGAAGAGATCGGGGCGGCGGGTGGCGAGCAACTCCGGCAGGAGCACCGCGTGGCGCGTGGTCATCGAGTTGATCGAGCGCGCCACCGCCTCGTCGAGCGCCATCGGGTGGTCCGCGGGCTGGACGTCGTTCGGGCAATAGCTGCCGCCGTGGACGCGACGCTTTTCCGAAGTGGCCCACATCCAGCGCAGGCACTTGCCGGGAGCGAGCGGCAGTTCGCGCACCGACTCGGGCCCGAATGCCTCCGCCTCGAAGTTGAGCAGCTCGAGCTTCGCGACCGAGCCGTAGTTCACCTGCATCAGCGCCGCCTCTGCGCCGGAGCGGGCGAGCACGGTTCCGTTCGGACCCAAGGCGGCGAAGCCCGCGCGCACCGAGACGCCGGGAAATTCGCGAAGCGCATCGGCGAGGCCCTCGCGGAAGTTGTCGACCGCCGAGATCAGGTCGGCATCGGCCGAGCGCAGCCCGCCCGAGGCCACTTCCTCGGTCCACCCTTCGACGAAGCGGAAGTCCGGCGCGGTCATGGGAGCGTCGTCCAGATACGAGCGCGCGGTCGCGTCCCACAGGCCTTGGGAGGCGAGCCACGCCCGCGCCGCAGCGAGCCGCTGCGCCGACATCTGCGGATGCGCGCGCAGCCAGTAGATGCCGCGCGGGGCGGCTCCGAGAACGAGCTGATCCTCACGGGCGAGCCGCCGCAGCGGCATGCCGAAGAGCGCGAGCGAAAGTCGATCGAGTCCGTCCGCCGGGCGTCGCGCGCCCATGGTGGTGCTGGCGCTCAGGTTCAAATAGAGACCGGCGATCTCCTCGCGAGGCGCGGCGCGCGAGAGCCAGACCGCGAAGAGCGCTTCCCGGGCCTTGTCGGAGAGCGAGCCGCGGCGGATCCCGCGCAGGTAGAGCTTGGCGAGCTGCTGCGGAATGGTCGAGCCGCCTTCGGGAATGCCGCGCAGGTTCCGGGCGATGGCCCTGGCCACTCCCAACGGACTGATCGGCGGCAGCCAGGCCGGCCGGGCGAAGAAGGCGCGATCCTCGTACGCCGCTGCCGCCGCCGAGACCAGCGGCGCTGCGCGCGAGTCGGGCGGCGCCGCGTGGTAGCGCGACAGATCCTGACGGAACTGCGTCGCCGCCTCGACCGACGCCGATCCGCCGAGCGCGAGCGGAAATGCGAGCGCAACCACCGCGAGCGCCACCATCGCACCCGCACAACCAGCGGCGGATCTGCGCCAGGTCTTCGGATCGCGCGCGATCGCCGATGCGCGCGCCGGCGCTGCGCGGACGAACTGGTCTCCCGAAGAGAGCGCGCGCCTCGCGGCGGCGTCGCCGGCGGACACAGCGCTGCGCGCGAGTTTGTCGGCGGCGGAGAACGCTGCGTCGCCGGCCGACACCACGGCGTGTGCCGCCTTCCGGCCTGCGGCGGCCGCGATGCGCGCGTCGTGGGTGAAGCTCGCAACCGTGTCGCGCCAGAAGCCCTGCACCACCTCCGCGGCTCTCATTTCGCGAGCCCCATCTGCTTCAAGACCGAGAGCGTCTCCGCGGGCGTGTACATCGCGAGCAGCGGATCGCGCGCGTGGCCGCGATCGTCGAGCAGGGTGAAGTGCAGGTGCGGCCCGGTCGAATGCCCGGTCGAGCCGACCTCGCCGACCACGCTCATCGCCGGGATCTCCAGCCCTTGGACGATGCCGATCAGCCGCGGGTCCTTGCGCAGGTGGCAATAGACGGTGCGCCAGTTGTTCGGATGCTCGACCGTCACGTACCAGCCGCAGGCCTTCGCGCGCCCCGCATCGGCGACTTTTCCTTCGCGCGCCGCCACCACCCAAGAGCCGCGCGGCGCCACCAGATCGACGCCGCGATGGAGCTTCTTGTGCCCCTCCATCCTGCGCATCCCGAACTTGGAAGAGACGTGCTCGAAGCGGCGGACGTCGAGCGGAAAGAGCAGCCACGGCTCGCGCTTCGCCGAGGCCTTCGCCGCGACTGGCGCTGCCGACCTCTTCAAGACGAGCGAGCGCGGCTTGCGAGTCACCGCAGTCGCCACGGCGGCGCTCGCGGGCAGGGAAAGCAGCAACAGTGCGACAGGCGTCCACCGCATGCCTGACAAGCAATCAAGCCGGCCCTTCCCTGGTTTTTTGCTTGGCGGCCTGGAGGCTCGATGGGCATCCTGGCCCGGTTCTGGAGTTATTCGATCGACACCTACGGCGGCGCTCCGGCGCTCCTGGTGATCAATTTGATCCAGCTCGCGCTCTTGGGCTGGGTCGTCGCCGCCGGCTTTCGCGCCCGCAGGATGGGGCCGCTCGCAGCGGAGGCGCGCCGCATCGAAGCCGCCCATCGCGCCGAGATCTGGCAGAAGAAGGTCCGGCCGCTCGCGCTCACCTTCATGCTGCTCGGTCCGGGCCTGGGCCTGGGAATGAGCACGCTCTTGGGCGCCCTCGGCATGGGCCAACTCGGCGACGCGATGGGCATGCAGACCAGCGCGGACACCCTCGCGTCCTTGATGGCGCACGCCTACCGCGAGATCAGCTACGCCTACTTGTTGATGGTGGGCGGCACCTTCCCGATGCTGCTCGGCCCCTTGATCGTGCTGGCGGCGCAGCGGCTCGACGAGGACGGCCAGGAAGCCAAGGGCGGCGAGCCGGAGGAGCTGCTCCTTCACACCATGAAGAGCCTGCTCGCGGTGGCCGAGCAACAGGCGGCGCGCGCGCAGCTCGACGCCGCCCGCACCCAAGCGCTCCTCGAACAAGCGCTGCGGCGCAACGGGATGGCCGCATGACCTGGGACGACTTCCTGCAGAAGCAGCGCGAGCGCGGACCGTTGCCTTCGCGGCGAGAGGGTCTCGCGGCCTGGGTGCTGGCGCTCTCCGAGCGCGCGCCGATGGTGACGGTGGACGTTCCCGGCTCGGCAGCCATGGCGCTGCGGGCGGCGGGCCTCTTCGTCGACGACGAGCTCAAGCTTCGCTTTCCCGCCGATGGCGATGCGCTCGATCGCGTCTTCGCGCTCCTGGACCTGCAGCCGCTCTCGCTCGGCGGCGCGGCGGCGCTCCTGGAGGCGCAGTCGAAGAGCGAAGAGCAGAAGTCTCCCGGCATCTCGCTGCCGCTCCGGGTACAGCCCGCCAAGGCGTGCGCCCTCGGATGGTCGAGCGAGCTGTTCTCGCTGACCGTCCTCGTCAGCAACGTCTCCTTGCGCGAGGCGGACGCGGCGCTCCTTCCTTCGGGCGGCCCCATCGTCGGCGTCTGCGCCGAGTACGAGCGGCCGCTGACTTCGCTGCATCCGCCCCGGGTCGCTCCGTTCGCGATTGGCGCTGCCCGCGAGAACGGCGTGCCCACGCTGCGCCTCCCCGAAGGCGGCTTCTTGCGCAATCCCATCCGGCTCGAGCCCACCAGCCGCAGTGCCCGCGCCCCCAAGGGCCGTGCCTCGGCCATGGCCCGCGCCGGCAAATTCATGGACGACCTCGACGCCGCCTGGCCTTCGCGCATCGGGTCGGTGACCGAGATCGCCTGGCCCGTCTACCGCCCCGAACACGGCGGCCCCCCGCTCGACGCCGTCAACGGCGCTCCCCTCCCCGAGATCACCCTTCGTTGAAACGCAGGAGATTAAACGTCATGAAGAAGCTCATCGTCAGTCTCGCCGCCGCCGCCTCGATGGCCGCGTGCACCCACGGCCAGCAGCAGGGGCACGATTGGGACCACGGTCTCGACGGCTCGCTCTCGTCCTCCATCGCCCCGGTCGGCCCCGTCGACGGCGACGTCAGCGGCTACAACCTGATCCGCCGCCGCGAGGGCGAGCGCGCTCTCGCCTCCAAGGCCACGCTGATGGAGCTGGACCAGGTCGTCGGCGGCTCCAGCCAGGTGCTGGCTTCCGCGATGGCAATGCCGCTCTTCCAGGCTGGCGTGTACTACGGCGAGCCGGCGCTGATTGATCGCGCTTGCACCGCCGCCCGCAGGGTGACGCACCCGGCGCTGCGCTCGAGCGGCAACGTCGAGAGCGTGCTGCAGGGCTGTGGAGCGTTGACGGTCGGAAAGCAGACCTCCGATCCGTGCGGCGAGGGCGAGAAGAAGCTGCGCGATGCGTATGCGCAGCTCGCCTCCGACCGCGCCCAGGACGCCGGCCACACCGCGGCCGATGCGGTGAGGAACCTGCGCGACCGCTGCCCGAAGATGCTCGCGCCGCTGCGCACTCCGGTCGACCCCGCCTCGCGCGGCTTCTTGATCGTCTGGACGCTGCACGCCAACGACGCGCCGCCGCAGACGTTCCTCGCCGGCATGCCGCCCCCCTCCACTTCCGAATCCATCAACGAGGCGTTCCTCCGCGGCGTGCAGGCCGTGAAGAGCATCGCCCGCAATCCTTGAAAGGAGCCGTCATGACCGACCATCCGGAATTCCGCCCCATCGAAACCGTCCCTGCCCGGCGCGTCTGGCCGTACGCGCTCCTCGGAGCCGTGCTGGTGTCGGGCCTCGTCTTCGTCATCGCCCACCGCTCGTCGCAGGTGCCGGCGGCGCCCGCCCCGCTCGTGTCCACCGAGCCGCAGACCGCCGCGCTGACGCCGAAGCTCGACGCCTCCGCCACCCTCGCGCATCCCGAGGTGAAGCCTTCGCAGGGTCCGAACGTGATCGGCGCCGCGTCGATTGAAAACCTGAAAGCCGCGGCGGTGAGCGCGGTCGAGAAGACCAAGGCGGTGGCCCGCGGCGAAGTCGAGCGCGAGTCCGCCCGCACCAAGTCGGCGCAGAAGGAAGCGCAGAGCTACAAGAAGCAAAACGCCGAGCTGCAGAAGGAACTGCAGGACGCCAAGGCGCAGATCGCCGCCTTGCAGCAGGCGAAGAAGGGTCCGCCGCCGAGCGATCAGGAGCAGATCCTGCAGATGCTCGCCCCCGTCCTCAAGACCTCGTCGAACGACGGGCGGCCGTAAGCCATGAAGACCACCTGGAGCAATGTCATGAAGACCATCCTCGCAGCCGTTCTCGTCGCCCTGCCCGCGCTGGCGGCGGACGAGTTCAAGCCCATCAAGGCCTCGGAGTCGGTGACGTATCCGCTTCCGCCCATGCCGCTTCCTGCCGCAGCCACCGCGGCCCCGGCGAAGTGGACCGAGACCGAGGACAGCCCGGCGCTCCGCGTTTCGCGGGCGTGGGTCAAGCTCGGCCAGGCTGCAGGCGTCGAGCGCAGCGATGCGACGAAGCGCCTCTTCCAAGGCTGGAAGAACGAGACGCAAAGGAGCGGCGCGCACAGCCGCACCGCCCAGGCGTCCTACGCGCGCTTCCTCGCCGCCTACAAGCAGGACCTCGACCAGGCCCGCGGAATCTACGAGGGCGTGTTGCGCGACGTGGACGCGATGGACAGCGACGGCGCGACCGACGTCAACGCAGACGGCACCTCGACCAGCCTCGCCAAGGACGCGGACCAGCAGATCCGCGAAGCCGACCGCGACGACCGGTTGACGAACAGCGCCTGCTTCCTCTCGCCCGACTCCTGCCAGCAGAGCGACCCGACCGACAAGGCGTTGCAGGACGAGATCGCCGGCCTCGTGCGCGACACGCTGGAAGCCGGCGGTCCGGACGGCGGGCTGTCACTCTACGCCTTGAAGCGCAAGGCCGGGCTGCTCGCGCTGCGCGCCAAGGTGATGGCGGCGGTGACGCAGCGGGCGGCGGCGCGGCTCGCCACCGAAGTCGCGACGCAGGGTGATGGCCAGGCAGGACCGCGCGCGTTGCCCTCGCCGGTGCAGAACCTCGCCAGCGCCTCGACCAAGCGCGCCGTTCAGCAGGCCTCGGACCCGTACCGGTAGTGAAGGCCTCGGGAGCCACGGCGGCGCTCTTCGTTCTGGGCGCCGCCTTTCTTGCTGCTGACGCGGCATGGGCGGACGACCCGCGCTGCGCCAGCATCAGCGGACCGCGCGGCGAACGCGATCCGGCACAGCACGCGTGGCTCCGCGACATCGCCCACGATGTCGCGCTGAAGGAAGGGGTGGATCCCCTGGCGCTGGAAGCGTTGGGCGAGAACGAGACGGCTCTGCGGCCTTCGCTCGGCCGCGACTGCGAATTGGGGCCGTTCCAGGTGATGCCCGTCTGGGCGGCCGTCTTCAAGCTGGACTCCGCCGAGATGCTCTGGGATCCGCGCATCAACGCCATCGCCGCGGCGCGCATCTACAAGTCAGCGCTGCGCAAGTGGCGGCCGCAGTATGCGCGCCTGGGGAAGAACCGGATCCTCGCGAAGGCCGGCTGGCGCGGGCCGTTCAAGAAGGCCACCTTCGCGGCGCTGCTCTACAACTGGGGCGCGGGCGCGCGCGCGTTCGCGCACGCGGAAGATTTGCGGACCGTGTCCATTCCGGCGTCGAGCGCTCTGTACGCGGTGCGGTTCAATCGGCTTCTGCGCGCGCTCGAGGCGGATGGCGCTCTTCGAGCCCGGGCGCGACCAGCGAAAGCAGGAACGAAGCGGGCGTCGTGAGCCGGCCCTCGC
>DASXHM010000405.1:0-3896 GCA_036488495.1 Myxococcales bacterium | reverse complement strand
GATGACCTTGAGGTCGCGCACCACGAAGCAATTGTCGAGCGTGATGGTGACGTAGGCTTTCAGGCGTTCTTCGCTGACCGGGAAGACCCTGACTTCGGTGATGTCCATGCCCCCGACCTTCCTGGATGCACGCGCGATCGTCTGTAGGACGCGAAGAAACGCTAACGCCGGGTGCGGCAAGCTGTCAAACGGCAGGCCGCCCGAAGGTCGCCTGGGGGTCGCGAACCCCTACAGCAAGTCGCGCCGGCGGTGGCGGAGCGCGGGCAGGTCGCGCCGCACCTGCGCGAGCCGGGAGAGATTCAACTCCGCGAGCGCCATCCCTTCGCTTTCACCGCCGGCGTCGGCGAGCACTTCGCCCCAGGGGTCGACGATGCAGGCGTGCCCGAACGCGAAGCGGTTTTCGCTGGCCGGACCGATCCGCCCCACCTGGGCCGGCGCGAAGACGAAGGCTTGATTTTCAATCGCCCGGGCCCGGAGCAGGATCTCCCAGTGCGCCTTGCCGGTGTAAGCAGTGAAGGCCGCGGGGACGCAGAGGATGTCGGCGCCGAGCGCCCTATACAGCTCGGGAAAGCGCAGGTCGTAGCAGACGGTCATCCCCAGCGTGACCCCGTCCGCGATGCCCACCGCGCGCGGCACTTCCGGTCCGGGGGCGACGCTCGCGGACTCGCGGTAGACGGCGCCGTCAGGGATGTCCACGTCGAAGAGGTGCAGCTTGCGGTAGACGGCGAGGATCTCGCCCGAGCGCCCGATCAAGGCGGAGGCGTTGTAGATGCGCCCGTCTCTCGCCCGCTCGGCGATGGACCCGGCGAGGCAGACGACCCGCAATTTCTCGCAAAGAGCGCGGAGCGTCCGGAGTTGCTCGCCGTGGACGTCGCCGGCGAAGGTTTTCTGGGAAGCCGGCCCGATGTGCTCCCACATCTCGGGGAGGCCGATCAGCTCCGCCCCGCGCCGCGCCGCTTCTTCGACCAAAGACAGCGCCCGTGCCTCGTTGACCGCTCGATCGGCGCCCGAGCTCATCTGGATCGCGGCAGCGAGCACGTCGCTTGACTATCACAGGGCAAGCTGGTACGGCGACCGCACATTTTCGGGACGTTTCCGAAAGTGGGTTCCGTTCGGGGCCCGCTTTTTCTTTTTTTCAGGGCCCGAACGGGCTCGAGACCAAGCAGCAGCAGACGAACCATGGGTCGCAAAGAAGACATCCTGGAGAAGGTCCGGCGGGTGGCGGCGCCGCTCGCGGCGCAGGAGGGATTGGAGCTGGTCGACGTCGAGTTCGGCGGTCCCGGCGGCCACCAGACGCTGCGCCTGTTCATCGACAGGGACGGTGGCGTTTCGCTCGACGACTGCACGTCGCTGTCCCGCGCGGTCAGCGCCGCACTCGACGTGGAAGACCCGATCGACGGCGCTTATGATCTGGAGGTCTCGAGCCCGGGTCTGGATCGGCCGCTGCGCACCGCGGAGCATTTCCAGAAGTACGCGGGCGAGCGGGTGAAGGTGAAGACGTACGCTCCGATTTCGGAGACGGACAACCGCAAGACGTTCGTGGGGAAGCTCTTGGGCTTCGAGGCAGGATTGGTCTTGGTGGACGTGGACGGGAAGGTGTTTCGCATCCCCCACGCGCAGGTGAGCAAGGCAAACGTAGAACCGAACTTCGACAACTGAAAATCTAGAAAAGAGAGAGAACGCCCCATGGCATCCCCCGCTCCGCAGGCCCCCATCGTCAACCTGAACATGATCCTGGACCAGGTCGCGAAGGACAAGGGCATCGAGCGCTCGGTATTGGTCGACACCCTGCAGAACGCCATCGCACAGGCCGCGAAGCGCCACTTCGGCCAGGACCGCGCGATCGAGGCGACGTACAACGAGGACAAGGGCGTGGTGGAAGTCTTCCAGACGCTGACGGTCGTGCCGCGCGTCGAGGTGGAAGACCCGATCAAGGCGGTCAATCAGATCTCGCTCGACGAGGCCGGCAAGAAGGGCATCGAAGCCGAAGTGGGCGACGAATTGCTGTTCCAGATCTTCTACCGGCCGGAGGACGAGGAAGAGGCGCGCGTCCAGGACGAGCGCTACGGCGACATCCTCCACCTCAAGACCTATCGCAAGGGCTTCGGCCGCATCGCCGCGCAGACCGCCAAGCAGGTCATCATCCAGCGCACCCGCGATGCCGAACGCGAGAACGTCTACAACGACTACAAGGACCGCAAAGGCGAGATCGTCTCCGGCATCGCGCTCCGGTTCGAGCGCGGCAACATCATCGTCAACCTGGGCCGCGCCGAAGCGGTCTTGCCGGTGCGCGAGCAGACGCCGCGCGAGAGCTATCGCGCAGGCGACCGCGTGCAGGCGTTCGTGCTCGACGTTCTGCGCGAGTCGAAGGGGCCGCAGATCATCTTGAGCCGCGCCTCGCCGGAGTTGGTGCGCAAGCTGTTCGAGATGGAAGTGCCCGAGATCGCCGAAGGCGTCGTCGTGATCGAAGCGTGCGCTCGCGAGCCAGGAGGCCGCACCAAGATCGCGGTGGCTTCTCGCGACGGCGACGTGGACCCGGTCGGCGCCTGCGTCGGCATGAAGGGCAGCCGCGTGCAGGCGGTGGTGCAGGAGCTGCGCGGCGAGAAGATCGACATCGTCCCCTGGGACGAGGACGCCGCCCGCTTCGTCTGCAATGCCCTCCAGCCTGCCGAAGTGTCTCGCGTGCTCCTCGACGACGAGAACAAGGCGATGGAGATCATCGTCCCCGACGACCAGCTCTCGCTCGCCATCGGCCGCCGCGGCCAGAACGTCCGCCTGGCTGCCCAACTGACGGGCTGGAAGCTCGACATCAACTCCGAATCGCGGGTGAAGGAGATGCGCGAGTTCGCGAGCAAGTCGCTGACCGCCATCGGCCTGCCGGAAGCCACCGTCGAATTGCTCTATGCGCACGGCTTCCGCAGCGCCAAGGACTTCGCCAACGCGGCGACCGAAGTGCTGTTGCAGATGCCGGGCATCAGCCCGGAGAACGTCGAGCGCTACCTCGCTTCCGCCCGCGATCAGATCGGCAAGGACGAAGAGGAGCTCTCCCGCATCGAGCGCGAGCGGGAGGAGGCCCGGGCCATCGAAGCCCGCCGGCATCCTTCGGAACTGACCCAGGCGGAGCGACTTTTGCGCGTCCGCGGCATCTCAGACAGGAACATCGAGCAGATGGCCAATGCCGGTTATCGCACGGTCGAGGACATCCACAACGAGCCGGACGTGGTGAAGTTCGGCGAGACGAGCGGCCTCGGCATCAAGAAGGGCAAGCAGGTCAAGGCCGCAGTCGAGCACTACTTGCAGGAAGAGGCGCGCCTCAAGGCCGACCTCGATGCGAAGCGCGCCTCGGCGCCTTCGCCGACTGCGTAAGTGCGGGGGCGTCGCGCGGCGCGGCAAAAGCCGGAAGTTCCGCACCGCCGCTGCGTCGCGTGCAAGCAGGTGAAGCCAAAAGCCGAGCTCCTTCGGCTTTCGGCGCAAGACGGCCAGGCAGTCCCGGGAAAGGGGCGGCCCGGACGGGGATGCTGGGTGTGCAGGGACCCGCGCTGCGCCGCGGTTGCGGTGAAGGGCGGGCAGATTGGAAGGGCGTTTCGGGGCGGGGCAAAAGCCCCCGCGCTGGAGCGGCTGTTGGAGTGGATTCAAGCCCGTGGTTCGCTTGACGGAGAGCGAGGCCGCGGACTAAAGAGCTAGCCCCCTTGCACCTCGGGGGCCGTATTTTTGGGAAGGGAAGTCCGACCGGATGGCGAAGAAGCGCGTGTACGAGCTCGCGAAAGATCTCGGCCTCTCCAACAAGGAGATGGTCGATTGGTTGCGCGCTCACGAATACGACGTCAAGAGCCACTCCTCTTCGCTCGAGGACGACCAAGCGTTGGCGGTGACCGAGAAGTTCAAGGGTGAGCGCA
>DASXHM010000360.1:0-3411 GCA_036488495.1 Myxococcales bacterium | reverse complement strand
ATTGATGGGGCGCAAGAGCCGCAAGGCGAGGGTGCCCTGGCGAATTTCCATCGTCATCTCCCACACCACCCACGAGCCGGTGAGGAGCCGCACGAGGAGCGCGCTCAGGTAATAAGCGGCAAAGCCTCTCTGGCTGTACGGGCCGACCGGGCCGGAGCGCGCGACCGCCGTCCACAGCGCCAGCATCACGAGCGGCATGTTGGTGGCGAACATCCAGATCAGCATCTCGGCGCGATAGGCGACCGCGCCGGCGAACCCGGTCTTGAGGAGCTGCGGGTAGGCGCGCAAGACGCGCCGGACGCCACCTGCCACCTGTTCGCGCCCGGCCGCCAGTTCGCCGCTCACGCGGCGCGCCCCTGGGCAAACAAATCGCGCATCACCTCTTCGAGCGGAGGATCCTCGACCGACAAGTCGCGCAGCGGCAACGTCGCCAGCGCCCGCGACACCGCCGACTGCAGCGCTGCTTGCGACACCTGCACCACCGCCTCGGCGTCGCGGTGATCGACGAGCGTTCCGCCGAGCGCTTCGAGATCGCGCTTGTCGACCGGCTTCTGGAGCCGCAGCACGAGGCGCTTGTCGGGGCGTACTCGCTGAACGAGCTCGGGCAAGCCGCCGTCGTAGATGAGCTTGCCCTTGTCGATGACCATCACTCGCGGGCAGAGCGCGGCCACGTCCTCCATGTAATGGCTGGTCAAGAGCACGGTCGCGCCAAAGCGCTGGTTGTAGGCGCGGACGAAGTCGCGCACCGTCACCTGCATCGAGACGTCGAGGCCGATGGTGGGCTCGTCCAAGAACAACACCTTCGGCCGGTGCAAGAGCGCAACCGCCAGCTCGCACTTCATCCGCTCTCCCAGCGAAAGCTGGCGGGTCGGCTTGTTCAAGAGGGGCGCCAGATCGAGGAGGTGGGTGAGCTCCGCCACCGTCTCGTCGTACTGGCCTTTGGGAATGTCGTAGATGGCGCGGTTGAGCAGGAACGTCTCGGACGGCGGCAGGTCCCAGAGGAGCTGCTGCTTCTGTCCCATCACCAGCGTGATCTGCTGCAGGAAGGCGCGGGTACGCACGCGCGGCTCGTGGCCAAGAACCGAGACTTCGCCGCCGGTCGGGTGCAAGAGGCCGGACAGGACCTTCAGCGTGGTGGTCTTGCCGGCGCCGTTCGGGCCCAAAAAGCCGACCCGCTCGCCCGGCTCGATGGAGAAACTCACCTCGTCGACGGCCTTCACCTCTTCGTAGGTGCGATGGAAGAGAGACCGCAGCGCGGCGCGCAGACCCGGGGGGCGCTGGTGCACTCGGTACCACTTTCGCAGCCGGTCGACGCGGATCATCGCGCGGACCGCTATACTCCAAGTGCGATGCCCGATCGTGGGCCAGATCCAGAGTTCGAGCTGAAGCTCCTTTTCTTGCGGGAGCTGAAGGCCGGGTACGGCCCGGCGAAGACCGCGTACGAGCAGCTTCGCGCGAGCGGCGCCTTGGACAAGCCGCAGCTCGACACCTTGCGCAGGTTCTTCCACAAGCTCGCGGGCAGCGCGGCAGCCGCGGAGCTGAGCCTCCTCGGCAAGCTCGCCGGGGCTTGCGAGACGGCCGCGGAGGCGATGATCGCGGGCAAGTTCAGCGCCGGCCGCCACGCGCTTCAGATCCTGGGCGACGGCTTGAACGCCGTGCACGCGGTGCTCGAGGCCAAAGGCAGCACGCCGACGCCGGTATCGGTCAAGCCGGTCAGCGCCCTGCCGCCCGCGATGAAGGTGCGCGTTCCGGACGGTGCGCCGCGGGTGCTGGTGGTGGACGACGATCCGGTGGCGGCGCGCATCGCGGAGAACGTCCTCCTCGCGGCCGGGTTCGACGCGACCACCTGCATCGATCCGCAGCAGGCGTTGGCGGTGATGCGCGAACGCATTCCCGATCTGGCGCTGCTCGACATCGACATGCCGAAGATGGACGGCTTCGAGGTCTGTGCGCAGATGCGCAAGGACTCGTCGTTGCATCTCGTGCCCATCGTCTTCGTCACCCAGCACGGCGACGTGGGAAACAGGGTGCGCGGCCTGACCATGGGCGGCTCGGATTACGTGCAGAAGCCGTTCGAGCCGCAGGAGCTGGTCGCGCGCATCCGCGCGCACCTCGCGAGCGCGGGCAAGTATCGCGAGCTGACCATCCGTGATGCGCTGACGGGTTGCTACAACAGCGATTACTTCAAGGCACGCATCGAGCAGGAGATGGCGCGGGCGCGACGCTACAAGAGCCGCCTCGTTTTGGGGCTCCTCGACGTGGATGGATTGAAGCGCGTGAACGACGCTTATGGCCATGCGGCGGGCGATGCGGTCCTGGCGAAGCTTTCGCAGATCCTCGCGGGTGCGCTGCGCTCGAGTGACGTGCTGGCGCGCTACGCGGGCGACGAATTCTCTTTCTTGCTCATCGAGGCGTCGCTCGCGGATTCGATGACGGTGTGCAACCGGCTGCGAGAGACGATTGCGCGGACCGCGTTCGAGCTGCCGCAGGCAGCGTCGGGTACGCCCAAGGTGACGACGACGGTGAGCATCGGCCTTGCGGCGTATCGCGACGGCGACTCCGTGCACGACTTCCTCCTGCGCGCCGACGGAGTGTTGTTCGAGGCCAAGCAGCAGGGCCGCAACCGGGTTTTGATGGGGTAGCGCGCGGGCGCGTTACACCCGGAAGCGGCCGACGACGTCGGACACTCGCTGGGACAGGTCCTTCAGCACTGACGCGGCTTTCGTCGTCGTCTCCAGCCGGCGCATGGTTTCGTCCATCATCTTCGTCTGATCGGTCACCGCCCCGAAGATCTGGGTGATGCCCGCATTCTGCTGCGACACCGCCGCCGCGATCTGACGCACCGCGGACGAGTTGTCCTTCACGATGTTGGACAGTGATCGCAGGTTTTCGCCCGTCGAGCGCACCTGCGAAAGCCCGACGTCGATCTTCTGCGAGCCGTGCTCGGTGATCTCGACCGCGCCGCGGATGGCGGAGCCGATGTCTTCCAGGATCTCGCGCACCCGGCTCGTCGCCTGAATCGATTGATCCGCGAGCGAGCGAATCTCCCGCGCCACCACCGCGAAGCCCTTGCCGTGCTCGCCCGAGCGCACCGCCTCGATGGCTGCATTCAACGCGAGCATGTTCGACTGATCGGCCAGATCCTTCACCGTCTGGGTGATGCCGCCGATCTGCTCGGTGCGCTCGACGAGCTGCCCGATGCGCTGCGCGATCTCGTCCACCTGCGCGCGGATGTCGGTCAACCCCGACAGGCTGCTCTCGATGGCGGTTTCACCCTGCGCGGAGACTGCGTCCGCCTTCTCGGTGAGCTGCAAGACCGCGTCGGCCTTTTGCGCGGCGAGGAGCGAGGTCTGCTTGATCTCCTGCGCGGTCACCTGCGTCTCTTGCAGCGCGGTTGCCTGCCGGGTGATG
>DASXHM010000326.1:0-3734 GCA_036488495.1 Myxococcales bacterium | reverse complement strand
ACGGTCGCCGATGCGGCAGGACAGATTCCCTTCGCCGCCGTTGATCAGCCCGCGGGAGTAGAGCCGGCGGCCCACTTCCACCATCGCAATCCGCTCGGCGGCGAAGTCCACGGGCGGCTGATATCACACGCGAAGGTCGGCGCTGGAAGCGCGATCGGTCCTGGCTACGGCAGGACGGTGAAGGTGACCGAATTCGACTCGTTGAAGAAGTTGCAGCCTGGTTGCGAACAGATCCGGATACTGACGGAGACATTGCCGGGGACGGCGAGAAGATTCGCCGGTACCTGCGCGGTCACGGTAATCGCGTTCACGATGTTCGCGGCGAGCTCCGCTCCGTTCCAGCGTACGAGCGGGGTCAAGGTGTTGCTCGTGAAGTTCGCGAAGCCACTGCCCTTGAGCGTCAGGGTGAGTGCCGCCGCTCCAGCTTTCGCGGAAGCAGGAGAGATCGTCTTGATCTCGAAGTTGCCGGGGACGATTGCCGTTGTCGTCGCCCGTGAAATGAAACCATCCCCATTGTCCGCCGTCACCGCTCCACTCCCGATATTGTCGGTGAGCCCCTCATCCAGCGTGATTTGCGCGAGATTCCCGGTCACGAATTTGGTGACCTGTGGCTTGCCGTTCCAGGAAATGGTCACTGAAGGCTCGAAGTTCCTGCCATGCACGAAGGCCTCCGTCGCGCCGGCAGTGATCTCGCTCGGCGTTGCGAACCCGGCCTCGGTCTGCGTCTCGTCCACGCTGCGGACCGCGGGGGCGTACTCAGAGTCGTTGAAGCATCCGGACAAGATCGCCGCGAACGCGGCTGCGGCAAGCCATCGCCGTCTCACTGTGACGTCCCTTCCTTCTGCGCCGACCAGGGGAACTCGAGGCCGAGCGTCAACGCGAAGGCGCTGTTGGCGATCGGCAACTTGCGGCCCACCTCGGGGAGCGCCACTGCGGTGAAGAAGTATCCCCGCGCTTCCACCCCCGCGACGATTCGCGGGCTTCCGTGAAACGGGATGAAGGAATTGGTGATCGAACCGTAGACGACGGGAGCTGCCTCGGTGAAGCTCGGCGCGCCGATGTCGCCTGCGTCGGCGGTTCCGGCGAGAACGTGCAGGCCCGGAGCGGCGCGGACCTCGAAGTTGTGCGGCAGCCTCCAGACGAAGCCCGCCTCGATCCCGAAGTCGTTGACGTCCAGGCTCGTGTTGCCGAACAGATCTCCGTTGGCCGCGACTGCATCGAACACTGCGGCGTAGTGCGTGTACGTGCCTTGCGCGAAGAACCAGCCGTAGCTCCAGGCGACACGGACGGACGGTGCGATCGAGGCGGAGGAATCGCCGCTGCCCTGCACGAACCCCAGGCCGACAGCGACCGTCACGAGCTTGTCGCTGCGCTCGCGGACGGCCACCGCCGATGCCGGCGCCACTTTCTTCCCGACCAGGTAATCGCCGATCTTCGAAGAGCTGGCGTAGGAGCGCTCGAAGTCGAGAGCAGCATCCGCGGCTGCGGCTCGCGCGGCACCGAGGAGCGGTCCGCGCTCCGCCACCAGCACCGGAGCGGCCGCCGACGAGTCGATGACGTCGATGACGTCGCCGCCCGGCGACTCGACCGTGACCCGCGTCGCGAGATCGAGCTGCACCCCGACGATGCGCGAGACTTCCGCCTGACGGACCTCGAGCACCAGGATCAAGTCGGGAGAGCCGCTTGTCACGAACATGCGCGCTGCGGCGGCGGCGAAGGCGCTCCGAGCAAGCTCGACTACGCTGCAGTCGGGGCCTTCCGGAAGAGACAGGCATTGCTGCCGGTCCTTCGGCGCCAGCCGGAGCTGCGCCCGCACCGGATAGGTCGCGGCAAAAGCGCTGCTTGCGGTGACAAACAACGCGAGAACGAGCGAGCGCGCGAACGGGTGACGTCGCATGCCTTCAGCCGAGGAGGCGCGCGGAGAGCAGGTCCTGCACGTCGAGCAGGCCGACGGGACGGCCGTCATCGTCGACCACCGGAAGCTGGTCGACCTGCGTGCTGCGCATCAAATCCGCCGCGGCCTGCGCCAGATCGTCCGGCCCGACGGTGCGCGGGCTCTTGCCCATCACCGACGAGACGGGCTTCGTGAAATCGACTTCGCCCATCTGCACCATCCGTCGCAGATCGCCGTCGGTGAAGATGCCGACGAGCCTGCCCTGGGCGTCGATGACGCTCGCCGCTCCCGGGCGTCCTTCGGTGGCGGTCATGACGCCGGCAGTTTCCCGGAGCGACGCGCCGGCGCTGACGGTGGGGTTGCGCTCGCCGGTCCGCATCACCTCGCGGACCCGCAAGAGCTGCCGGCCGAGGCTGCCGCCGGGGTGCAGCGAGGCGAACTGCTCGGTGGAGAAGCCGCGGCGGTGCTGCACGGTCATGGCCAAAGCATCGCCCATGGCGAGGAGTGCGACGGTGCTGGCGGTGGGCGCGAGGCCGAGCGGGCACGCCTCCGGAACCGGGCCGATCTCCAGCACCACGTCGGCCTGGCCGGCGAGCGAATTGCGCAACCCCGAAGTCATCGCCACGATGGGCGCGCCGAGCCTTCGGATGCTGGGCAAGAGCCGCACGATCTCGTCGGTCTCGCCGCTGTTGGAGAGCGCCAGCACCAGATCGCCCGGCACCAGGCGCCCGAGATCGCCGTGCAGCGCTTCGGCCGGGTGCAGATACAACGACGGCGTTCCGGTGGAGGCGAAGGTGGCGGAGATTTTCTGGGCGATGAAGCCGGGCTTGCCCATGCCCGTCACCACCACCCGGCCGCTGCAGGCCAGCACCATGTCGACCGCGCGGCTGAAAGCGCCGTTGAGCCGGCCGGAGAGCTGCGCGACCGCCTCGGCTTCGGCGCGAATGACCTCGCGCGCGTGCTCCAGGGTCTCGGCCAATGCCTTTGGGTTCGGCACGGAGGTCAGACGCCGCTTCGAAGTAGCCATTGAATGCGGGCGCTCCTATCACTTCTGAACGATGGCGTCACGGTCTTGAAACGCCGCGGCAACACGACTTGACGCGACGCGCCTCCGATCCTATCTGAATGAGCCCTCATTCAGCCCACGGGTCTCCCGCACGGAGACTCGGGCGCAACTGGACTGGCCACGGTGCAGGCGAAGCCGAACGACAAGCGCGCGCGCATCCTGGAGGCGGCCGTCAAGGTCTTCGCCGAGCGCGGCTTTCACACCGCCACGGTGGCCGAAATCGCCCGCGCGGCCGGCGTCGCCGACGGCACCATCTACCTCTACTTCAAGAGCAAGGACGACCTCTTGCTCCGGCTCTTCGACGAAAAGATGACCGAGCTCGTCGACGAGGCCCGCACCGCCGTGGCCGCCGAGAAGACCGCTCCGGCAAAGCTGCGCCGTTTCATCCAGCTCCACCTGGCGCTGGTGGAGCGCAATCCGGACCTGGCCTCGGTGTTGATCGTGGAGTTGCGCCAGAGCGCGCAGTTCTTGAAGGCCGCCGACCGGAACAAGCTCGCGGCCTACGTCGATTTGATCGCGGAAGTCATCGAAGCCGGGCAGAAGAGCGGCGAGTTGCTCGAGACCGTGTCGCCTTCGGTGGCGAAGCGGGCCATCTTCGGCGCCTTGGACGAGCTCGCGCTCGGGTATCTGGTCTCGGGCCGGAAGAACAATCTTCGCAAGACCGCGGCGGAAGTCGCGGAGTGGTTCGTGCGCGGGCTGGAAGCCCGCAATGGAGGCAGGTCTTGAAGATTTTGGTGACCGTCAAACGGGTCGAGGACTACGAGTCGAAGATCA
>DASXHM010000307.1:0-4865 GCA_036488495.1 Myxococcales bacterium | reverse complement strand
CGCGGCCATCTTGGCGACGAACTTCTCCTCGAACTGGGCGGCGATCTTCTCGTGCACGATGAAGCGCTTGGCGGCGATGCAGCTCTGCCCCGCGTTCTGCACCCGCGCGTTCACCGCTGTTTCCACCGCCTTGTCCAAGTTGCAGCTCGGGAGCACGACGAACGGATCGCTGCCGCCGAGCTCGAGCACCGTCTTCTTGAGCTGGCCGCCCGCGATCGATGCCAAGGACCTGCCCGCCGCGTCGCTGCCGGTCAAGGTGGCCGCTGCGATGCGGTCGTCCTCCAAGAGCTTCTTCACTTCCGAGCCGGGGACGAGCAGCGTCTGGAAGCAGCCTTCGGGGAAGCCGGCATCGCGGAAGATCTGCTCGATGGCGATGGCGCACTGCGGGACGTTCGAGGAGTGCTTGAGGAGGCCGACGTTGCCCGCCATCAGCGCCGGGGCGGCGAAGCGGAACACCTGCCAGAAGGGGAAGTTCCACGGCATCACCGCGAGGACGCAGCCGAGCGGCTGGAAACGCTTTTCCGAGCGCTTCGCGTCGGTGTCCACCTTCTCGGCCGCGAGATGCTGTTCGGCGGTGTCGGCGTAGTAGCGGCAGGCGGTGGCGCATTTCTCGACTTCGCCCATGGCCTGTTTGCGCGGCTTCCCCATCTCCATGGTCATCAGCCGCGCAAGCTCGGCCCTGCGCGCGTCGAGCAGGTCGGCGGCCTTGCGCATCTTCCCGGCCCGGTCGCCGAAGCTGGTCTTGCGAAACGAGGCGAACGCGGAAGTCGCCTTGCGAAGCCGCTCTTCCACTTGCTCGGGCGAGTGCGCCTCGAAGGTCTTCTCGGTCTTGCCGCTCTTCGGGTTTACGCTGGCGATGGGCATGCGGCGAGCGTAGCCTCGGCCCGCAGGATTCGCACCACCTCCGGGAACGAATGTGCGAACCAGGTCGCTCCCTGAAGCTGCTCGCTCGACTGGGCGCCGTACGTCACGGCGACGGTCCGCATGCCCGCAGCCGTCGCCATCTGCACGTCCAGCTCCGAGTCGCCCACCACGACGGCGCGCGCAGGCTCGACGCGCAGCCGCTTCGCTGCCTCGATCGCCAGATCCGGAGCGGGCTTTCCGCGCGGCACCGAGGTGTAGCCGAGCACCACCTCCATCACCTCGCGCAAGCCCGCCAGATCGACGGTTGCGTCCGCACCCTCCTGGCCTTTGCCGGTGACGACCGCGAGCCGCAGCCCGAGCGCGCGGAGCTCGCGCATGCCCTCGCGAACCCCGGGATAGACGAGCTCCGGAATCCGCGGGGTGACGTGCGTGCGCCACAGGGTCCGGTAGATCTCCACTGCCTCGCTCGCGCCCGCGGGGCCGCTGCCGAGCAAGAGCGCGAGCGCCTGCGGCAGTGGCAGGCCGATGCCGTTCTTGATCTCCTGCACCGCCACCGGCTCACGCCCGAGCGCCGCCATGGTGGCCTGGGTGACGTCGATGATGGCTTGCGGGGTGTCGACGAGGGTCCCGTCGAGGTCGAAGAGCACGGCTTCCAGCACGGACGCGCCTCTCGCACGCCCGGGCGGAAAAGTCACCACCAGAAGAGGGTGCCGGCGGAAAACACCTGCTTCAAGTAGCTGTGGTCCGGTGGGCCGCCCTGGGAGGCCGCATAGAGGAAGTGCGCGTTGGAGGCGTTGTCGACGACGTCGTAGCGCACCGAGAGCGCGACGCTCTTCGAGGTGCGCAGCGTCAGCGAGGCGGAGCCGAAGTAGAGCTGATCCTTGCGCTCCACCGCCCCGCGCCCCTGCACCGCGTCCTCACCGAGATACGAGCGCAGCTCGAAACCGGAGAGCAGCTCGAAGGTGATGCGCTCATGCGGTTGCACCCGCAAGGAAGACCAGAAGGTGTGGCCGTCATACCCGAAGGACTCGAGGTCTCCGCAGGTTCCGGGGAAGCAGCGGCGGCCGTCGCTCGGACCGTCCGGGAACGGCGCGGTGGCGGACCCGGCGCTGCCGATGTCTTCGAGGCGGTAGGCATAGCCGGCGGCAACCGTGACCGGGCCCATGGCGAGGTCTTGCGACAAAGACGCGTCGACGCGATTACCGGTCAGGTAGCTGAACTCGTCCGAGGCCTGCTTCCGCGAAAGCGTCACGTCCAGCCGCGAGGTGGTGACCGGGGTCTCCGCCAGGGAGAGGAAACCGCCCAGCTTCAAGCCGCCCTGGAGGACGCGGAAGTTGCCGAGGCCGGTGAAGTCCATCTCGCCGCCAAAGACAGCGCCGGCCTTCAGCCGGTCCGACAGCGCCGACTGCAGCGACAAGGTGAGCGAATGCTGCTGCAAGCTGCGATCGGCCGCGAGCGTGTCGAGGTAGGCGAGCTGAGAAGCGGCATAGTCGGCGCCGAAGATGAGGCGGTCGTCGCGCGGCGGGGAGCGGTAGGAGATGCCGATGTCGGCGCTGGAGAGGGCGCTGTTGCGCGAGGCGCGCGAGGTGGCGAACTCGTTCGCCTGCAGAAGGCCGGTCTGCTGCGGGTTCGAGTCGAATCCCATCGCGAACCGTGCGGTGCCCTGGAAGCCGCGGTCCTTGGACAACAGATCGAGATAGGCGTGCGCGGTCTGCGCGTCCGCCGGGTCGAGCCGCAGCGCCAACGCGCGGCCGAGCTCGGTGCGCGCAGTGCCGGGCTCGCCGAGCCGGAACGCGGCGGCCGCGGCCATGATCCGGCTCCTTCCGTCGGCCGGGTCGAGAGCGGCGGCGCGCAAGAAGCTGCTGCGGGCCTTGCCGTAGTTGCCCGCGTCGTACGCATCGAGGCCGTCCTTGTAGACGGCGAGCGCGTGGTCGCGCTCGGCAGCGGCGAGGTGAGCGTCCAGATCGGCGACCAGATCGAGCGCGCGCTCGTCACTGGCGCTGGTGCGAGCCGCCTTGGCGAGGTCCTTGGCCCGCACCGGGTTGCCGCCGTCGAGCGCGGCGAAAGCGGCATTGACGGTCGCCGCGACCGCCAGCGACGGATCGGCTGCGGCCAGGAGGTACTGCTGCTCGGATTCGGAGAAGCGCCCGAGCTCGTAGAGACAGGAGCCCTGGTTGAAATGCCAGAGCGGCGCAGCCGGCGGGTCGGGGAGCCGGCCCGCTCGTTCGAGCAAATCCAAGGCGCCCTGCGGATTCCCCGCGCGGAAGCGCGCGACCGCCGCGAGATACAGCGCCGCGCCGGTTTCTTCGCCGCCCAAGGCGAGCGCTTCGGCCTGCGCATAATCGCCCCGATTGAACGCTTCCTGCGCAGGCGCGAGCGCCGCGGCGGCCGCGAGCAAGAGCGCGATCATCGCCGCACGGGACCTGGCGTGACGGTGGGCGGCGCGCCAGCCTTCGGCTGCTCGGGGCGTTCAGAACCACGCTCGGCGGCGCCGCGGTCAGAACCCCGCTCGGCGGTTCCACGTTCCGATCCGGCGCGTGTTTCGGCAGCCCGTTCCGAGGGCGGCCGCGGCGCAAGCCGCTGCAGCGGCCTGGGCGGCAGGTCGCGCGTCGGGAGGGAGTTGCGGCGCATGCGATCGATCGCCGTCTCCACCCGCTCGCCCGGCGCGATGACGTCGACCCGGTGGGATGCGCCGACACGGACGGGCTTCGCCTCTTCGGCGCGTCCGCCGCCCGCGAAGAGGGCGACGAAGAGAGCCGCGCACTCGGCGGTCCTTGCAGCAGCTCGCGCACCGTTCCGGATCGAGCGTTTCATCCGTCCACCACCTGCAACTCCACCTCGTCCGTGACCCGCTCGCTGCCGATCAGCGCGCTGACCGTCATGCGATATCGGCCGGGACGCAGGCCGCGGACCGCGATGGGAATCTCATTATCACCCGCATGGAGTGCCTGCGTCCATTCGAACTGGCGCTGGCCGAGCTGTTCGCCGTCGCTCCAGAAGGCGAGGCCCTCCGGCAACTCGACCCGGATCTGCGCGTCCTGGACCTCGACTTCGGCGCTCAGGTTCACCCGGACGACGGCCACCTTGGTGGCGGGAAGCTGCGTGATCGCCGTTTGCCCGTGGGAGACGGCGCCGGCGTGCGGCCGGGCAAAGACCACGACCGCCAGGGCGAGCGCCGCGGCGCCGGCCAAAGACGGCCAGAGGAACCGCACCTCGGGCAGCCTGCGCCAGAACGGCGGCGGCAAGGGAGCGCCCGCTTCGGTCAGCCGGCGATGCAGGGTGGCCTCGAAGCCATCGTCCGGAGGGTCCTCGCGGAGCGTGCGCAGGCGGGACTCGAGGTCGTTCATCGGCTTCTCCCCTGCGCCTTGGACGGTGCCGTCTCGGAAGATGTTCCCGCGGAAACAGCGCCTTCTTGCTCCTCGCCGAGGATCTTGCGCAAGAGCGCCCGGCCGCGAAACAGGCGCGACTTGACGGTGCCGACCGGCACGCCTTCGATGGCGGAGAGCTCGTCGTAGCTGCGTCCCTCCAGGTCGAAGAGGACCAGCGCCGAGCGGAATTCGGGCGGCACGCGCCGGAGCGCGCGCCAGAGCCGCTCTTTCTCCTCTTCGGCGGAAAGCTGCTCGTCGGCGAGGGGCGCCTCGGCCTTGGTCCGCGCGTGGCGATCTTCGAGCGCATCCTCGCGCCCGCGCTGCCGCCCCGCCCTGCTCTTCGCCGCGTCGAGAAATGTGTTCCGGACCACCGCGTACAACCAGGTGGAGAACGCCGATTGATAGCGGAACAGCCGGATGCTCTTGTAGACCTTGACCAGCGCCTCCTGCGCCAGGTCGTCCGCATCGGCCTCGACGGGGGCGAGCGCCCGCGCGAAGCGGCGGATCTGCGGGAGGTGCGCGCGCAGCAAGTCCTCGAACGCCCGGACGTCGCCTTCCTGGGCGCGGGTCAAGAGTGCGTCGAGGTCGTTTTCGCGCGGCACGCAGCGAAGTTAACCGATCCGGGAACCTTCC
>DASXHM010000281.1:0-6405 GCA_036488495.1 Myxococcales bacterium | reverse complement strand
CCGGGAGAAGCTGCCGTGGGATCCGGAGAAGCTCGACTGGCGCAACTATTGGCTCGAAGTGCACATGGCCGGCCTCGAGGAATGGGTCTTCCCCGGCCTGGAAGAAGAGAGCGAGGCGCTGCGGCGCGAGATCCCGCAGCCAAAGGACCTGCTCGCGCTTCTCGCTGCTTCCCAGCACGCCTTCGGGCCGCGCGTCGCGCTCCGCTACTACGCCGGCGAAGAGAATGCGCAGGAGCTCGCCCGCACCCGCGACGACCGCATCACCTACGACGAGCTGGCGCGCTTTTCCGACCGCGCCGGCCGCAACCTGCAGGCGCTCGGCGCAGGACCTGGCGGGCGCGTGCTGCTCGCCTGCGAAAACCGCCCCGAATGGCCGATGGCCTACTTCGGCATCCTCAAGGCCGGCGCTGCCGCAGCGCCGGTCGACCACGAGATGCCGGCTGCGGAAATCCTCAACTGCGCGAGAGCGGCCAAGGCGAGCTTGTTGGTTGCGAGCCCGCGGGTGGCCGAGCGGCTGGGCGAGCTCGAAGGTGTGCGGGTCGTGCGCATCGAGGAGATCCTGCGCGACACGCCGCGGCCGGATCTCCCTCCTTTGCGCAAGAGTGCGGCCGCGGACGAAGTGGCCTCCATCCTCTTCACCAGCGGCACCACCGGAAAGCCGAAGGGCGTGGTCCTCACCCACCGCAACTTCGCCTCGCTGGCGGCGCGGCTCGCGGGCATCTTTGATCTGCGGGTCGGCGAAGGCGTCCTCTCGGTCCTGCCGTTGCACCACACCTTCGAGTTCAGTTGCGGGCTCTTGACGCCGCTCCTCCTCGGCGCGGAGATCACCTACCTCGACGAGCTCACCTCCGACCGGCTGTCGGATGCGCTCGACCACGGCCGCGTCCACGCGCTGGTGGGCGTTCCCGCGCTCTGGCAACTGCTCCATCGCAAGCTGACCCAGGAGATCGCGCAGAAGCCGCGGGTGGTGAAAGCGGCGGTCGATGCGGCGATGGCGCTGCACGGAGAGCTGCGCAACCGGACCGATCTCAATCTCGGGAAGCTTGTGTTCTGGCCCATCCACAACCGGCTGGGCAAGCGGCTGCGTCTTTTGGTTTCCGGCGGTAGCGCGCTTCCCGCCGAAGTGCAGGAGGCCTTTCACGAGCTCGGTTTCAATCTCACCGAAGGCTACGGGCTGACCGAAGCAGCGCCGGTCCTGGCGGTGACCGCGCCGGCGAACCGGCTGCGGACCGGCACCGTCGGCCCGCCGCTCCCCGGCATTGAATTGCGCATTGACGAGCCGAACGAGGAAGGCGTCGGCGAAGTCCTGGCCAAAGGCCCGAACGTGATGGCCGGCTATCTCGACGACCCGGAAGCAACCAGGTCCGTGCTCTCGGGCGGCTGGCTGCGCACGGGCGATCTCGGCCGCCTCGACGAGCGTGGCCACCTCTCGCTCGCCGGCCGCAAGAAGGACCTGATCCTCGATGCCTCCGGCAAGAACGTCTATCCGGACGAGCTGGAAGAGCTGTACGCGAGCGACCTGCTGAAAGAGATCTCCGTCGTAGGCCTGCCCGGCGAAAACGGCTTCGAGCGGGCGGCGGCCTTGTGCGTGCCGCGGACGCCGAAGAATGGCGATACCCGCGAGTCGCTGCGGACCGCCATCGATCGGCACATCGCCACCGTCTCGACCGAGCTGCCGGTGTGGAAGCGGCTCAAGCTCTGGCATGTCTGGGACGGCGAATTGCCACGCACCGCCACCCGCAAGGTGAAGCGCGCGCTAGTCGTCAAAGAGCTCCAGCGGCTCGAGGCCACGACGGTGGTGATGCACAACGGAGCGCAGCGAAGCGATGGCTTCATCTACGATTTGCTCGCCAGCGTCACCCAGAAACCGCGCCCCTCCATCAATGCCAAGACGCGCCTCGTCGCCGACCTCGCCATGGACAGCCTGCTCCTCGCCGAGTTGGCGGCGGCGCTCGACAAGGCGGGCATCCCGGCGCCGAAAGACTTTGCTGACATCCAGACCGCGGGCGACCTCTCCCGCGCGGTCGCCGTTTCCAACCCTCCACCACCCGCAGCGGAACCTGAGCCGGCCGGCGAGTCGGAACTGCCGGTGCCGGAGCCGCTCGCCATCGCCGGCCGCGCCGCCATCTCGTTCTTCCAGAAGACGCTCTACGGCGGCATCTTCGACCTGGAGGTCGAAGGCCAGGCCAACATCCCCTCGCACGCGCCGTTCCTGGTGGCCGCGAACCACGCGAGCCACCTCGACGTGGGCCTGGTCAAGACCGCGCTCGGCAAAGAAGGCAAGAAGCTGGCCTCGCTCGCCGCCCGCGATTACTTCTTCGACAATCCGTGGAAGCGCGCCTGGTTCGGGAACTTCACCAACCTCGTGCCCATCGAACGGCGCGGGTCGCTGAAGGAGTCGCTCCGAACCGCGGTGCGCACGCTCGAATACGGCTACCACCTGCTCATCTTCCCCGAGGGCACGCGCTCGGTGGACGGCAAGCTGCAGGAGTTCAAGCCGGCCATCGCGTACCTGAGCTTTGCCGCGCAGGCGGACATCTTGCCCGTGTATCTGCGCGGCACCCACGAAGCCATGCCGAAGGGCGCCTTCGCGCCCGACCCGCGCAAGAACAAGAAGCTGGTCGTCCGCATCGGACCGCTCTTGCGCTACGAAGAGCTGCGCGCTGCCACGCAAGGAATGGCGCGGTCGGCCGCGCATCGCGAAGTGACCCGGCGCGTCCGGGAAGCGATCGAGGCTTTGGCGAGGCAAGGATGAAGATCCTGGTCACCGGGGCGACCGGATTTTTGGGCCAGACGCTCCTGCCGCTGCTTCGCGAAGCCGGACACGAAGTGCGGGCGATGTCGCGCAGCGGCGAAGGAGAAGGCGGCGTCAAGGCCGACCTGCGCGACGAAGCATCGGTCGAGGCAGCCCTGCAAGGCTGCGAGGCGCTCTACCACCTGGCCGGCCTGGTCAGCCGCGATCCGAAGGACGCCCGCAAGATGTACGAGCTGCACGTCGACGGTACCCGCAAGCTCCTCACCGCCGCGCGCAAGGCAGACGTGAAGCGGGTCATCCTCGCCAGCTCCTCGGGCACCATCGGCGTTTCGCGCACCCGCCGCATCGCCACCGAGGCTGACGACTATCCCATCGAAACGGTGGGACGCTGGCCCTACTACCTGAGCAAGATCTACGAGGAGAAGATCGCGCTCGACTTCGCCAAGAGCGGGCTGCCGGTCGTCATCCTCAATCCGTCGCTCCTGCTCGGGCCAGGCGATGCGCGGCTCTCCTCCACGCAGGACGTCTTCCGCTTCCTCTTGGGGCGCATTCCGGCGATGCCGCGCGGAGGCATTTCCTTCGTCGACGTGCGCGATGCGGCGCAAGCCTTCGCTTCCGCGCTGACCAAGGGCAACGCCGGCGAGCGGCACCTGCTCGGCGCGGCCAACTGGGACTTCGAGGAGTTCTTCGGCCGGCTCGGGCGTATCGCGCACAAACCACCGCCGCCGTTGCGGCTGCCAAGCGCGCTGCAGATCGCGGGCGCGCATCTGATCGAGCGCTTCGCCAAGGCGCGCGGGCGCGAGCCCGACTTGCCGGCGGCGGACGTGGAGATGGGCGCCTGTTGGTTCTTCATCGATTCCTCGAAGAGCGAGCGCGTGTTGGGCTTCGCTCCGCGCGATCCGGTCCAGACCTTGAGCGACACCGTCTCGTACGTCCGCGAGCACTTCATCGCCAACAACGCGGCTCGCTGAACCGGCAGCCGCCGCACCTCGGAGTTCGCCGATGCTCGTCTATTTGGTCCGGCACGCGCAGACCGCCTCCTCGGCGGTGGACAGCTTCAACGGCCAGCGCGAACTGCCTCTGACCGCGCACGGTAAGGACCAAGCCGCCAAGCTCGGCGCGCGCTTGCGCGGAATTGGTTGGCAGGCGGTCTATCGATCGCCGCTCGGCCGCACCGGCGAGACCGCGGCGCTGGTCGCGCCGGGGTACGATGCGCGCATCCTTCCCGGCTTGGTCGAGATCCACTACGGCGGCTGGGAAGGGCTCTCCGCGCAGCAGGCCCGCGACCTCGACCCTGCGCGCTTCGACGCCTGGCAAAAAGATCCCGAAGCGGTCTCACCGCCAGGAGGCGAAACCGCCGCGCAGGTGGCACAACGCGCGCTCGCCGCGCTGGAGCAGATTCGCGGCGCGCACGAGAACGGCGCAGGTCCCATCCTCGCGGTCTCGCACAAAGCCACCTTGCGGATCCTCGGCGCGGCGCTGACAGGTGCGCCGATCGCGAAGTACCGCACCCGCTGGCCGCAGGACGAATGCGCTCTGAACCTCGTCGAGCTGCGCTCCGGCAAGGAGCCGTTCCTGCACCTCTGGAATGACACTTCGCACCTGGGACAGGATCCCGGCGCCACCACCCGCGGCGGCAAGTAACCTGCGCGAGTCAGTCGCTGAGCTGCGCGACCTCGCGGCCGCTGATGCCGAGCAGATAGAGGATCGCGTCCAGCCCCATCGCGGAGATGGCGGTGTGCGCGGCCTCGCGCAATTTGGGCTTCGCGTGAAAGGCGATGCCGTGCCCCGCCTTCTGCAGCATCAAGAGGTCGTTCGCGCCGTCGCCGATGGCGATCACCTGGTCGAGCGGCACCCCTTCGCGCACCGACAATTCCTGCAGCAGCTCCGCCTTGCGCTGCGCATTGACGATGGGACCGAGCACGTTGCCCGTCAGCCGCCCATCGGCAATCTCGAGCGTGTTGCTCCAGGCGAAGTCGATGCCGAGCCGCTTCTTCAAAGCCTCGGCGGCAACCGAGAAGCCGCCCGAGATGACCGCAGTCCGATAGCCGAGCCGTTTCAAGACGCGCAAGAGCGTCTCCGCGCCTTCGGTCAACGGCAGGTTGTCGGCGAGGTTCTGCAGCACCTGCGCGTCGAGGCCCTTCAAGAGCGCAACGCGCTCGCGCAGCGATTGGTCGTAGTCCAATTCACCCATCATCGCCCGGCGAGTGATGCCGGAGACCTGCTCGCCCACCCCGTGCGCCCGCGCCAGCTCGTCGATGACCTCGATGCGGATGAGCGTCGAGTCCATGTCCATCACCACCAGCCGCTTGCTGCGGCGCAGGAGTGACTCCTTCTGCAAGGCGCAGTCGAACGCGCCCTCTCCTGCCGCCGCGAGGAGCGCGTGCTTCAAAGCCGCTTCAGATCTCTCGTCCGCGAGCGATACGGCGAACTCCACACAAGCAAGCCCACGCTCGCTCAGCCGGTGGATGCGCTCGATGTTGGCGCCGTGCTGCGCGAGAACTTCCGAGACGGCTTGCAACTCCGCAGGCCCGAGGCTGCGGGCGATGACCGTGAGCGCGTACCGCAACGCCGCCGCGGAGGCCTGCGGGGCGCGGCGATACTCCATGGTGAGGCCGAGCTCTCGGGAGACGAAGAGCAACTCCTTCAGCATCGCCTCCTCGGCAGCAGCCCCGTGACTGCCGCTAGCCCCCGCCGCACTCGCGCCGTCCGCGCCCGTGCCGCCCGCGCTGTCCAACGAGACCGCGAAGCCGAGCGTGAGCCACCCCTGCACCACCACCTGCTCGACGTCGTCCAACCGCGCCTTCTGCGCGGCGAGGATGCGCATCAGCCGCGCGGTGATCCCCGGCGCGTCCGGCCCTGCGAAGGTGAGCACGAGCTGCGTCATGGAAGGTGGCCGCACACCCTGCGGCGGCGGTCTTGATCGCATGGCCCTGAAAGGCAAGCAAGGCAAGGTTGTGACGGGGAATGTCGCGTGTTATCGCGTACCCCCGATGGACCGGCCGCAGATTTCCGTCGTCATCCCCCTCTTCAACGAAGAGGACAACGTCCGGCCCCTGCTCGACGAGCTGTTCTTGGAATTGCGCAAGCTCGGCCGCACCTTCGAGGTCATCTGCGTCGACGACGGCTCGCGCGACGGCACCTTCGCCATGCTCTCGCAACTCGCGCACGAGCATCCCGAGCTTCGCGTCATCCGCTTCCGCCTCAACTTCGGCCAGACCGCGGCGATGAGCGCCGGCATCGAAGCCGCGCGCGGCGAGGTCATCGTCCCGATGGACGGCGATCTGCAGAACGACCCGGCGGACATCGCAAAGCTGCTCGCCCAGCTCGACGCAGGGTTCGACGTCGTCTCCGGCTGGCGCAGAAACCGCAAAGACAAGGAGTTCGGCCGCAAGCTGCCGAGCCGGATGGCCAACCGGATGATCTCCGCCATCAGCGGCGTCCGCCTGCACGACTACGGCTGCTCGCTCAAGGCCTACCGCCGCGACGTGCTCCGTGACGTGAAGCTCTACGGCGAGATGCACCGCTTCATCCCCATCTACGCCTCCTGGCAAGGCGCCCGCGTCACCGAGATGGTGGTCAACCATCGCGCCCGCCATGCGGGAAAATCCAAGTACGGTTTCTCCCGCACCTTCAAGGTCGTGCTCGAC
>DASXHM010000188.1:0-17597 GCA_036488495.1 Myxococcales bacterium | reverse complement strand
GTCGTCTCGCGGATGCCGGAGTAGCCGCCCGAAAGCACGTTGGCGCGGAGCACCATCAGCGCCCGCACTTCGTGCAACGGCAACGGCTCCCCGACGCCGGCCGAGTGGCTGAGGATGAGGTTCCGCTGCAGCCGCTGCAGTTCCCCTCGGGGAATGCTCACCTCCGCGAGCGTCCCGAACCCGGTGTTGATGCCGTAGGCCGGAGCATCGCCGCGCGCGATCTCGTCGACGAGCCGCCGCGCCGCCCGCACCCGCTCCCGCGCGGAAGGCAAGAGCGCAACCTCCGCCTCGCCCGAAGCCGCGGCGCGCACTTCTTCGAGCGTGAGCTTCTGCCCCGAGAGCACGATGCGCATGCGCGCGGTTCTTACACCATTTGTTTTGACCAGGCGGCGCGGAACCGGCTATCAGCGACCCCGCGCCGCAAGGCGCTTTGACGCAAAGCCCATGGCCCTTCTCGTCCAGAAATACGGCGGCACCTCGGTCGGCGATCTCGAGCGCATCAAGAACGTCGCCCGCCGCGCGGTCGCAGCCCGAAAGGCCGGCAACGACGTGGTGGTGGTGGTCTCGGCCATGTCCGGCGAAACCAACCGCCTCTTGAAGCTCACGACCGATCTCGCAAAGCGCCCGAGCCAGCGCGAGCAGGACGTGGTGGTCTCGACCGGCGAGCAGGTGACGGTCGGCCTCCTCGCGCTCGCCATCCAGGACCAAAAAGGCAAGGCGCGCAGCTTCCTCGGCCACCAGGTGAAGATTCTCACCGACTCCGCCTATTCGAACGCGCGGATCAAGAGCATCGACGACGCCCGCCTGCGCGAGAGCCTGAAGAAAAAGGAAATCGCGGTGGTGGCGGGGTTCCAGGGCATCGACGACTCCGGCAGCATCACCACGCTCGGCCGCGGCGGCTCCGACACCACCGCGGTCGCGCTGGCGGCAGCTTTGAAGGCCGACGCGTGCGAGATCTACACGGACGTCGACGGCGTCTACACCACCGACCCGCGCATCTGCGACAAAGCTCGCAAGCTCGATCGCATCTCCTACGAAGAGATGCTCGAATTGGCGTCGCTGGGCTCGAAGGTCTTGCAGATCCGCAGCGTCGAGTTCGCGATGAAGTACAAGGTGCCGCTGTGGGTGAAGTCGAGCTTCACGGCCGATCCGGGAACGCTGGTCTGCGAGGAGGACGAGGCGATGGAGGACGTGCTGGTTTCGGGCATCGCGCTCGGCATGGACGAGTCGCGCTTCGTCGTGCGCTCGGTGCCGGACAAGACGGGCGTCGCGGCGAAGCTGTTCGGGTCGCTCGCGGACAAAGGCATCGTGGTCGACGTCATCGTGCAGACGCCGTCGCAAGGGGGCGCGACCGACGTGGCCTTCACCGTCGGCCGGCTCGACGTGGAAAAGACCCAGGAGCTGGTGAAGAAGTTCGCCAAGCAGGTCGGGGCGGGCCAAGTGGACCACGAGGAAGGCATCGCCAAGGTCTCCATCGTCGGCGTCGGCATGCGCAACCACGCGGGCGTCGCCGCCAAGATGTTCCAGGTCCTGGCCGACGAGGGCGTCAACATCCGCGTCATCTCGACCAGCGAGATCAAGATCAGTTGCCTGATCGACGAGAAGTACGCGGAATTGGCGGTCCGGGCGCTGCATGACGCGTTCGGACTGCAGTCCGCGGAAGCTGCCTCGCGGAGGTAGCCAGGGCGTTCGCAGTAGGAACCACCCCGCCCCAGGTGGGCAACGGCCTGCCCACTGCCGCCGAGGAAGCGTGCGCTCGACGACGCGGGGCGCGGGGCATGCCGTTTGCTGAATGTCCCGGCATGTTCGCCATCCTGTTCTGGCTTTCACTCGGCGTCATCCTGCACACCTACGTCGTGTATCCGCTCGTGCTCGTCCTCCTGGACGGCCTGGAGCAGGCGCGAAGCGCCTGGCGATACCTGGGCGGCAACGAGCGGCGGCGGCCTCCGGCCCAGCTCGGACTGCCCCACGTTTCGGTGCTGATCGCGGCGTACAACGAGGCCTCCTGCATCGGCCAGCGGATCGAGAACCTGCTCGAGCAGGACTATCCGGCGGACCATCTGGAGATCCTGGTCGGCTCGGACGCCTCCAGCGACGAGACCGACTCCATCGTGCAGAAGTACGCCGCCCGCGGCGTCCGGCTCTCGCGCGGCGAGCGCACCGGCAAGGCCGGCGTCTTGAACCGTCTGGTCGGTCTCGCCCGCGGCGAAGTGCTGGTGATGACCGACGCCAACACCCATTTCGAGAAGGACGCCATCCTCCGCCTCGTCCAGCCCTTGCGGCACGAGGAGGTCGGGCTCGTCTGCGGACGGCTCCGGCTGCACTCGCCCGCGGGCGCGCCGGTGGCGGAAGGCGCGTACTGGAAGCTCGAGAGCCTTTTGAAGCTGTACGAGTCGCGGCGCGGCTGCGTGATGGGCGCGAACGGCGGCATCTACGCCGTGCGCAAGGAGCTGTTCCCGCCGCTTGCCCAAGGCACGGTGGTGGACGACTTCGTCGCCGCCCTGCGCGTGCTCGAGGCCGGATACGAAGTGCGCTACGAGCCGGAAGCGGTCGCCCACGAAGAGACCGCGCCCGACCACGCCAACGAGTACCGCCGCCGGGTGCGCATCTCCGCCGGCTGCTTCCGCGCGCTCTCGCAGCACCGCGGGCTGCTCTCACCGGAGCACGGCTTCACCTCGTTCTCGCTCTGGTCGCACAAGGTGCTTCGTTGGTTCGTGCCGCAGGCGATGGTGATCGCGCTCGCCACCAACTTCGTGCTCGCCTTCGGAAGCCACTTCTACTCGGCGCTGCTCCTCGGCCAGTGCGCTGCCTACGCGCTCGCGGCGCTCGGGCTCCTCGGGGCGACGCCGCGCAGGTTCCGCGCCGTGAGCGACGCGGCAGCCCATTTCGTCGAGATGAACGCGGCGTTGATGGTCGGCTTCGTCAAGTTCAGCCGGGGCGCGCAGGGCCAGACCTGGACCCGCACCGACCGCACCGTCCGCGCCGCCTGACGCAGGCTCGCGACACGGAACGCGCCGAGCGTAAAAAAGCCCGGCTGTCTCACACAGCCGGGCCGAGTGGTGACCCCAACGGGATTCGAACCCATGTTTGAGGCGTGAGAGGCCTCCGTCCTAGGCCACTAGACGATGGGGCCAGTTGCGTCGCGCCGTTTATCAACCCGGCGCCGCTCGCGTCAAGGTCCAACTCGCCCGGCTCAGGGCCGGGGGTCGACCACGGCGCGCTGGTGCGGCGCGTGCGAGAGCTGGCCTCCCGTGAAGCGTGCCCGCGAAGCGACGAGGGGCCCGCGCGGCGTGAACCGCGCAGACCCCCGTCGTCTTGCTTTCTATCGGACCGCTAGCTTACGCGGCGACCGTGACCCGCCGCTTGCGGCGGTACATGCCGAGGAGGCCGATGAGCGCCAGGGCGGAAGCGCCGCCGCCAAAGCTCGTGCAGCCGCCCTTGGGGCCGGTCGGGCCGGTCGGACCCTGGGGGCCGGTCGGACCCTGCGGGCCAGTCGGACCCTGCGGGCCGGTCGGACCCTGCGGGCCGGTGGCGCCCGGAGCGCCCGGAGCGCCGGGAGCGCCCGGAGCGCCGTCAGCGCCGTTGCACACCGTCTGCGTCGAGGCGATCTCGCTCGCGTCGAGCGTGCCGTTGTTGTTGTCGTCGAAGCCGGTGTTGATGGCCTGACCGCCGGTCGGGCAGGTCGCGTCGCCCACCGGGATGGCGGTGATGCTGGTCAGCTGCGTCGCGCTCGCCACGGTCAACACCTCGGCGCGGTGGCCGAAGGCGTTGTCGAGGTGCAGGAGCAGCATGCCCGAGGCGGGGTTCGACTGGTTGGCGGTCTGGTCGAAGGAAACCTGGAACGAGTGGCCGGGGAGGTCGCTCTGGAACGGAGGACCGAAGCTCGCGATGTTCGCGAACGCCGGATCCTGCGCGGTCAAGAGCGAAGGAGCCTTCGGGTTGTAATGAAGAACCGGCGTCTGATCGAGCTGCGTGCCGGCGTTCGGATTCTTCGGGACGTCGTCGAAGACGTAGCTTTGCACCTGGTAGTCGAACCCGTCCGGCAAGCCGATGGCGGAAGCGGAAACCGGCAGAACCATCGTGTCGGTCAGGAAGATCGGCACGAACTGCGAGTTCGGGACCACGCCGTTGACGAAGTCTTGCAAGCTGCCGTTGACGGCATTGCCGTTGACGTCGAGCGGGAAGAGGGCCGTCACGCGGACGTCGCTGCCGGGAGTCTGTCCGGCCGGGTTGTTGCCGATCTCGAGAGTGACCAGCGCGAACTGCCACACCGGCGAGCCGGGCGCCTTGATGTTGACCTGGAAGTTGACTTCGGCCGGAGAGCCCCACACACCGAACGTGTTGACGCCGAAGTAGTACTCGGCCTGAATGCCCGTGTCCGGGGAGTTGTTGGTGACACCGGCGTAGTGGATGTTCGCGTAGTCGATGGGGCCGAAGCCCGTGCCCTCGTAGTGCAGCTCCATCGGCAGCGCGGCCGGCAGCACGCCGAACGGCTCAGGCAGGATGCTGGTGTTGTCGGTGCCGCTGCCCTGGAGGAACACGGTCGAGGTGCCGGCCAGGTTGCCGTGCGTCGAGATCTTGCCGCTCGACGCCATCGCGGTCGCCGGGGTCAAGGCGCCGTAGTACGGGACGCGCAGCACCGGCCCGGTCGCGGGGGTGAGGGTGACCCAGCCGGAGGTCTCCGACTGCCAGTCGCGGGGGAAGCCGCCGCCGAAGAACGAGTTGGTCGGGGCGAGATTCACCGACGGATCCACCGCGCGGGTCATCGTTGCGGGATCCGCGGTGAGCGTGAGGTTGAAGGTCGCCGTGCCGCCAGCCGGAACCGTCAGCGTGGTCGTGCTGGTGGTGACGCTGGTGCCGCCGCTCGTGACCGCGGGGTCGACGGCGATGGTGTACGTCGCGTTGGCCGTGCCGGTGTTCGACACTTCGATGGTCCGGTTCTCAGTCGTCGGCTGCGCGACTTCGACCGTGTCGAAGGTCACGCTGACGCGCTCGGGGAAGTCGCGGTCGTAGGCGATTGCCGGGCTGTTGAGCGCGTTGGTTGCGTCGACGCGGCCGGCGCCCACGCGGGCAGGGCCGGTGCGGCGGCGCGTCGTGGCAGTGGTCGGGTCGACGAACGTGTCGTGGGTGGCGGTGTTCATGACCAGCGCCTTGAGCTGGCCGGGGGTCCACGCCGGGTGGAGCTGCTTCAAGAGCGCCATCACGCCGGCGGTGAGCGGGGTCGCCATCGAGGTGCCGCTGTCGTTGGCGCTACCCGAGCCGGTGCCGGCGCCGGTGGAGATGATGTTGAGGCCGGGGGCGGCGACGTCCGGCTTGAGGAGCGGCTTGTTGAGGAGCTGCGCCGGGCCGCGGGCGGTGAAGCTCGCGACTTCGTCGAACTGGGTCGGGTCGACGGTGACGAGCGAGTCGTCGATGGTGATGCTGACCGTGCTGCCGGAGGCGAGCTCGGTGGCGAGCGCGCTGCCGTCGGCGAACGTCATCGAGCGGGCGGGAACGTGCACGGTCGCGTCGAGCGCCATGTTGGCCGGCGGCTGCGAGGCGTTGGCGGCCTGGTTGTAGATGACGACCGCGACCGCGCCGGCGGCCTGGGCGGCGTCGACCTTGGCGGCGAAGGTGCAGGTGCCGCGGATGACGAGCGCGATGTTGCCGGCGACCGCAGCGGCGTTCGTGACCGGGCTGCAGCCATCGGCCGGGACGGTCGCGACCAGGTTGCCGGTCATCGGGGTGATGACGGCCGGGTCGGGCGAGCCCGCGCCAGCGGACTTGAGGCCGGCGTTGACCGACGGCGAGTTCACGCGCAGAGCGGACGAGTCGCCCACCGAGGTGGCGGCGACGCTGATGACTTCCGGCGTCGAGGCCGGCGAGCCGGTGGTGAAGTAGAAGTCCGAGGAGTTGCCGGCGGCGACCACGACCACGACGCCAGCCTGCACGGCGTTGGCGAAGATGACCGCGTCGGTGTTGAGCGAGCTGCCGTAGGGCGAGCCGAGCGAGAGGTTGACGACGTCGAGGTGATCGGCCGGGTCGCCGTCGCCGTTCGGGTCGACGGCCATTTCGAGGGCGAGCGAGTCCAGGTTGGTCGAGCCGGCGGCGTCGCCGAAGACCTTGAACGCGAAGAGGGTCGCCTTGGGAGCTGCGCCCGGGCCGATGCGCAGCGAGGTGGTGTCGAGCGTGTTGTCGTACGGACCGACGTAGGTCGAGCCGTCGGTGTTCACGCCGAAGCCGGCGATGGTACCCGCGACGTGCGAGCCGTGGCCGTCGTGGTCGATCGGGTCGCCGTCAGGGACGGGAATGTTGTGCAACGGGTTGTTGGCGTCGTAGGCGGCGCCGGCGAGGTCCGTGCCGCCCACGACCTTGGCCGTCGGGAAGGTGCCCGGCTCGACGATGTTGGGGTTGTTGTTGGTGAAGGCGGCCACGGTGCCCGGGCCGCCGAAGTTCGAGTGCGTGTAGTCGATGCCGGTGTCGATGACGCCGACGCGGACGTTCTCGCCGTGGATGGGCGAGTTCGGCAGGTTCCAGAGCGCGGGAACGCCGATGAACGGAACGGTGTGGCCGTTGCTCTTCGTCTTCGGGTGCACGACGTTGACACTCTTCACGCCCGGCATCGCGCGGAGCGCGGCCATGTTGGCGGCGTCGGTCTGGTAGAGGATGCCGTTGAAGACGCGCTGCAGCCGGTAGATCTCCTTGATGCCCGGCACCGGAAGCTTGGCCTGCGCAATGGACGCCGCGGCGGTCGACTGCTGCGCCTTGACGGTCGCGAGTTGGTTGACGGCGGCCGCGCGGGCGGTGGCCTTCGACAGCTTCGCGGTGGTGTTCGCGCGGAGCGTCGTGCCGTAGACGGCCATCGTCGCCGGCTGATCGAGCTCGACCATCAGATAGGTCGGCATGCCCTTGCTCGGCTGCACGGGGTTGGCGGTAGTGGGGAGCTTCGGCGCATGCGTGGCGGCGGCGAAAGCGCCTCCGCTGGCGAGCAGCCCGATAGCTGCGGCGATCGAGAAGAACTTCGTGCGTTGCATCCTGCCTCCGGTGGGAACTGCGAAAACTTGGTTGTCGCTCGCAGGCGGCGTGGGGTGTCTTGCTTGCCCGACGAATCGCGAAGCGTTTGAAAGTAGGCAAAGCGTTAGCACGACCCCCCGAGGTAGGTACAAGCGCAAAGAAGCGGTATTTTCACAGCTTACGTGCGCCTGCCCGGACGCACGTGAAACCGCGTTCCGGTGGGCGCATGTGCGCTACTTGCCTCGCTCCGTTGCGCTGCGCGCTCGCCGTTGCTGCAAGCCGGATTCTGAGCCTGAATGGTGACCGGCCGACCATTCAAGGCTTGAAAGCTGGCCGTTGAAAAAACGTCGGCCATGAAGTCCGGCAGGTTACGTAGCGGACTGCTGCTTGCAGAGCCGGGTGCAGTTCGTCCCCTCGTCTGCCCCGGAGCCACCCCACATGAAAGATTTTCGCGGCGCCCAGCGCGCCCGGTACAGGTCTGCCTTCGCAGTCAGCGTCGCACTCGCGCTCTGCGCCAGCGCCGCCGCCATCGCACAAAGCCAATCACAACCGGAGGCACTCGCCATCCCAGCGTTCTTCTCGCTGAACGACGCGGTCAGCGCCGGTGGACGAGAGGGCTGGAACGAACTGCTGGATGGCGGTTCCGTGGCGCGGATCGTGGTGATGGACAAAAGCGTCCTCAGCGACGGGAGCGGCGTGACGGGTGAGTGCACCGACAGCCCCAACCACATGATCCAATGCCTCCACGCCAACGGCAGCTTGGTGCTCGGTTACGTCGACACCCAGGGCGCCTGCCGGCCGACGGCGGACATCGAAGGCGTGGGCCCTGACAACGATGCCGGCGTTGCAAGTTGGGACGCCTTCAACGTCGACGGAATCTTCTTCGACAACGTCGCCCCGGGCGGTTGCCCTTTCGACCTGGCAAAGGTTGGACAGCTCATCGCCGACGTCCATGCCAAGCCGCTCAAAGATGGCGGGGTGGATCTGTGCAACGGTCATGAGTGCGTGATGACGAACTCGTCGCAATATCCCAATCAAGACGTTTTGGTCGCCGGCGGAGGGGCGCTTCAGAGCGCCGACTTCTCGACCACCTACGAACGACAGACGAGCGACTCGGAATTCAAGGCCGCCGGGTGCGATGCCGGTGTGACCGGTCAGAGCTACTTCGGTCCCAATGGAAGCGATACGACCGGGTTCTGCCCAAACACGGGGCTAGGGCCGACGCTTTGCACCCCGACCATGAATCCCGCCGGATGGTACTTCGGTCTGAACACCACGGGACCGAACGTCGCTGCACGCACCGCCCACGTCGTCGAGCAGGCCAGCAATTCGGCGCACACGGTTGCGGACGTGATTGCGCAGAGCGCGACGTACCATGCCGGATTCATCTACGTGGGTGACCAGCTCTGCAATGAAGCAAACGGCTCGCAATATAGCCATCTCACGCAATACTACGCGACGCTCCTTTCCAGCCTCGGCGCGACCTTGACCATCGATCGCACGAGTGCCAGCACCGGCAGCGGCAAGGTCACTTCGGCAGGCCACGGCATCAATTGCGACGAGTCGTCGACCGAGAAGTGCAAGAACCTCATTCCCAAGAACACGACCTTGACCTTGACCGCACAGCCGGACAGCCCAAGCTCCAGCTTCGGCGGCTTCTTCAGCGGAACAACGCAGATCTGCAATCCGAACAATGCCAACCCGCCGCCGACGACCTGCGAAATCACCCTCGTCGCTGACGAGACCATCGTGGCGGACTTTGCCAACACCGCGGCGACCGGAACGTTGGCGCTGACCAAATCCGGCCCGGGCACCGGCACGGTGACGAGCAGCCCGGCCGGTATCTCCTGCGGAACGAGTTGCAGCAGCGCGTCCGCGGGGTTCGCTCCGGGCTTCGTCGACTTGACCGCGACGCCCGACAGCGGCTCCACCTTCGATCATTTTGCGGTCGCCGGAGCCGGCAACTGCACGAGTCCGTGCAGGGTGACGGTGACCGCCAATGCCACGCTGTCGGTGACGGCGTTCTTCGACAACACGCTGACGGTCACCAACGACCCGGTCGGCGGCAAGGGCAATGTCACGTCGTCCGACAGCCGCATCAATTGCGTCTCCACCTGCACGTTCAACTGCGACGTGATCTGCAGCGCGAATTACACGACCGCGGCGACCGTCACCCTCACCGCCACCGCGACGGGAGGCGTCTTCAGCAGGTGGCTCGGCGCGTGCACGGGCTCCAGTCCGACGTGCCAGGTGTCGATGGCTTCGCCCAAGGCGGTGACGGCACAGTTCGGGGGTGGCACGCAGGGAGGCCAATGCAGCCCGGGGCAGCTGCCCGGCTGCTGCCCTGGCGACCCTTGCCGGCCGTCGGGCTCCTCGTGCATTGACGTCGTTTGCGGCGGCGGCAACTCCAACTAGCAACGCGCTGCTTTACGCCGCAGCCGTCTTGGAGGAGAAGGGCCGTCGATGGATCCGCGCCACCAAAGTCGCAGGCTCCACGACGGCCCCGATCGCGCCGCCGCGCGCTCGATGCTGAAGGCAACCGGGTTCACCAACGCCGACCTGGAAAAGCCCATCGTCGCCGTCGCCAACACCTGGACGGAGACGATGCCCTGCAACTTCCACCTGCGCGCTCTCGCCGAGCGGGTGAAGGAAGGCATCCGCGCCGCAGGCGGCACGCCGATGGAATTCGACACCATCGCCATCAGCGACGCCGTCACCATGGGCACCCAAGGGATGAAGGCGTCCTTGGTGAGCCGCGAGATCATCGCCGACTCCATCGAGCTCGTCTGCCGCGGGCACCTCTTCGACGCGGTGGTGTGCCTGGTCGGCTGCGACAAGACCATCCCCGCTGCCGCGATGGCGCTTCTGCGCTTGAACCTGCCCGGACTGCTTCTGTACGGCGGGTCAATCGCGCCCGGCCGTTTCGAAGGCAACGACGTCACCGTGCAGGACGTCTTCGAAGCAATCGGCGCCCACGCGGCGGGCAAGATCTCGCTGCAGACCCTGCACGCGCTCGAGGACGTGGCGTGCCCCGGCGCGGGCGCCTGCGGCGGTCAGTACACCGCCAACACCATGGCGATGGCGACCGAGCTGCTCGGGCTCGGCCCGGTGGGCTACGGCAGCATCCCCGCGCTGGATCCTCGCAAGGACGCTGCGACGCGCGAGGCCGGCGCGCTCGTCATGCAGGTCCTACGCGCAGGCCTCCTGCCGCGCGACGTCGTCACCCGCGCCTCGTTCGACAATGCCATCGCCGGAGTGGCGTCGACGGGTGGGTCGACCAACGCGGTCCTGCACCTCATCGCCATTGCGCAGGAGGCGGGCATCGAGCTTGTGCTCGAGGACTTCGACCGCATCAGCGCGAGAACGCCGCTCCTCGGCGACTTGAAGCCGGGCGGCCGCTTCACCGCGGTGGACCTCGATCGCGCGGGTGGGGTGCCGCTCTTGGTTTCGCGCCTCGTCGCCGCCGGCAAGTTCGACGGGACCGCGCGCACGGCGGACGGGCGCCCGTGGTCTGCGTATCCCGCGCGGGAGACGGAAGCGCAGGAAGTGGTGCGCCCGCTGTCTGCGCCGCTCAAGGATTCGGGCGGCTTGCGCATCCTCCGCGGCTCGCTGGCGCCCGCGGGCGCCGTCGTCAAGGTGTCCGGGCATGAGCGCGCGCTCCACCGGGGACCCGCACGCGTCTTCGACCGCGAGGAGGACGCCTTCGCAGCCGTGCGCGATCGGCGCATCCAGCCGGGCGACGTGGTGGTCATCCGCTACGAAGGGCCGCGCGGCGGCCCGGGGATGCGCGAGATGCTGGCGGTGACCGCGGCCCTGGTCGGCGAGGGACTGGGCGAGTCGGTGGCGCTGGTGACCGACGGCCGCTTCAGCGGAGCGACGCGCGGGCTGATGATCGGCCACGTCGCGCCGGAGGCGTTCTCTGGCGGTCCCTTGGCGGCGGTGCGGGAAGGCGACACGGTCGTGATCGACACCGACGCGCGCCGGCTCGACGTCGAGCTTTCGCAGGAGGAGATGGCCTCGCGGCTGGCCGCCTTCCGGCCGCCTTTGCCCGCGTACCGCACCGGCGTCTTCGCGAAGTACGCCGCGCTGGTGTCGTCCGCCGACAAGGGCGCCGTCACCTCACCGCCCTGACCCGAGCCGCCGCGCGCGCCTGGAGCCCGCCTGAACGGCTGCCCACCACCCGTTCACGGCGACCACCAAAAAAAAGAATCCCCGGTCGGCAGGACCGGGGATTCCCACTGCTTTCGTGCTGGTTGGGGGACTAGGATTCGAACCTAGATAGTAGGAGTCAGAGTCCTACGTCCTGCCGTTAGACGATCCCCCAGGAGCGTTTCCACGACGACTTGGGCGCGCTCGTATACACGGGCTTCCCAGCTGTCGCAAGAGGGGGATCCTCTCTCTAGGCCGCGCACCGAGCCCAACCGCTTCGGTGCGCTACCGCTCGGGTCCGGGCGAGAGTGTCGCCCGGACCCGAAACGGCCGCTTACTTCTCGTTGATCGGCCCGAAGACGAACGTGCCGCCGAGGTCCGAAGTCGCCCGGACTTGGGTCGGCCTCGTCGCGACGGGGAACGTGGTCGGGTCGCTGGTGCCGGTGACGCCGCGGAGGTCCATCAGCCAGTTGCCGCCCGCAACCTGCGCGGTGCCGATCTCGAACCCGGCCGGAGCGCCGTTGTTGTACGTGATGTGGACGATGGTGCCCTCAGCGAACGCGCTGTCGGTGCCGCTGACGACCCAACGCTTCTGCGCGTTGGTGAACTGCGCCTTCGCGATGACCGGCGCGTCCGCGCTCACCGCGGTGACGGTCACGGTCGCCGCATTGGCCGAGACGTTCCCCTCCGCGTCCTGCGCCTGGTACGTGAACGTGTACGAACCCGGCACCGTCGCCGTGAAGGTGATGATGCCGCCGGCCCCGCCGGTCGCCGTGGCGTTCGCGCCGGGCGAGGTGAGGTTGATGGCATTGGCGATGTCCGCGTTGCCCTGCGGATCGGTGTCGTTCGCGAGGACGCTCGGCAAGGTGGCCGCGACGCCGACGTTGACGGTGAAGCTGTCGTTCACTGCCGTCGGAGCCGGCGAGGCGGCGACGATGGCGATGGCGACGCTGGCGACGTTCGAGGTGGTGGTCCCGTTCGTGAAGGAGTACGCGAACGAGTCCTGGCCATTCACACCCGCTGCAGGCGTGTAGACGACCGTGCCGCCAGCGCCGGCAGCGGCAGTGCCGAGCCGCGGCGGGCTGGTGATGGTGATGGTGACGCCGGCAGCGGCGCCGGTGTCATTCGCCAGCACGGTGAGCGGGTTCGGGCCGGAATCCTGCGCGACCGCGAACGAGTCATTGACGGCCACGAGAGTCGGGGCCGGCGGGGCGGCGGTGGTGGTGGTGACGACGTTCAGGTCGGTGAAGCCGCCGGCGCTCGAGCTGACGCGCACCTTCGACGGCGGGGCCGAGATGGACGGAACGCTGATGCTGCCCCCGGTGAGCGGGCCGTAGTTGACGAGGCTGAGGACCGGCGCAACCAGCGTGTCGCTGGAGGTTGCGCTGGCGGCCAACGTCAGGCTGCCCGAGTCGTACGTCGCCGAGCTCACCACCACATCGTCCACCACCGTCGACTGACGGAAGCTCGGCACGATGGCGCCGGTCGCGTCACGCGCGGCGGCGTCCTCGACGCAGACCGCGGTCGGCAGGGTCGCCGGCGAGGTCTTGGCCCAGAAGTCGGTGATGCCGGTGCCGGCGAACGCGGTGCTGCTGGTCATCTGGGTGGCGGTGCCGGCGGCCGGGGCGATGAAGTTGCCGGCGGCGTCGGTGCCGCAGGGCGAGCTGAAGAACGAGAGCGAGGGCGGGTTGGCGGCAGCGGCCGGCTGGCCCGGGACGCGGGGCGAGCTGGCCTCGGTGCCGGAGGCGAAGACCTGGACGCTCAGCGCGCTCGCGCTGCGGCTGTAGCTCGAGCGATCGATGTTCACCGACGCAGGCAGCGTGCTCGTGTCGATGCGGCCGCCGAGCTGGAAGTTGCTGGTCTGGATCCAGTCCTGGCCGGGACCACCGATGTTCGAACCGGGAGGGCCTTCCATGCGGAAGGTGTTGTGGTTCTGCGAGACGCCGGTCGAATCGATGAAGTTCGGCAGGCTGCTGCCGGTGACGGGACCGATGCGGTTCGGGTCAGCGAGGTACGCCTTGCCGGTGCCGGGATACGGCGTCTGCACGAAGGCGCCGGCGAAGTTGGCCGGGTTCGTGTCAGGCGTCTGATTGGTGGCGGTGACGGGCGGAATTTCCGCGCCGCCCGGCGTCTGCGACGGGACCAGGAAGGGCCCGAGGCGGCTGGTCAGGGCGCAGTTAAAGTCCGCGCAGGAAAGGCCGACGTCGTCGGTGAAGAAGATCCTGTCGCCCGCGACCGCGTCGATCTTGTCGACGCCGTACGGGTGATAGATGGTGTACGTGCCGGTGACCGGGACGAGCGGGAGCTTGATGCGGATGCGCGCGAACGGGCCGACCCGGTTCGGGCTCCCCTGGAAGGTCTGCGCGGCTTCCAACGCCATGATGAGCGACGCCTTCGAGCCGTTGGAGGCGGTAGCCGTCGCCGTCGCGCTGAAGTAGAAGTGCTCGACGTTGAAGTTGGTCGGGTACGATTCAGGCAACGGTCCGATTGGCGGCAGAATCACGCACCACGCGCTCTGCAGTTCGGACGCGTTGAGCGGGTCGCAGAACTCGAGGGCGAGGCCCGTAGAGTCCTGATACCACGCCGGATAACCGCCGATCTGCGGAGACGGATCGGCAGGACCGACGCGGGTGAGAGTGGCGTGCGCCGGCACAGCTACCAGCGCAGCCGATAAGAACGCAATGACGCGGCTATAGAACCCCAGTGTATTCAGCTTCATGTTTGCTTTCCCCCGAAAGCAGTGTGGGTCGCCGAAGAATTTCGGCCGGCCCGACTTCAGTTGAGTAGGTACAGGTAGCAAACTTCATACAGGGTGTACAAGGCTCGCCGTGTCAATTTTCAATCCCCGCGGATTCCAACGGGATTTCAAACGGTCACTAAGGCCGGAACCCAAGCGGGCTGGCTCGCTTCTCGGCCTTCGTCGCGGATCCAGCACTCGGGCGCGCTAAAAGGCCGGAATTGAACGAGCTTGAGTACGGCTATGTTGATGATTGCACAATCCGGCTGCAAAGAGCCGAACGCGCGCAACCAGCCAAGAAAACAGCTAATTTATGCGATTACCGCGTTCATTTCGCGGAGTCTTTCGCCGGCGCGTCTTTTCCGGTCAGGACGAACACCCGCACTTCGCCGCGGCCTGCCTCGTAGAGGTTCGCGCCGTCCCACTCGCCGCCCTGCGGATTGGCGATGTGCACCGCCCGGACCGCGGTCTGGCTATGCAATGTCTTGCGCGGATATTTCGCGGGTGGATACACGCCTTTATACCACCGGAGCGCCTCTTCCCAGGTCTGGCTGAGGCGGTAGCGGTCGTCGTCCACTTTCACCGCGCCGTCAGGCAGCGAGAAGCCCTTGCCTTTGAAGCCGCCTGCGGCCAACAGCGCCGCCGCCAAGAGGAGCGCTTTCATTGGATCTTCTCCAGCGCCGCGTCGATGCGGCGGAGCGTCTTGTCCTTGCCGAGGAGCGCGATGGTCTCGAACAAGGGCGGGCTGACGGTCGTGCCCGTCACCGCCACCCGCACCGGCTGCGCGAGCTTGCCGAGCCCGAGGCCGCGCGACTCTGCAAGCGTCCGGAAGGACTGCTCGAGCTCGTGCGGGCCCTTCTCGAACCCGTCCTCGATGAGCTTGCGCGCTTCCAGGAGGAGCGGCTTCGTCTCCTGGGTCAGGTTCTTCGCCACCGCTTTTTCGTCGTACTTTTGCGGCAGGTCCCCCTCGATGTAGGCGGCGTAGGCGTCGGCGATTTCGTTCACCGTCTTCGCCCGCTCCTGCATCAGCGGAATGAATGGCGAGAGCAGCGGGCCTGGAGAGATCTGGTGACGCCGCAAAAGTGCGTGGCCGACGATGGCGGCCAGCTCGGGGAGAGGTGTGGACTTGATCCACTGCTGGTTCAACCAGTCGAGCTTCTGCGGGTTGAAGACGCCGGCGGTGGCCCCGACGTGCTCCCAGTCGAACTTCTCGATCAGCTCCTGCCTGGTGAAGATCTCCTGATCGCCGTGCGACCATCCGAGCCGGACGAGGTAGTTCACGAGCGCGCCCGGGAGAAAGCCGTCGTCCCGATACTGCAGCACGCTGACCGCGCCGTGCCGCTTGGAGAGGCGCTGCTTGTCGGCCCCGAGGATCATCGGCAGGTGAGCGAAGACCGGCACCGCGTAGTCGAGCGCCTGGTACATGAGGATCTGCCGCGGCGTGTTCACCACGTGGTCGTCGCCGCGAGAGACCATGGTGATGCCCATCTCGATGTCGTCCACCACCGCCCCGAAGTTGTAGAGCGGGACGCCGTCGGCGCGGAGGATGACCTCGTCCTGGAATTCCTTGTGCTCGGTGGTGATCTTTCCCTTCACCAGGTCGTCGAAGGTGGTTGCGCCTTCGGACGGCATGCGGAAGCGCACCACCGCGCCCGGCGTCCCTTTGGGAAGATGCTTGTCACGGCAAGTACCAGGATACTTGAAGCCGCGCTTCTCCTTCTGCGCGATGGCGCGCAGCGCGTCGAGCGTCTCCTTCGAGCAGTCGCAGCGGTAGGCCTTGCCTTGTTCGATGAGACGGTCGGCGTGCGCTTCGTAGGTCTTGAGCCGCTGGGTCTGGAAGTAGGGAGCGTGCGGGCCGCCCACTTCCGGGCCCTCGTCCCAGTCGAGCCCGAGCCACTTCATGCCGTCGAGGATGGCCTGCACCGAAGCATCCGTGCTGCGCTCTTTGTCGGTGTCCTCGATGCGGAGGATGAAGGTGCCCTTCTGTTGCCGCGCCCAGAGCCAGTTGAAGAGCGCGGTGCGGGCCCCGCCGATGTGCAGGTAGCCCGTGGGGGAAGGAGCGAAGCGGACGCGTACGGGAGGCATGGGACGCTGCGCTGTAACAGACGCGCGCCCCCGATTCAACGCGACCCCACTCATGGTACAGCAAACGGATGGGAGAGGCAGCCGGCCCGGTCGTCGTCGCGAGCTTCGTCAGTATCGGAGAAGCGGAGATCGCGAGGAGCCTGCTCGAATCCGAAGGCATCGACGTCTACCTCGGCAACCAGCACATGGTCTCGATGCTCTGGCACTACAGCCATGCCACGGGCGGCGTCCGGCTGATGGTGGCTGCCGAGCAGGCGGACCGGGCGCGAGAGATTCTGCGCAGCTTCACCCGGCCGTCGCTCGAACTGGTCCACGGCGCCGTGGAGCCCGCTCTGGACGACGCTCCCGGTCCCGGAGATGCGCTGATCGAGAAAGCGTGGAAGTCCACCGTGATCGGCTTCATCGGGCTGCCGCCGGCCCTACACCTGTGGGCGCTGTGGCTGTTGCGGAGCGCCTATGCCGCGGGTGGTCCGCGCACGCCGCGGGGCAAAAAGCTCGCCGGGCGGACGCTGGTGGTCAGCGGCACCATGGTGGCCATCTTTGGCGCCTTCTTCGTGCGGATCGCCATCCAGTGATCCGCATTGATGGCCGGCGTTTTGCCCTTTTGACGGACGTCCCATGATCCTCGCGCTCTTTGCCGTCGCTGCTGTCTCCTCGCACGGGGCGGTCGCCGCCTCGCATCCCCTCGCCGCCGAGGCCGGCGCGTCCATCCTCCGGCGCGGCGGCAATGCGGTGGATGCGGCGGTGGCCGCGGCGTTCGCGCTCAACGTGGTCGAGCCGCAGTCGAGCGGCATCGGCGGCGGCGGCTTCGCGCTCGTCTACGTCGCGCGCGAAAAGAAGGTGCACGCCATCGACTTTCGCGAAGCCGCTCCAATGGCGGCGAAGCCGGACATGTTCATCGTCGACGGAAAGCCGCGCCAGGATCTGTCGGACGCGGGCCCGCTCAGCGTCGCAGTGCCTGCCGCCGTGCTCGGCTACACCGAGCTCGTCAAGCGCTTCGGGTCGAAGCCGCTCTCGCAGATTACGACGCCCGCCGAGCAACTGGCGACGCGGGGGTTCGCGGTCGGTGCCATCTTCCACCATGCCGAGGAGTTCCGGGTCGAGTGTCTGGCGAAGGATCCGGAGGCCGCGCGCATCTTCCTGCACCATCGACACCTCGAAGGTGCACCGGCGAAGGACGAAGGCGGCGAGTACGAGGCGCTGGAGCCGGGCGACCACTTGGTGCAGCGCGATCTTGCCCGGACGCTGCACGCCATCGGCGAGGGCGGCGCGGCTGCCTTCTACCAGGGGCGCATCGCCCGCGGCATGGTGGAATCGTTGAAGCCGCGCGGCGGCATCCTCACCTTGGCGGACCTCACGCGGGTGCAGGTACGCGAACGCGAGCCCATCGAATCGAGCTATCGCGGCCACCGCATCGCGAGCATGCCGCTGCCCTCCTCGGGCGGGTTCATCGTCGCCGCGCTGCTCAACGTGCTGGAGCGGGAGACGCCGGGCGGCTTTCACTCCGATCGGTTCCTGCACGTGATGGCGGAGACGGAAAAGCGGCTCTTCGCGCTCAGGCAAAAGCTCGGCGATCCCGCGTTCAACCCCGGCGCCGACGACCACATCCGCTCGATGACCACCAAGGACTTCG
>DASXHM010000180.1:0-1908 GCA_036488495.1 Myxococcales bacterium | reverse complement strand
CGAGCCGCCGCGTCACGCGGCTGGCCCAATCCGGCTCGATCTCGCTACAGCCGGCGGCGCGGCCGAGCCGCAGCGCCGCGGCGGGAATGGAGCCGCTTCCCGCGAACGGATCCAGCACCAGGTCGTCCGGCCGCGACCATTGCCGCACGAGCGGCTCGATGACCGAAAACGGCTTGTGATTCGGATGCCCCCCGGACGCTTGCGCCTGCCCTTCGTCGTCGTAGCCCGCGGCGACGCACCACACCCGCTGCGGGTCTGACGGAGCGAGCTCCGGCAAGGGCCCCTTCAGGAAGACGAGCGCCGTCTCGTAGACGCGCAAGAGCACCTCGTTGCCCTCGCTCTCGCTGGTCCGCTTCGCCCAGACGAACTCGCCGGCTTCCGTATACCCGAGCGACCTCGCGACGGTGCGGATGGGTTCCTTGCCGAGAAAGTTCGTCCACACGACGAGCGGCCCCTGGCAGCGCGAGGCCGCCTTGGGGAGCCAGTCTTCGGTGAATTTGCGGTAGGCGCGCACGTCCTCGAAGCGGACGACGGGATCGCGGTCGATCTTCACCCCCCGCCGCTTGTCGCGCTCGTCCCCGCCTTTCCGTCGCCGCGTCAGAAGGCAGTACGGCGGGTCGGTCAAGAGCAGCGCGGCGCGCCGTCCAGCCAGTGCGAGATCGTACGTCCGGTCCTCGCGCGCATCCCCCGCGACGCAGGTGCGATCCGGCATCCGCATCCCTTGCGCCGTCACTGGCTTCGTGTCAAACACCCGCGCATACCTCGGAGGGCTTCATGGCGTTCGTCGTTGCCGAGCCGTGCGTCGCCTGCAAATACACCGACTGCGTGGCTGTGTGTCCGGTGGATTGTTTCTACGAAGGCGCGAACTTCCTCGTCATCCACCCCGACGAATGCATCGACTGCGGCGCCTGCGAGCCGGTCTGCCCCACCAAGGCCATCTTTCCCGAGGACGACCTTCCCGAAAAATGGAAGGAGTACACCGCGTTGAACGCGGATCTCTCGACCAAGTGGCCGAACATCAACAAGCAGAAGGATCCGCTGCCGGGAGCCGATGCCGTGAAGGAAAAAGAGGGAAAGCGGGAGATGCTCTCCATGGACCCCTTTGCCGGGTGACGCCGGGAGCGATCTCGCTCCCGGCTTCCTCATCGCCGTTCCACAGCTCGACGATCCGAACTTCTCGCGTTCGGTCGTGCTCTTGATCGAGCACAACGAGACCGGCGCCATGGGCATCGTCTGCAACCGCCCGAGCGACGTGGCCCTCGCAGACATCGGCCGCGAGCACGGCATCGACGTCCCCTCCGCGGCAGGCCCGGCGTACATCGGCGGCCCGGTCGCGCGCGAGCGCGGCTTTCTCGTCCACCGCAGGCCCGACGTCAGCGACTCGGTGGAATTGGACGACGGCGTCTTTCTTTCCGTCTCGACCGACAGCTTGAAGGTGCTCTTGCAGGGCGATCCGGCGGAGTACCGGCTCTGCCTGGGCTACGCCGGGTGGGGCCCGGGTCAGCTCGAGCGCGAAATGGTGGCGGGCGGCTGGATCAATTCGGCCATCACCCAGAAGCGGATCTTCGAGACCTCGGCGGAGAAGATGTGGGACTCGGTCATCCGCGATCTGGGCATCGATCCGCTCTTCCTCGTCCAGGCCGGCGGCAAGCAGTAGCGATCGGGCGCTCGCTCGCTTTCGGCGCGACGATCTGCTTCGGCCAAGGCCCCCGTTGGTGCGAAGGTGAACGCGGACAACCGGAAGGACGCCGACCGCGTTCGACCATTGCAAGGGACACGGAAGAGATGATGATTGCGTTGATGCTCGCGGCCGCCTGCAGCGGCGACTGCAAGGTGCAGAAGCAGTTCGATCAGATGGAAGCGGCGCTCGTCGAGGCGCCGGTGATGGGCACCATGCACGCCCACGCC
>DASXHM010000068.1:0-22478 GCA_036488495.1 Myxococcales bacterium | reverse complement strand
GCCGGAACCACCTTCGCAGGGTCGGTGCCGACGAGCTGGTTGGTCCCCACCTCGACCGTCACCGGTCGCTCGGTGTTCTCGCGCATGGTGAGACAGGGAACGCCGAGCGCCGTCGTCTCCTCCTGGATGCCGCCGGAATCGGTCATCACCAGCTTCGCGCCCGCGGTCAGCGCCAGGAAATCCAGATACCCGAGCGGCTCGATCAGCTTGATGCCGGTCGCGTCAAACCCCGAAGGAATGCGCGCCTTGGTGCGCGGATGGATGGGGAACACCACCGGCAGATCCCGCCCGATCTCGCTCAACGCCGAGAGGACCCGGGCGAGCGCGGACGGCTCGTCCACGTTCGACGGCCGGTGCAAGGTCGCAAGCGCGTAGCCCGAAGGCTTGAGCTCGAGCCGCGAATGAATGGTGCTCTCCTTCGCCCGCGGTAGGGCCGCGTTGAGCGAGTCGATCATCACGTTGCCGACGAAGTGGATGCCCTCGGTGATGCCCTCGGCTTTCAGGTTCTCGTCGCCGTCGCGCGAGGGAGTGAAGAGCAGGTCGGAGAGGTCGTCGGTGAGGATGCGGTTCTGCTCCTCCGGCATCGCCCAGTCGCGCGAGCGCAGGCCCGCCTCGACGTGCGCGACCCCGATGCCGAGCCGCGCCGCCACCATCGCCACCGCCACCGTGGAGTTGACGTCGCCCGCCACCACCACCAAGTCCGGCTTTCGCTCGAGCAACACCGGCTCGATGCCCGAGATGACCTTGGCGATCATCTGCGCGTGGGAGAGGCTGCCGACGCCGAGATGCACGTCCGGCGCGGGCATGCCCAGGTCCTGGAAGAACACGTCCGACATCTTGGTGTCGTAGTGCTGCCCGGTGTGCACCAGGATCTGGGTCACGTCCGGCTTCTTCCGCAGCTGGACGATGATGGGCGCGATCTTCATGAAGTTCGGGCGCGCGCCGACGACGTGGAGGATTTTCACGCGAGTGAGCGTGCGCATGTCCGAGCAGGGGTGCAAGCGCTCCTGTTAGAATCACGACTGGAAATGGACGCGCCGCCCGACGATTCGCTGGTCGCCTACGAAGTCGAGCCGAACTACGCGGGCTGGACGCTGGCCGAGTACGTCTTGGAGAAGCTCAAACGGCCGCTTCCGCCGGAGCGCCTGGAGCGGCTCTTGCGCTCGCGGGCCCTGGTGCATGCCGAATCCGAGCTGTTGCCAGGCACCCGGATCTGGGCGGGGCTGCGCTTCTCCTTGCGGAAGCGAAGTCCCGGCGATCGCGGCGAGCCGCTGCCCTTGTGCATCGTCCATGAGGATGACGCGCTCCTGGTCGTCGACAAGCCGGCCGGCCTCGCCATCCACCCGACAGCCCGCTACCACGTGACCACGCTGACCTGGGCTCTGGCCGAACGGCACCGGAACGCCGAAGGCGACAAGCCCGACCCCGCGCATCGGCTGGACCGGGAGACGAGCGGCCTCGTCGCCTGCGGCCGAACCCCCATGTACACGCGCGACCTGAAGGCGCAGTTCGCCGACCGGCGCGTAAAGAAGAGCTACCTCGCGCTCGTCGAGGGCGCGCCCGTGGACGAGGGCTTCGCCATCGATTCCCCGCTCAAGGTGGGAGGCGGCCGGGTGAAGGTGAAGGTGAACGTCGATGCGGCCGGCGCGGCTTCGGTGACCACTTGCGAGGTGGTTGCGCGCTATCGCGACGGCGCGGGCAAGCCGTTGTCGCTCTTGCGCTGCGTGCCGCTCACCGGACGGCAGCACCAGATCCGCGCACACCTGCACGCCGCGGGGTTTCCGTTGGTGGGGGACAAGCTGTACGGGCCGTCGGAGGAGATCTTCCTGCGGCTCGCGGAGAGCGGCGGCTCGCCGGCACCCGACGGCGCCTTCGACGCGCTCATCACTCCCGAGGAGCGCGCAGCGCTCCGGATTCCGCGCCAGGCGCTGCACGCCGCGACGCTGTCGTTTGCACACCCGCAGACGCACGAGCCACTCTTCTTCGAGTCGCCGCTGCCGGCTGACATCGCGGAGTTCATCGCGACGCTGCACCGCGAGTGAAGCAGTGCTCGTGCGCGTCCGCGTTTTCGTTCTCGATAGTGAAGCGTGCGGGTGCTGGTCCTCGTTTTCGTGGACGACGAGAAGCGTGCTCGATCACGAAACCGAGGACGCGAACGAGTCCCGCGAACGAAAACGAGGACGCGAACGCGAACAAGTCCCTTGAACGAAAACGAGGACGCGAACGCGAACGGCTTTTCGGTCACGCTGCCTTCGCGCCGACCCCGCGGAAGAACTCCACCACTCCGCGAAGCCCCTGCGCGAGCTCGACCTGCGGCTCGTACCCGAGAACGGCCCGCGCCTTCGAGATATCCGCCGACGACTCGCGCAGGTCTCCGGCGCGGGGCGCCCGGTGCTCGATCTCCAAGGACAGCGCGTTCCCGCCGATGACCTGCTTCAAGGTGCCGATCAGGTCGACGAGCGACGAGCTCTTCCCGGAGGCGACGTTGATGACTTCCCCGGGCGCCTTGGCCGACGTCGAGGCCAACAGGTTCGCCCGCACCACGTCCGAGACGTGGACGAAGTCGCGCGTCTGCAGGCCGTCGCCGAAGACGATGGGCTTCTGCCCCGCGAGGAGCCGGGTGGTGAAGCGCGGAATGGCGGCGGCGTACTCGCTCTTCGGGTCCTGCCGCGGGCCGTAGACGTTGAAGAACCGCAGCGCCACCGACGGAACGCCGTAGGCCTTGGTGTAGGTCGTCGCGTACAGCTCGCAGGCGATCTTCTGCGCTGCGTAGGGGCTCATCGGCAAAGGCACGAGCTTCTCGTGCTTCGGCTGCTCCGGGCCATCGCCATAGGCCGCGCAGGAGCAGGCCAGCACCACCCGTTCGACGCCGCTCTTCTTCGCCGCCTCGAGCACGTTGACGGTGCCGCCGACGTTCACGTCATTGGTCCGCTCGGGCTCCGCCATCGACAGCGGCACCGAGGGAATGGCGGCGAGATGAAAGACGAGCTTCGCGCCGGAGATGGCCTTCGCCACCGCCTTCGGATCCGCGATCGACCCTTCGACGAGGCTGAAGTTGCCGTGCTGCGCGAGGAGCGCCGCGTTCTCGCGCTTGCCGCTCGAGAAATCGTCCAGGCCCACCACTTCGTGGCCCTGTTTGAGCAGCGCTTCGGAAATGTGTCCGCCGATGAATCCGGCCGCGCCGGTCACGCACACCTTCGCCATGTCGTCCTCCTCCCGCTCAGGCGGCGAACGGCGCAACCGTCAGTGCGTGAACGAGAGTCCGCAGTTCTGCCGGCCTTCGGGCGTGTCGAGCTTGTTGCAGTCGCACGCGTTCGAGTCGAGCTGGGCCTGGCAGAACTTCTCGTCTTGGTCCCGCACCGAATACTGCGCCTCCGCGTTCTGAGCCAGCTGTTGGCAATTGCTCTGTGACACCACGTCGGGCTGGCAACTGCAGATCCGATTCGCGAGCTGGATGCAGGCATCCGTGCAGCCGGCCGCGAGCGGAAAGCTGAGCACGCAGACGAGCAGCCGCAAGGCCTTTCGAGGGGACATGAGGGGCCGGGATCTAACACGATTTCGCCTGCCGACGAGCACTTCTTCAGGCATCCTCCGCGCCTTACGATGCGCTACCTCTGGCTGCACGGCTTCGCCTCCGGACCTTCGTCGAGCAAGGGGCAGTTCGTGCGGATGCGCCTGCGCGAACAGGGTCACGAGCTGCTCCTGCCGGACCTGAACCAGCCAGCCTTCTTCGACCTGACCATCTCGCGGATGCTCTCCCAGATCGACGGCCTGGTTGGCGACGAGGAGGTGATCCTCTTCGGCTCTTCCCTGGGCGGCTTTACCGCCGCGCACTGGGCGGCAAGCCGGCCCGGCCGCACCCGGGCGCTGGTCCTGCTCGCGCCGGCGTTCGACCTTTCGGCTCGCTGGGCTGCGCGAATGAAGCCTTCCGAGCTTCTGCGCTGGGAACAGGCGGGCCGGTTTGCCTTCGACCATTACGCCCACGGCCACAAAGAAGACCTCGCTTACGCGTTTCTCGCCGATGCCCGCGGCTATGAGCCGTACCCGCTGCCGTCCTGTCCGACCCTGGTCGTGCAGGGCACACGGGACGACGTGGTGGACCCGTCGCTTGCGCAGGAGTTCGTCCGCCGCATGGGGCCGCGCGCGAGCCTCGCGCTCGTCGACGAAGGGCACGAGCTCAACGCCGATCTTCCCGCGCTGTGGACGCGGATCGACGGCTTCCTTCAGGCGCTCCGGCCGACGCCGTAGTAGGTGAACCCGAGATCGCGCAGGCGCTTCGGGTTCCAGATGTTGCGCCCGTCGAAGAGGACCGGCTGCCGCATCGCCGCCTTGATGCGGCCGAAGTCCGGCTGCCGGAACTCGTTCCACTCGGTGACCAGGAACAGGCCGTCGATCCCTTCGACGGCCGAATACGGGTTCGCCACGAAGGAGACGTTGCCCTGCAAGACCTTCTTGGCGTGGTCGTTCGCCACCGGGTCATGGGCGATCACCTGTGCGCCTTCGGCGAGCAACTCGTCGATGAGCGAGATCGCGGGCGCCTGCCGCAGATCGTCGGTCTTCGGCTTGAAGGCGAGCCCCCAGACCCCGAACTTCTTGCCGCGCAGCTTGCCGGCGCCGAAGTGCGCCTTGGCCTTCTGCGCCAGCACCCGCTTCTGCCGGTCGTTCACGGCGTCGACCGCCGAGAGCAGGGTGAAGTCGAGGCCGTTGTTGCGCGCGGTCGCGATCAGCGCCTTCACGTCCTTGGGGAAGCAGCTTCCGCCGTACCCGCAGCCGGGGAAGAGAAACTTCTGCCCGATGCGCTCGTCCGAACCCATCGCCTTGCGCACCGAATCGACGTCCGCGCCGACCCGTTCGCAAAGGTTCGCGACCTCGTTCATGAAGGAGATGCGGGTCGCGAGCATGGCGTTCGCCGCGTACTTGGTCAGCTCGGCCGAGCGCGGGTCCATGAAGTAGATCGGGCTCTCGGTCCGCACGAATGGCGCGTACAGCTCCGCCATGATCGTGCGCGCCTTCTCGCTCGGCGAGCCGATCACGATCCGGTCCGGCTTCAAGAAGTCGTCGATGGCCGCGCCCTCTTTCAAGAACTCGGGGTTGGAGACGACGTCGATCTCCACTTTGGCGGAATGGGAGATCTCCGCCTGCATCCGCGCTGCGGTGCCGACCGGGACGGTGCTCTTGTTGACGATGATGGTGTACCGCTCGGCGGCTTCCGCGATCTGCTGCGCGACGGTCATCGCCACCCGCAGGTCGGCGTCGCCGGAATCGCTCTGCGGGGTGCCGACGGCGATGAAGACCACCTCGCTCGCCCGCACCGCCGCCTTGAGATCCGTCGAGAAGGTCAGCCGCTCGGCGGCGATGTTGCGGTGGAGGAGCTCCTCGAGCCCCGGCTCGTAGATGGGGCTCTGGCCCTTGCGGAGCTGCCCGATCTTCTCCTCGTCGACGTCGACGCAGACGACGTCGTGGCCCGAGTCCGCGAAGCAGACCCCGGCCACGAGCCCGACGTATCCGGTGCCGATGACTGCGATGTCCATGGCGCGGTGTCTAGGGCACACCGCCCACGGTTGGCAACTTCAGATGCGCGAGACTGCAGCGCTAGAGGCCGCGCCTCGGCGGGCGCCGCTACTCGACGGTGACCGACTTGGCGAGGTTGCGCGGCTGGTCGACGTCGGTGCCGCGGTGGTCCGCCACGTGGTAGCTGAAGAGCTGGGTGGGGATCACCGAGATGATCGGCATCAAGAGCGGGTTCGTCTGCGGCACCGGGATCGACGCCTCGGCGAGCTTCGGCACCATGGTGTCGCCCTCGCTGTGGACCGCGATCACCCGGCCCCCGCGGGCCTTCACTTCCTGCAGGTTGCCGAGGATCTTCTCGTAGTTCACGCCCGGCTCGGCGGCGGTGTCGCGCGGGGCCAGCACGATCACCGGCATGTTCTCGTCGATGAGCGCGATGGGGCCGTGCTTCATCTCACCCGCCGCGTACCCTTCGGCGTGGATGTAGGAGATCTCCTTCAGCTTGAGCGCGCCCTCGAGCGCCACTGGATACTGCGGGCCGCGGCCGAGGAAGAGCAGGTCGCGCGCGGAGGAGAACTTGTACGCGGCCGCCTTGATCAGGTCCTCGTACTTGAGCACCCGCTCGACCAGCATCGGCAGCTCGTTCAGGTGCTTCAAGTGCTCCTGCGCCGACTCCGCGCTGAGCGTCCCGCGCAGCCGTCCGAGCCGCACCGCCAGGAGGAAGAACGCGGCGAGCTGGGTGGTGAACGCCTTGGTGGAAGCGACACCGATTTCGGGGCCTGCGTGCGTGTAGAGCACGTCGTTCGCCTCGCGAGCGATGGCCGAGCCGACCACGTTGCAGATGGCGAGGCCGCGCGCGCCGCGGGACATGGCCTCGCGGAAGCTGCCCAAGGTGTCGGCGGTCTCGCCCGACTGCGAGACCGCGATGCAGAGCGTGTTCTCATCGACCAGCGGCTCGCGGTAGCGGAACTCGGAAGCGAGATCGACCTCGACCGGAATTCGGGCGAGCGTCTCGATCATCAGCTTGCCGGTCAAGGATGCGTGCCAGGAGGTTCCGCAGGCGACGATCTGCACCTTCGACAGCTTCTGCACGAGCTTCGCGTCCAGGTGGCAACCGTCCAGGTGGACGTTGCCCTCTTCCAACGAAGAGCGGCCGCGGATGGTGTCGGTCAGGGCGCGCGCCTGCTCGTGGATTTCCTTGTGCATGAAGTGCTTGTGGCCGTTCTTCTCGGCCATGGTCGGCGACCAGTCGATGCGGCTGACCTTGCCCGCCCGCGCCTTGCCCTTCTTGTCCTCGATCTCGACCTTGCCCTTGGTGATGACGGCGAAGTCGCCCTCTTCGAGGTAGATGACGTCGCGGGTGTGGGCGAGGATGGCCGGCACATCCGAGGCGATGTAGTTGCACTTGTCGCCCAGGCCGATGACGAGCGGGCTCGCGTTCTTGGAGACGACCAGCGTGTCCGGCGACTTCTCGGAGACGACCGCCAGGGCGTAGGTGCCGCGCACGCTCTTCAAGGCCGCGCGCACCGCGTCCGGCAGCGAGTGACCGTGCTCCACCTGATCGTGGATGAGGTGGGCGAAGATCTCGGTGTCGGTCTCCGAGGTGAAGGTGTGGCCCGCCTTGGAGAGCTGCTCTTTGAGCTCGAGGTGGTTTTCGATGATGCCGTTGTGCACCACCGCGACGCCCTTGTAGCTGTGCGGGTGCGCGTTCTCGTCGGACGGCTTGCCGTGCGTCGCCCAGCGGGTGTGCCCGATGCCGATGGGCCCCTTCGGCATGTTCTCGACCAGCCGCTTCTCCAGGTTCAAGAGCTTGCCCTTGGCGCGGACGACGTTCAGCCCTTCCTTGCCCAGGACCGCGACTCCGGCCGAGTCGTAGCCGCGGTATTCGAGCTTGCGAAGCCCGTCGACCAAAAGCTCCGCGCAATCATCCGTTCCGACGTATCCAACGATGCCGCACATTGTGACTGCTCCCTTTGTTTCGCCCTACCCCTTGGACTTCTTCTTTTCGACCCAACCCTCGATGTTGCGCTGCTTGCCGGCGCTGACCGCGAGCGCCCCTTCGGGAACGTCCTCGCGGACGGTGGTTCCGGTGCCTACGTAGGCGCCCTTCTTCACCGTCACCGGCGCGATCAACTGCGTGTCCGAGCCGATGAAGGCGCCGTCCTCGATGGTGGTGACGTGCTTCTTCTTCCCGTCGTAATTGCAGGTGATGGTGCCAGCGCCGATGTTGACGCCTTCTCCGATGACGGAGTCGCCCAGGTAGCTCAAGTGGCTTGCCTTGCTGCCATTGCCCAACACCGTCTTCTTCAGCTCCACGAAGTTGCCGACGTGCGCCCGCTCGCCAACTTGCGCACCGGGGCGCAATCTTGCAAACGGGCCCACGAGCGCCTGGCCCCCGACCTTCGATTCGAGGAGGTGCGAATAAGGGAACACTTCGGCGCCGTCGGATACTTCCACGTCGATGAGCACGCAGCCCTGGCCGATGCGCGCGCCCTTGCCGATCCGGGTCTTGCCGCGCAGTGAAACCAGCGGCTCCAGCACGGTGTCGGCGCCGACTTCCACCCCCTCGTCGACGTAGGTGACGGCCGGGTCGACGATGACCACCCCGTCCTTCATCAACTGGAGGTTCTTGCGCTCGCGAAGCTGGGCCGCACTTTGGGCGAGCTGGGCCTTGTCGTTGACTCCGGCCACTTCCCCCTCCTCCGCCAGGACAGCGACCGAGCGGCCTTTCGCCACGATGTCGGTCAGATAGTACTCGCCCTGCGCGTTCGACTTGCCGACGCCCTTGAGCGCCGCGAAGAGGAACTTTGCCGAGGCGAGATAGATGCTGGCGTTGACCTCGTCGATCTTGCGCTCTTCCGGCGTCGCGTCCTTCTCTTCGACGATGCGGAGCACCTGGCTCGACGGGCCCCGGACGATGCGGCCGTAACCTTTCGGGTCCTTGGCCTTGGCGGCGATCAGCGCCACGTCGGCGTCGCCCTTTGCCTGCACCAGTTTCTGCAGCGTCTCGGGGCGGAGGAGCGGAATGTCCGCGGCCAGGATGAGGACGTCGCCGTCGAACCCCTGAAGCTGGTCTTCCGCGCAGAGGACGGCGTGGCCGGTGCCGAGCTGTTCCTTCTGCTCTGCGAACGCCAGCGGCGCCGAGGGAAACTGCTTCTCCAGCGCGGCCTTCACGGCCTCAGCCTGGTGGCCGACCACCACCACCACCTTGGCTGCGTCGGCGGCGAGCGCCGCTCGGATGGGAAAGAACGCGATCGGCCGGCCGAGCGCTTCGTGCAGCACCTTCGCCCGGTCGGACTTCATCCGGGTGCCCTTCCCGGCGGCGAGCACGACGGCGGCGATTCTCTGTCCAACGTTCGACAAGCTGGTTCTCCCTGGCTGCCCTGCAAGCTCTTGGTAGGCAGTCGCCTCGTAGGCGTCAATCGCCTGCTGCGAAGGCCGTGCCACGTGGTAGCGTCCTCTAATGGCCGCGGCGGAGTTCGTCGACCTGCACCTGCACGCCGACGGGATCTCTTCGCAGGACCTGGCAACGCTCTCGTATTTCGGACTGAAAGCGGCGGTCACCTGCGCGCGAGACGCGGGCGGCGGCCGGGCAACCGACCTGCGCAAGCACTGGGACGAGCTGGTCGGCAAGCAGGCGGAGCGGCTGAAGGCTGCGGGCATCCGGCCGCTGGTGGCGCTCGGGCTTCACCCTTCGCGCATCCCCTGGCACGGAGTGGAAGAGCTGTTCCACCGGCTGCCGCACTACTTCGACGATCCGAAAGTCGTCGCGCTCGGCGAACTGGGCCTGGACGAGGGCGGCCCGCGCGAAGACGAAATCCTCTCCCGCCAGCTCCGCCTGGCAGCGCAGCTCCGCCGGCCGGCCATCATTCACACCCCCGCGAAAGACAAGCTCTCGCACACCCGCCGGATCCTGAATCTCGTGCGCGAGTCGCCGCTCGAGCCGTCGCAGGTGCTGATCGATCACGTCAGCGCGGCGACCTTTCCGCTCGTCCACGGCCTCGGCTGCTGGGCGGGGCTGACCTTGCAGCCCGGCGGCATCGCGCCTCGGGCCGCCGCGGCGCTGGTCCAAAAGCACGGGGCGGCGCGCATCGTCCTCACCTCCGACATCGGCGAAGGCGCCTCGGATCTGCTGGCGCTTCCCAAAGCGGCCGACGCCCTGCGGACGAGCGGGGTCGGCGACGAAGTGATTCGCAGGCTGATGGCCGAGGGCCCGCTCGCCTTCCTGTCCCAGGACTAAGTGGGCGGTTTCTTACATTGAGCCAACTCTGCGAGCCCACGTAGGGTTTCCCCTCAACCGAAGCGCCGCTCTCGCTAAGCAGGAGGGCACGCTCGGTCGGGAAGGGGCAGCGCTCCAGAGCAGGGGGAGCGCAGGGCTGCATCCGGGCCGGGGCTGGGGAAGGGCGCGAAACGAAGCCGGAGGCTTCATTGTTCGCACTTGCCGCTGCATTGCTTGCCGCCAGCCACCCGTCGCTCTTCTTCAACGCCGCCGACGTGCCAGCTCTGCGCCAGGCAGCGCAGACCACCCACGCCGAGATCGCGAATCACATCACCGCGATCTTGAACCAGCACCTGGGCGACGTCCCGTCCACCACCGAGTACGACGACTTCCGCTTCCTCGGAAACCAGGTCGCGGTGTGGGCGTTCGGCTATCAAATCACCGGCAATACCCAATACGCGGCAAAGGCGCTCTCGGAGATCAAGACGTATCTCGGCTGGAGCGACTGGGGCAATGGCGAGGCAGTCGACCTCGGCGGCCCCGATCTCAACGAAGCCCACATGATGCTGGGCGTCGCCATCGCCTACGACTGGATCTACGAGACGCTTTCGGCTGCCGACCGGACCGCGATCGCGACCCGGCTCGGACAGGAAGGCGCGCTCGTCGCCGCCTATGAGCCCGGCTCCTGGTACGTGGACGAGTACCTGCAGAACCACAACTGGATCGACACCGCCGGCCTCGGCATCGTCGGCCTCGTCCTTTCCGGAGACGACGCGCGCGCGGCGGGATGGGTCGCAACCGCCCAGGCAAACCTTTCCCTCCTCCAGCAATACATCGGCGCCATTCCAGACGGCGTCTGGCACGAAGGCCTTCCCTACGAAGGCTACGGCCTCTCCATGTCCTTGCCCTTCTGGCAGGCCTTGAAGCACCAAGGCTCCGACTACACGGACATGGGGCTTTTGCGCGGCTACGGGAAGTTCTTCACCTACGCCAGCATCCCCGACTCGCCCCGCCAGCTCATCCTGCCCTTCGGCGACTTCACCAACTGGCCGATCGAGAGCGCGCTGCAGATCTTACGCTTCTCGGCAGGGCGCTTCGGGGACGGCGTCGCCGAGGCGATGGCGCGCAGATACCTCACCACGGGCCGCGGCAGCTTCCTTCCCGAGCTCTGGTACAACGTCTTCGAATTCCTCTCCTACGATCCGTCCGTCCAGCCGGTCGACATCCACTCGCACCCGCTCGACGGCTACTTCCCCGACATGGGCATCGCCGCGCTCCACACCCAGTGGGACGCAGGCGACTTCGTGCTCGGCTTCAAGGCCGGCGTCTACGGGGGCGCGCTCAACTTCGCCCGCGTGCAGACGAACGGCGCCTGGGTGAACGGCCCCGGCGGGTGGATCGAGTGGGGCCACGATCACAACGACGACATGACCTTCTGGCTCTTCGGCGGAGGCGCGTGGCTCGCGCCGGAGGCGATCGGCTACGACGCCGGCAACAACACCGGCTACCCGGCCGCGCAGCGCGCGAACCAGACCGTCTTCCACAACGGCATCCTCGTCGACGGCACGGGGCAATTGGGCGACGCTCGCGCTTCCGATTCCAACTGGAACAACCCGTGGTTCTTCAATCGCGTCTCGAGCGTCTTGTTCGCGCCAACCGGCACCGCCGACTACGCGATCGCCGGCGGCAAGGGCCCGGGCCTCTTCGATCCGGCGCTCGGCATCACCCGCTGGGACCGGCTGACCGTGATGGCCCGCGGCCGCTACGCGCTCGTGCGCGACGACATCCAGGCCAGCGCCTCGCACAACTACGATTGGATGTGCCACTTCCAGGACGGGGTCACCATCGACACCGCCTCCGGCTGGGTGCAGGGCCTGGGCAAGAACGGCATGTCGCTCGGCGTCCGCGTCGTCTCGCCTGCGAGTTGGACGGCGACGACCGGCAGCCAGACCGCGTCGTTGATGAGCAACTTCGATCCCGACGGCTCGACTTCGTTCGTGAAGGTGCGCGCCTCCGCGGCTTCGGCGAACCAGCAGTTCTTGACCGCGCTGGTGCCGGTGAAGACCGCCTCCTGGGCGTCGCGCGTTGCCGTATCGGCTTTGGATGCGAGCAATGCCGGCTCGGGCCTCGTGGTCGCTCCCGGTTCCGCCTTGGAAGAGAGATGGATCTTCGCCCGCACCGGCAGCGCCGCGCAGTCTGCGGGCGACCTCGCGCTCGCAGGTCCCATCGCCGGCATGGTCGCGCACGACGCGAGCGGCAGCGTGGTCCGCTCGGCGCTCTTCGGTGCGGGGTCGGTGTCGGATCAAGGCGGCGCCAGGGCGGTGCTGTCGACCCGGAGCGCACCGGCCTTGGAAGCAAATCTCGTCGGCACGACCCTGGTCGTCACCGGCCAGAATGTCGCCGACTTCGCGGCGTACGCGCCTTCCGCCGCGGCAGTGACGTTGAACGGCGTGACCGTTTCCACCAGCAGCGCCGGTGGCGTCGTGACTTATCCGGCAGCGGTGGTTCAGGCGCCGCCCGACGCGGGGACGACCCCGCCGCCCGACGCCGGCAGCCCCACTCCGGACGCCGGTTCTGCTCCCGTTGACGGCGGCGCTGCCGACGCGGGCGATCCCGGCAACGGCTGCGGCAACTGCCTCCCCGACGCTGGGACGGTCGCGCCCGACGCGGGTTCGAACGACGCCGGAACCGCCACCGGGTCTGCCGACGCAGGCGACCCGACCGGGCTCAAGGGACCGCCGGTCGTGCAAGCGAGCGTCGCCTCCGGCTGCTCTTCGAGCGGGGCAGTGGCCGGCTGGCTGGCCCTCTTCGCGCTCGCCTCGCTGGTGTGGCGCAGATCCCGCCGAAAGCCCGTCTGACGGGCGTTTCCGTGCGTTTGGGGCGAAAGCCTGCGACAGTGCGACCGGGGGCCTGTAAGCCCGCTCGGCGGATATGCTAGCGTTCTTTCATCCGCCGAACGACAGGGTCCGGGAAGGCGGAGGCCAGGGCCGCATGTTGACCATGCCAGCGATGACCAAGACGCACAGCTGCCATAGGCTCCTCTTGCTTGCTCCCCTCCTTGTCGCCTTGGCGTGCCATCGGCGGCCTGCGAGCGAGGCTGCGCAAGCACCCGCGCCGTCCGCGCCCGTCCAGAGGCTGTCGGCGGTCGGCGCTCCCTCCGCCTCCACGGTGAGCAAGCTCGAGATCGCCGCCTCCGAGACGAAGCCGCAGCCGCAGCCGCCGGCGAAGCCGTGCCTGGAAGGGGCGGAGCCGTCGCTCAGCGATCTGCTCGACCGCGCCGGACGCGACTACGAAGAGGGCCGCTACGAAGACGCGCTCGAATGCGCCCGCGAGGCCAGCCGCCAGGACGGGCTGAGCGTCGCCGCGCATCACTTCCGCGCTGCCGCGCTGACCGAGCTGGGGAAGATCGACGAAGCGCGCACCGCCTACGCGCGCGCTCTCGCGCTCGACCCCGACGATCCGGAAGTGCTCCGCTCGGCGGCCGACCTGCACGTGCGCAGGCTCGGCGGCCGCGACGATCTCGAGCTCGCGCTCCAATACGTCCGCCGCGCCCTCCCCCGCGCGCAGCGCAGCAAGGACAAGCAGCTCCTCAAGGATCTGTACCTCTTGCAGGCCATGGCCTACGACGACCTGGGCCGGCCGGGCGACGCGCTCCTCTCGTCGGGCAAGGCGCTCGACAACGATCCGTCCGACCGCGAGTCGCGCCGCGAGAAGGGGGTGGCGCTGTTCGAGCTCTCCCGCTTCGACGCCGCCAAGACCGAGCTGTCGAAGCTCGCCGAGGAGGAGCCGGACGCCTGGGCGGAGCATTATCTCGGCCTCATCGCCGAGCGCGCCCAGGACGAGCCGCTCGCGCAGGCGCACTTCGCCCGCGCCACCCGCCTCGACCCCGAGGCGTTCAAGCCCACCGCCAATGCCACCCGGTCTTTGTTCCAGCGGGTGGTGCAGGATGAAGTGGCGAAGCTGCCCGCGGACATCAAGGCGGGGCTCGCTCGCGCGAACTTCGAGGTGGAGGACCTTCCGCAGGTGAGCGATCTGGTCGCGACCGACCCGCCCTTGTCGCCGGGCATCCTGGGCCTCTTCCGCCCCGCCGGCGAGCCCGCCCCGGCCGACGCCAAGCCGACCATCCTGCTCTACCGCCGCAACCTCTCTCGCGCCGCCCACAACGACGACGAGCTTCACCGGGAAGTCCGCGATACCCTGATGCATGAGGTCGGCCACCTGAACGGCGAGGACGACGAGCAGCTCCGCGACCGCGGACTCTGAAACCGGGACGTTTCATGAAGATGATCGACGTCGGCGACAAGGAGCGAACCAACCGCGTGGCAACCGCGCGCGCCGAGCTCCGCTGCTCGCCGGAGACGCTGACGCTGCTCAACGAGGGCCGGCTCGAGAAGGGCGATGCGCTCGCGGCGGCGCGGCTCGCCGGGGTGATGGCGGCAAAGCACACGCCCGACATCCTGCCCCTCTGCCACCCGATCGTGCTCGCCGGCGCCGACGTGGAGGTTGCCTGCGACGAGAACGCCGGCCTCGTCCGCATCGAAGCGCGCGTCCACGCGGTCGAGCGGACGGGCGTCGAGATGGAGGCGCTGACCGCGGCGATGGCGGCCGCATTGACCATCTACGACATGGCGAAACGCCATGACCGCGGCATGGAGATCGTCTCTTTACGCCTGGTGCACAAGAGCGGCGGCCGGAGCGGCGAATGGAACCGCGACACCGAGCAGCCGCAGCCTCGCGCGCACGAGCCGCTGCTCACCCCGCGCGGCACCCGGAAGGTGCCGCCCCGGTAAAGCGGTGCCGGTCAGTGGTGCTCGCCGCCGGAGCTGATGAAGCGCTCGGCGTCGATGGCGGCCATGCATCCCGTCCCCGCGGCGGTCACGGCCTGACGGTAGGTCGGATCGGCAGCGTCCCCCGCCGCGAACACCCCCGCGACGCTCGTCTTGGTGGTCCCCGGCGTCACCTTGATGTAGCCGACCGAATCCATCTCCAGTTGGTCATTGAAGAGCTGCGTGTTCGGCTGGTGGCCGATGGCGATGAAGAGCCCCTGCAGCGCCAACTCGCGCTTCTCGCCGGTGACCGTGTCCTCGGTGCGCACGCCTGTCACGCCGCCCGCCTTCTCGCCCAGCACCTCGACCACTTCCTGGTTCCAGGCCCAGGCGATCTTCGGATTTTCCAGCGCCCGCTTCTGCATCACCTTGCTCGCGCGCAGGTGATCGCGGCGGTGGATGACGGTCACCTTCTCGGTCATCTTGGTGAGGAACATCGCCTCTTCCATGGCCGTGTCGCCGCCGCCCACGACGCCGACATGCTTGTTGCGGAAGAAGAAGCCGTCGCAGGTGGCGCAGGCGGAGACGCCGTGCCCGGAGAGGCGCTTCTCGGAAGGGATGTCGAGCCACTTGGCGGAGGCGCCGGTGCAAATGATGACCGACTGCGCCTGCATCTCCCGGCCTTCGCCGACGACCGTGAAGGGCCGCTTGGAAAAGTCGACCTTGGTGACGCTGCCGTCGATGATCTGGGTGCCGAACCGCTCCGCCTGGGCGCGGAAGAGCTCCATCATCTCCGGCCCCAGGATCCCCTTGGGAAAGCCGGGATAGTTCTCCACGTCGGTGGTGATGGTGAGCTGTCCGCCCGGCTGCAGACCGGAGAAGAGCACCGGCTTCAAGTTCGCCCGCGCGGCATAGATGGCCGCCGTATACCCGGCCGGGCCCGAGCCGATGATCACCAGTTGATGCTGCTCCACGTGCTCGCTCCTTGCAGGCGTTTCGCGAAGGCGCGCAGTCTACCTTGCGCGCGGGGTTCTGCTACAGTCGGGATCGCTTTGGATCCCACTCAGCTCAAGAAGATTCCGCTCTTCGCCAACCTGACGGGCGACCACCTCGCGAAGGTCGCCGCCATCGCCACCCAGAAGCAGGTGCGGGCGAACGAGAAGATCTTCCAGGAGGGCGAGGTGGGGACCGAGATGTACCTGATCGCCTCCGGCAAGGTGCGCATCTCCAAGATGGTGCCCGGGGTTGGTGAAGAGGCGCTCGCCATCCTCGATCCCGGCAGCTACTTCGGCGAGATGGCGCTGATCGACGACACGCCGCGGTCGGCCGACGCGACCGCGCACCTGCCGGCGATGCTCTACGTCATCCAGAAGGCCGATCTCGAGCAGCTCATGTTCCTGCACAAGGACCTCGCCTACGAGCTGCTCTGGACGTTCGTCCGCACCTTGTCGGTGCGGCTGCGGGAGACGAACGACAAGATCAAGGCGTTCTTCGCGCTCTCCGCGCGGTTCTAGCCGCGGAAGGCGGCTACGCTTGTAGCGCGGCAGTTTCAGGTCGTCGAACGGCTCGCGCCGGTCTCGTTTTCGGACGCCGTCGCGCTGGTTCGGCCAACCCTCGCTCGTAGCCGCCCGCGGGCACGAAGGCTGCATCCGCCGCGCAGGCCATGCAAGCTCCCAGCATCCTGGCCGAAGGGCCTTCTTCCCTCTGCGACGCGGAGCTCTTGCGCCTCGTCCTCGGCGGTCGCGATCAGCGCCTCGCCGCATCGCTGCTCTCTTCCGGGTTGTCGTCCTTGCGGCGGGTCAGCGCGGGCGATTTGCTTTTGTCCGGCGCGAGCGATCGCAAGGCCGCCCAGATCCTCGCCGCGCTCGAGCTCGGACGCCGTGTCGCGCTCGCTCCCGCGCAGGACCGCCCGCGCCTTCTCCACGCGCAAGATCTGGCACGGGTGGTGTGGCCCAGGCTCTCGCACCTCTTGCACGAGGAGTTCTGGACCATCCTGATGAACGCGCGGCTGCAGGAGATCCGCAGCGTTCGCATCTCGCTCGGAGGGCTCACCCAGTGCTCGGTGACCGCGCGCGAGGCGTTCGCGCCCGCGCTCCTCTTGCGCGCTCCCGTGGTCGCCTTCGTGCACAACCACCCTTCGGGAGACTCCGCGCCCTCGCCGGAAGATCTGCGGCTGCAGCTCTTCCTCGACGAAGCGGGGCGGGCGCTCGGGTTGCGCGTCCTCGATCACCTGGTGGTCGGCGATCGCACGGTGCACAGCTCGGTCGAGGGCGAGTGCCGTCTGCCGCATTTGGGTTAAAGGAGAGGGACAGCATGAGCGAGGAACTGCAGGAGGCGCTGCGGCGCCATTTCGGGTACGGCGCGTTTCGCAAAGGGCAGGACGAGGTGGTCCGGGCGGTGCTGTCCGGGCGGCCCACCATCGCCATCTTGCCGACCGGCGGCGGCAAGTCGCTCTGCTATCAGCTTCCTGCCCTGCTCTTGGAAGGGACCACGCTCGTGGTCTCGCCGCTCGTCGCGCTGATGAAGGACCAGGTGGATTCGCTGCGCGCCCGCGGCATCGCCGCTGCGTTCGTCAACAGCTCGCTCTCCGAGGGCGAGCGGCAGGAGGCGCAGAACGCGCTCCGCCGCGGCGAGTACCGACTCGTCTACGTGGCGCCGGAGCGGTTCAAGTCGCCCTCGTTTCTCTCTGCCGTGGCCGGGTTGAAGGTGCCGCTCCTCGCAGTCGACGAGGCGCACTGCATCTCGGCTTGGGGCCACGATTTTCGTCCGGAGTACCAGCAGCTCGCCAAGGCGCGCGAGACGGTGCGGGCGGAGCGGGTGCTGGCGCTGACCGCGACCGCCACTCCCGAAGTTCGCCGCGACATCGCCGATGCGCTCGAGCTGCGCAACCCGCAGGTGTTCGTGGCGGGGTTCGACCGGCCCAATCTCTTCGTCGAAGTGCTGCGCGCGTCGGGAGACAAGGACAAGCTCGGGCGGCTGGTCGCACTCGCCCGCGGCGGCGGTCCCGGCCTCGTCTACGCGGCGACGCGCAAGAACGTGGAGAAGATCGTCGCTGCGCTGCGCTCTTCCGGCATCGACGCGCTCGGCTATCACGCCGGCATGCGCGACGAGGAGCGCAGCTCCACCCAAGAGAGGTTCTTGCGTGGAGAAACCTCCATCGTAGTCGCGACCAACGCTTTCGGCATGGGCATCGATCGGGCCGACATCCGCTTCGTCGTCCACTTCGACACGCCGCGCTCGGTCGAGGCGTACTACCAGGAGATCGGTCGCGCAGGCCGCGACGGCAAGGAGAGCTACGCGCTCCTCTTGTTCAACTTCGCCGACGTGATGATGCAGCGGCGGATGATCGACGCCGGCCGGCCTTCGCGCGAATTGGTCGAGAAGGCGTGGGAGGCGGCGCGCCGGCTGCGGCGGGGCACCGTCGACGAGCTGTCGCGGGAATGCGGGGTGAGCGCAGCGGAGCTTTCGGGCGTGCTCAAGCTGCTCGAAAGCGCGGGCCACTTCGAACGCGCGCGCGGCCGGGAGGGCCAGTTCGTGGCCGCAACCCCCTCGGTGCCCGCCGCGGAGCTGTCGGTCGACTTCGAGCTGCTCGAGCTGCGGGTCGCGCGCGAGCGGCAGATGCTCGACCGGATGGTCCGCTTTTCCGACACCCGCGGCTGCCGCAGGCAGAATTTGTTGCGGTACTTCGGCGACCCCGATGCGCCGCGCTCCTGCACCGCCTGCGATGCCTGCAAAGGGGCGCGCGTCCCCGCGGCCGAGACGGTCGCGACCCGTGCGCGCAAGAAGGTGGAGCCACAGGAGGTGGCCGAGGAAGGCCCGTACGACGGCGCCGTGTTCGAGAAGCTGCGCGCGCTGCGCACCGAGCTCGCCCGCGAAGGCAAGGTTCCGCCGTACGTCGTCTTCCACGACGCGACGCTGCGCGAGCTCGCCAGGGCGTTGCCGAAGAACGAGCGCGAGTTTCTCGCGGTCAAGGGCGCAGGCCCGAGCCGCTGGGAGCGCTACGGCGCGCGAGTGGTCGCGGTGACCTCTGCCGCGCAGTCCGCGACCGCTCCTGCGGCGCCCGCCAAGCCTGGCATGGCCGACGCGCACCCGGGGCGCCGCGCGGAGGGGCCCGAGGCCGACACGCAGCCAGCGGACGGCGCCGGTGTACGCGAACGGATTGCGGTGGTGGACCGCATGCAAAGGCCCGCGGCCGAACCCTCGTCCATGGCGGCGCGACGCAGCGGCGGCGGTGCGGGTTCGCAACCGACCGCCAGCGCCGCGCCTGCCCGGTTCGAAGGCGCGGACGGATTGGAGCCGCCTCCGTGGCTCGAGGTCGCAGCCGAGAGACCGCCGGCCCGCGATGACCGGCTGTGGAGGCTGTGCGCATCCGGCGCGACCCTGGTGCAGATCTGCGCGGAGCTTGCGCGGCAGCCGGCGGAAGTCGCAGCCCAACTCGCGGAAGGAGCGCGCGGCGGCGAGCGGCTCGATCTGGAGCGGCTTCTCGGGAGGGACAGGCTTCAGGCCATCCGCGCCGCCGCGCAAGGTGCGGGCGGCGACGTGGTAGCTCTGCGCAAGCGGCTGCCGTTTCCCGCCGCGCTGGCGGAGATCCGGCTCGCGCTGCTCTGACCGGGCGCCTCTAGAACGGGATGTCGTCGTCGGTGGTCTTGGATGGCGCTCCGCCGCCGCCGCCGCCTTCGTCCATGCCCGGAGGGGGAGCGCCGTAGTCGTCTTGCGGCGCGCCGCCGGACCTGCCGCGGCCTGCTCCGCCGCCGGCGCCCCTCTCACCGCCGGAGAGGAACACCACCCCGCCGACCGGGTTCGCCACCACCTCGGTCGTGTACTGCTTGGCGCCTTCCTTGTTGGTCCACTCGCGCGTCTGCAGCCGGCCCTCGATGTAGACCTGACGGCCCTTGGACAGGTATTCGCCGCACAGCTCCGCCGCCTTGCCCCAGACGACGATGCGATGCCACTCGGTGCGCTCTTGCTTCTGGCCCTGCTTGTCGGTCCAGTTTTCATTGGTGGCGATGGTGAAGTTGGCTACCGACTGACCACCCGGGGTGTACCGGACTTCCGGATCCTTGCCGAGGTTGCCGACCAGGATGACCTTGTTGACGCCGCTGCCCGCCATGCGTGCCTCGCTGACTTCGAGTGAAGCCGAAGCGTAGCACAGCGGTCCGACAGGCGGATGAAGCTTACTGGCAGCTCGGCCCGCCCGCGACGCACACCGCCCGCGGTGTGGCGGGCTTCTGCACGGCCGAAGGGTTCGGGGAGGCCGCGCCGTTCTGCGGGCCAGCCGGCGAGGCGGAAGCATTCGGCGCCGGAGCGCGCGGTCCGTTTTGCGGCGGCGCCGCGTCCGAGGCGGGCGCGATCAGCACTGCCGGGATCGCCCGAAACGCCTCGGCGGAAGGTGCGCTCGGCTTCGGCGCCTGGGGCTTCAAGAGCGCCTGCGCGCTCGCGTCGAACGACGCCGGCTCGGCGCCCTTGGAAGCGACGGCGGCCGGCGGTGCCGGCGCAACCGGCACCTGCGGCTGCGGCTGAGCCAAAGGCTTGCGATGCTCGAGCACCGACAGCCACCCGTCGAACGGTGCGCCCTGCGCGGCCCGGAGCGCCTCGGCCAGCGGATACGGGTGCCCGTCGGTCAGCGCCGAACGCTGCCCGTCTGCCGCTGTGGAGCGCCCCTGTGCGGACGCCTGCAAGAGCCCCTGCGAGATCAACTCGACCGCCGCTTGCGCCTGCGGCGCAGGGACGATGCGCAGCGCCGCGACCAGCTCTTCGGGCGACGCCTCGCCGACCTCGACCAGACCGTCGGTGAGCATTCCGGCGAGCGCGTCGTCGCGCGGCGTGGTCTGCGCGAGCGGTGACAGCGCGCAGAGACGCAACATCGCCTCCGGACTTCCGTCGACGGCCAGATCGAGGAGCGATGCCACCGCCGGCACCGGCAACGACAGCTCGCGCCCGGCGTTGCGCAGCCGCAAGAACAGCTCAGGCGATGCAGGCAAGGCTTCGAGGAGCGCGCCGCCGCCCTGCTCCGGATCGCTCCGGTAGAGCGCATCGGCGAGCGCCACCCGCAGGAGGGGATCGCGCTCGCTGCGAAGGGCGGTGCGCAAGAAAGGCAGGTTCTTCTTGTCCGGCGCCGCCGCCAATTGAGCGTAGGTGGCAAGCCGCGCCTTCAGCTCTGCCGCAGGCGCCTCCTGCGGCAAGAACGGCGCGACGGAAGCGAGCGCAGCCTCGCGGGCGGCCGCCTCCGGCGCTCCCGAGGCGGCGAGCATCACTCCCAGCCTGTCGATCGAAGAGACGACGAGCCCGCTCTTGCCGGTGAAGTCGTTGACCAGAACGGAGAAGACGAAGCGCTCGCCGCCGAGCGACTGCACGTAGCCCGACAGCGCGGTGACGTGCTCGAGCGTTCCGGTCTTGGCGCGCAGCCGGCCGGCGGCGTCGGTGCCTTCCATCCGCAGCCGCATGGTGCCGTCGCGAGCCGCGATGCCGAGCGAGGCGACGAACTCCGCCGCGACCGGGAACCGCTTCCACACCCCGGAAAGGAGCGTCGCCATCTGGCGCGCGGTGAAGCGATTGGTGTCGTTGAGCCCCGAGCCGTTCTTGAGCGTGTACGTCCCGCGGGCGATGCCCAGCTCGGCGAGGAGATCCTCGGTGACTTCGACGCCCTTGGGCCAGGTGCCGGGGACGCCCTTCAGCTCCGCTCCGAGAGTCTTCACCAGCATCTCGGCGATGAAGTTCGACGACACCTTGTTCATGTCGCGCACGATCTCCGCGAGAGCGGGTGAGTCGTAGCTCTGCAGCAGCGACGCGTCCGCAGGCACCGCGCCGCGGCGGACCTTGCCGGTGACGCGGATGCCGCGCCGCTCGAGGAGCGTGCGCAGCGTCTGGCCATAGTAGAAAGTCGGGTCGCCGACGCGCCGGAACATCACCATGGTGTCCGCGTCCTTGGCGATGCGACCGTCGACGACGATGCGGGTGCGCTCGCCTTCGGCCAGCGTGTGCGGCCGCAGCTTGCGGCGCCCGTCTTTCCGGACGGTGGTCACTCGCGACTCGACGACGAAGTAATCGCGCGCGTCGGGGTCGACCTCGACGCGGGCGCGGCTTCCCACCTTTTCGCCCGGGGCGATGTAGATGGCGACGCTGTTGTGGTTGAGCGAGAGGGCGCCGACGCCGGCGGCCCAGGACTTGTCGCTCGTCTCCTGCTCCCAACCCGGACCGAACTCTTCGCGATCGAAGAAGGAGTCGTCGAGGACCACGTCGCCAACCGACCGCAGCCCGCGGTGCCAGAGATCGCTGACCAGGCCGTCGAGCCGCTCGGTGGTGACGGCAGGGTCGCCGCGGCCCTTCACGTAGAGGACGGCGGCGCGCCCCTTCTGCAGCGGCTTGTCCACCAGGTAGTCAGTGGTGAAGCGGTATTCCGGGCCGAGGCGGAGGAGCGCCGCGGCGCTGGTGATGAGCTTCGTGTTCGAGGCGGGATTGAGGAGCTCGTCGGGGTTCTTCGAATAGACCACCTGGCCGTCGTCGAGCGACTCGACTTCGACCGAAGCCTTCGCCGACGAGAGCGGCTCTTGCGCCAGGAGACCGTCGATGGCGCTTCGGAGCGCATCGCGATCGGGCGCCGCGGCCTGCGCCGAGAACGCGGTCAAGACCGCCAGAACCGAGAACCCGATGGACTTCAACGTGACACCCCGATCGATGTTACCAGCCGCTTGCCCGCCCGGCATGTCTTCCAAGCGATGAACGGCCAAAACCACACGCCCGTACGAGGAGATTTTCTGGCACAACAATCCGCGAGCTCGCCCGCATCCCGAGGATCCGAGGGCGCGGCACTTTTTCGCGCGACACCCTGCAGGTTGCGACGTAAGGGGAGGACCATGATCGACGACCGCGAGGGAGACGTATGATCGACGACCGCGAGGGAGGAGTATGATCGACGAGTTCGAGCGCGAGGCAGCCCGCTGCCTCTTCGTGGGCATCGCCGGCCTTTCCCCCAAGCGCGAGGAGCT
>DASXHM010000011.1:0-9144 GCA_036488495.1 Myxococcales bacterium | reverse complement strand
GCCTCCTCGATGACCACCGCCTCGAGAGGCCCGCCGCCGATGGTGCCGAGGATGCTGCCGTCCGGCGCGACGATCATCTTCGCGCCGGCATCGCGAGGGGCCGAGCGCGCGGTCGCCGTCACCGTGCAGAGCACGAACGGCCGTCTTTCGCGGGCCCTCTTGGCTGCCTCGGCGAGCAGCTCGGCGTCGGCCAGGTTCACGCCCGAAGTGTAGCGCTTGCGCGCGACCACTGCTGCCAGTACACCACCCGGCCTCCATGAACCGCCTGGCAGTGGTCTGCGACTTCGACGGCACCGCCACCGTCCTCGACATCGGCGACGAGATCAGCAAGCACTTCGGCGGCGAGGCGCACTGGCTGCTGCAGAAGCGCCTCTTCGCGGAAGGAAAGCTCGACACGCGCGGCATCATCCAGGGCATCTACACGCACGTGACCGCAACCGAGCGCGAGGTGCGGGAGTTCGCGGTGCGCGAGGCACGGCTGCGAGACGGATTCATCGAGCTCGTCCAGGCGTGCAAGGACGCAGGCGCGCCCTTCTATCTCGCGTCCGGCGGGCTTCGGCAGTACGTCGAGGCGGTTCTCGAAGCGCATCTCGCGCCGGAGTTGCGGCAGTCGATTGTCGTGCGCGCGAACGAAGGACATTTTGACAGCGGTGGTCTTCGCGTGACCTTCCCCGGCGACGAGCCGGCGCGCCTCGCCGGTTGCAGCGAGTGCGGGTCCTGCAAGCGCGTGTCGGTTGCGGATGCGCGGAAGAACGGCGCGAGCTACGTCATTGGCGTCGGCGATGGGTTCGCCGACCGGTGCCTGGCGCGTTTCGCCGATCGGCTGTTCGCGCGCGAAGGCAGCTACCTGCACAGGTGGTGCGAGGAAAACCGGGTGGCGTGCACGCCGTTTACGACGCTGTACGGCGCGGCGGACGCAGTGCGCACCGCCTGAGATTCTGACCCGGCCATCGCGCGCAGCGCCCGCGCGGCGGTTGCCGCCAGCGACTCGCGCGCGGGTGAAACGTTCTTAAGCGGCCTGTCCCATCGACTCCAGCGTCATCATCGCCAGCGCGCGGTTCAGCGTGGAGAACCGGCGGCGCGCGGCGGCGACCGCGGCGCGGGCGCGGGGCGAGTCGTCGTGGTAGCGCTGCATGGTGTCCTTCATGTGGTCGTAGGCAAGCTGCACGCGCGCGACGAGTTGGATCCGGTCTTGACGACGCTTCATGGAAAAGGCCTCCTGCCGATGAGACGGCTTCATCTCCGTCCCTGTTCCCTTCTTCTTCGATGCATGAAGGGGGCCACTTCTTCATGCGTAGCCAAGCCATTGATTTCACAGGGACCCGCGGCATTCGCGCGGGCAGCCGCAAGGCAGCTTTTTGCCAGCTTGTCAGCGGCCTGACGCGAAGGTGTGGAAGGATTTACTCTTCGCGCAAAAGCCGGGACAAGGTCTTGCGATCGATGCCCAGCGCTTCCGCGGCTTTGGTCTTGTTTCCGCCCATCTCCTTCAGCATCCGCTCCGCGTAACGGCGGTTGAGCTCGTCGAGGGTGGGCCGGTCGGCGACGATCGGATCGGGAACCGGCAACTGCGGGACGGCTTGCGGCTGGCCCACGGGGGCGGCGTGAGGTTGCGCGCGTGCGGCACGGGGGTCTGCGGCTTTCTGCTCGGGAGCGCGTGAGCCGAAGGCTGCGTGCGCACGCTCCTGGAGCGGTTCGGGCAGGTCCTCGACCAGGATGGTGCCTCCCGGATTGAGCGCCAGCGCTCGCGCCACGGCATTCTCCAGCTCGCGGACGTTCCCCGGCCAGTCCCAAGCGAGAAGCGCCTCGCGGGCCTCCGTGGTCAGCGTGGCTCCGCGCGCGCCGGCGTGACGGGAAGCAAAATGCTCGGCGAGGAGCGGCACGTCCTCGCGCCGCTCGCGCAAGGGCGGAATGCGAATGGTGACGACGTTCAGGCGGTAGAACAGATCCTCGCGAAACCTCCCGGCCTTGACCGCCTCCATCAGGTCCTTGTTGGTCGCCGCGACGACGCGCGCGTCCACCTTCACCGGCGCGCTCTCGCCGACGCGGCGGATCTCGCCCTCCTGCAGGACGCGCAAGAGTTGCCCCTGCACCCGCGGGCCGATGTCGCCGATCTCGTCCAAGAACAGCGTGCCCGCGGACGCTTCTTCGAAGAGGCCGCGGCGGGCCCCGGTCGCGCCGGTGAAGGAGCCGCGCGCGTGCCCGAACAGCTCGCTCTCCAAGACGCCTTCGGCGATGGCGCCGCAATCGACGGCGATGAACGGACCTCCGCTGCGCGCGGAGGCGGTGTGGATGGCCCGCGCCACCAGCTCCTTGCCGGTGCCGCTCTCGCCCTGCACCAGCACCGTCGCGTCGGTGGCGGCGACCCGCGCCGCGGTCTTGTAGACCTGCAGCATGCCTTCGCTTCTGCCGACGACATTCGCGAGCGAGTACTTCTCGCGGATCTCCCGCTTCAGCCTTCGGTTCTCCGCCGACAGGCGACGGTGGCGGAGCGCGCGGTCGACCACCAGCTTGATGGCGGCGACGTCGTAGGGCTTGGAGATGTAGTCGTAGGCGCCGCGGCGGATCGCATCCACCGCGCCGTCGACGTTGCCGAACGCGGTCACGAGGAGCACCGGCGTCTCCGGCGCGTGCTTCTGCACCCAGTCCAGCACCTCCAGGCCGTCGGTGTCGATCATCCGGATGTCGCTGACGACCGCGTCGTACTCCGGGTCGTGCGCCATCCGCGCAATCGCCTCCGCGCCGTCGGAAAAGCCGCTGACCTGATGACCGTCCTCGGCGAGGATCTGCTCCATCAGCGAGCGGGAGGCAGGGTCGTCGTCCACCACCACGATGCGCGCGTGCTCGCTCACGAGACCGCCTCCGCGGGAAAGCGCACCGTGAAGCTCGAGCCTTTGCCGGGCTCGCTCTCGACGTCGATGCGGCCCTTCAACGCGCGCGCGATCTCCTTGCAGATGGCGAGCCCTAGCCCTGTGCCCTTCCCGCTCGGCTTGGTCGTGTAGAAGGGCTCGAAGATGTGCCGTTTCACCTCCGGCGGCATGCCGCTGCCGGAGTCCGCCACGCGCAAGACCAGATCGCGGCCGTCCTGTCGCGCTTGCACTTCCAGGCGGCCGCCGTTCGGCATCGCGTCGACCGCGTTGGCGACCAGGTTCGTGAGCAGATGGCGCACGAGGCCCGGGTCGGTTCGCACGGTGGTGCCGTCCACTTCGCGCGAGACCTGGATCTTGCCGCGGGCTTCGGCGCCCAAGGTCAGATCGAGCGCTTCATCGACGAGCGGCGCGATCTGCACCGTCTCCGCAGCCGGGGTGAACCCGCGCGTCTGATCGAGGAAGCGGCGGATGATCTGCGTCATCCGCTGCACTTCGCCCTGCAGCACCGTCACCTGCGACTTCGCCGCCTCGGCCAATTCGGGCCTCCGCGCGAGGAGCTGAAGGTGCCCGGAGAGCGCGTTCAACGGATTGCCGAGCTCGTGCGCGATGGTGCCGGCGAGCTGCCCCAACGCCGCCAATCGCTCTTGCGAAGTCAGGTCGCGGCGCGCCTGCACCAAAAGCTCGTTCAGCTCTTCCAGGTCGCGGTTCTTTCGCGTCAGCTCGGCGGTGGCTTCGTCGATCTTGCGAGTCAGCTCGGCGTTGAAGCCGCGGATCTGCGCGAGCATGCGGTTGAAACCGCGCGAGAGATACGCGAGCTCGTCGCCGCCGACGGCCGGACCGGGCGCCGTGACGTCCAAGAGCCCGCCTTCCACCGCTCGCATCGCGAGCTGCAGCGCGGAGACCCTGCGGATGAGGATGCGGCCGAGCAGGATCCAGAAGGCGATCACGAGGAACAGCGACGCGCCCACCGCCACCTCGAGCAATGCGCGGCGTTCGGCTGCGACGAGCCGTTCCGATTCGGCGAGCGAAGCCAAGAGGACGAGGCGCGCCTTGCCGCCGCGCGAGTCGCTGAATGGCGCGACCACCCGCAGCGCGCGGCCGGTGTCCGGATCATCCACCACTTCGCCCGCGACGCGCGTCGCCGGCCCGCGCCAGCGTGAGAAGACGATGCCGCTCTGCGTGATGCGCGCGGCCGTGAAGTCGGCATCGATGCCAAGCGCCGCCTGCCGGGCGAGCTCGGCGCGCAAAAGGCCGCGGTGCATGCGGACGGTCCCCGCCAGCTCTTCCGAGAGCTGATCGTCGTCGGTGCCTGCGTGCTTGAGCGCGAGGGTGGTGGCGCTCGCGAGCTCGGTGGTGCGCTTGCGGATTTCTTCTTCCACCGACGCCTGGCCGATGCGCAGGCCGAGCACGCTCGCCACCAAGAGGGTGGCGGCGAGGACGCCGGTGAACAAGAGGACGAGTTGGAGTCTCAGCGACATCCAGCTCCCCTCTTAGCGCAGATCAGGCCGGCGGCAGCTTCTTCGCCTCGGGCTCGGGCTCGTGCTCCGCGTCGTTGAGGCCGCGCTTGAAGCCGCGGATGGCCTGGCCGAGGCTGCTGCCGAGCTGCGGCAGCTTGGACGGCCCGAAGAACAAGAGCGCCAGCGCCAGGATGACCAGGATTTCGCCGAAACCAAGCCGCATGAAGTCCTCCGAGCGCTGTGAGTAACCGTTCGAGCGCCTTGTATCCAAGCAAATTCGCTTCCGCTACGGTGCGCGCCGCAATGCTCCTTTTGCTCGCGCTCCTCGCCCAAGCCGGTCTTCCCTCGCAGAATCAGCTCGAGGCGGCCTTCCGCGAATCGGCCGCCGCGGCCTGCCCTCGGATGAAGGTCGCATTCGACCAAGATCTCACCCGCGCGTGCAAATCGTACGTGTCAGCGGTCGCGGCCGGGCGCGCGGAGTTGTCGGGCAATGACGTGCTGTTCTTTTCCGGGCTGGAGTCGTACGAGCCGTCGCCGTTGCCGAGCGTCGCCGCGGTCACGCCGCCCTCGACCGCCGACCGTGCCGCCGCCCAACTCATTCCCCAGGCGTGCCACTTCAACCGCGCCGGCGTGGCCGCAGCCGTCGATCCTTCCGGGCGCGCGGTGGTGTGCAGCCTCGCCGCGCAGCACTCGACCGATCTGTCGCCGATTCCAGGGCGCGTTCGCACGGGCGAATCGGTGACCGTCTCCGGCGTGCTCGGCGAGGGCCTGCGCAAGCCGCGCATCTTCGTCACCCGGCCGGACGGTGAGGTGGAGGAGATTCCGCTGGAGAATTCCGAGCGTCTCCTGGCCGTGGTTCCGCTGCGAGAGAGAGGCGAGCACTCAATTGAGGTGCTCGCCGACAGCAGCGCCGGGCCTCAGGTGGTCGCGCTGCGGCGCGTGTTCGCAGGCATCGCTCCGCCCGATCATCCGCCCAAGGCATCTGCTTCCAAAGTCGGGACCGGCCTCGCACGGGTGGAGGCGGCCATCAACCAGCTCCGCGCGGCGCACGGGCTCGCGCGGCTGCAGCGGGACGGGCAGCTCGACGACATCGCCTTGGGCCACAGCGAACAGATGGCGCGGCTCAAGACCTTCGCGCATGTCTTGCCGACCGACGGATCGCTCGACGATCGCCTCAAGGCCAAGGGGTGGGCGTTCCGCGGCGCCGGCGAAAACATCGGCTTCGCCGACGACGCCGCGGCAGCGCACGAGGCCATCGCCTCTTCGCCCGCCCACCTTGCGAATCTGCTCAACCCGCAGCACCGGAAGCTCGGCCTCGGCGCAGTGCGGGGCGCCACCGCCGACGGCCTGGAAGGCGTCTACCTGACCGAAGTGCTCGCCTCGCCAGTGGTCGCTCCGAAGGACCCGGCGGCGGCGGTCGCGAAGGAGCTCGCACGGGTGCGCGAGACGACCGGCCTCGCGCCGCTCGAGCGCGACAAGATGCTCGACTATCTCGCGACCATGGAAGCGCGCAGCGCGGTGCGACGCGACGAGGCGCACCTGCAGCCCGAGCTGACCCCGAGCGTGATGAAGGAGGAGCCCAATCTGGAATCCGCGGTGGCGGAGATCTTCGTCGCCTCGTCACCCGCCGAGATCGCGCGCTCGAAAAACAGCGCCGAGCCGCGTTGGACGCGACTCGGCGTGGGTGCTGTCTACGCCAGCTCGAAGCGATTCGGCCCCGGCCGGCTGTGGGTTGTGTTGATCTACGCGCGTTAAGCCGACTTGCGCTGCGTGGCGAACGCTTCGATCGAGTTCTCCGGAGAGACGTGGGTGATCGAGTAGTTCGGACAGCGAACGCAGGTGAAGCTGTTCCAACCGCGCTTGACCGCTTCGTTGAGGCAGTCGTCGTACGATGTGCAGAACAGGTTGCGATGCGCCTCGACCGACATCTTCTTGTTGCCCTCGAGGTTGATCGGAGTCGTCATCTCGGTGGGGAACGGCTTCGCCAGCAGTGACATTTTGGGGCCGACCTCCTGATGAAGGCGCGGGCATATAACAGAAGGCCAAACGCGGCGCTAGCAGGCGGGGTTCATCGTGTCGGTTGGCAGTGGTACAGGCGGGCGAGCTTGCGGGCAAAACCACGCGTGAGAACAGCGGCTTCACTTCTGGCGTTTTTCCTGTCTGCCGCCGCTGTGTCGGCGGATCGAGTTGAAGATCGAACGGAAAACGCCGCTCGTTTGCTGTCCGACGGCAAGCTCGCGGAGGCTGCGGATGCGGCGAAGGGGTGCGAAGACCCGCGCTGCGCGCTGATTCTCGCGCGCGCGCTGTTCGGCCTGGGGCATTTCGACGCAGCCGCCGCGGCGCTGGACCCGGTGCGAGCGAAGCTCGGCGACCTGGCTGCGCAAGCGGCGGTGCTGCAGGGCGCGTCGCTGCTGCGAGCAGCTCGCCCGAAGGACGCCGTCGAGCCGCTCCGGGCTGCGGCTGCGCTCGATCCGGCTGGGCCTCCGGGTTTGCGCGCCGAAGGCCTTCTCGCGGATGCGCTGCTTGCGATGGGCGATGCGGACGCAGCCTTGCAAGAGGCGCAGCGGGCGATGGCGATCGTGCCTGGCGAGATGCGCTCTGCCTTGGCCTGGGACGAGGCACAGGCGCTTCTCGTCAAGGGACCGTCGCGCGAGGCGGCGTTGGCGCTGCGCGGGTTCTGGCTGCAGCACCCGGAGCATCCTTCCGCCGAGGAGGCGCGCAAGAAAGAGCTCGAGCTGCACCTCGATCTGCCGCCCTTGACCGGCCACGACCTTCTGCTGCGCGCCTCGCGCTTCCTCGCCGCGGGCATGCCGGCGCAGGCCACGGCGCAAGCGAAGGTGGCCGCGTCGATGCTCGAAGGCGAAGGGCGCGCGGAGGCGATGCTCTTGCACGCCCGGGCGCTGGCCGCGGACGGAAGGCGCAGCGAAGCGGGGCCTTCCTTGGAAGAGGCCGCCGCGCAGGGCGCGCCGCACATCGCCGCGCAAGCCGGCATGCTCCTCGCGCGCGACCGCGCCCGCCGGGGCCGCGACGCCGAAGCGCGCGCAATCGCCGAACGCATCGCGCGGCAATTTCCAGACTCGCCCGAGGCCGAGGAGAGCGCGCTCTTCGTCGCCCGGCTTCTCATCGACGCAGGCCATCGGACTCAGGCGCGGACGGTGCTCGCCAAGCTGGCTGGGCGGCGGAAAGGGCCGAACGCGGACGTCGCGCGCTGGACGCTCGCGTGGATGTCGTATCGGGACAAGCTGCCCGACGCGAAGGAGCGGTTCGCGGAATTCGCCGCCACCGCGAAGGGCGATCAAGAGCGCGCGCAAGGCTTGTACTGGCAGGCGCGCGCGACCGGACAGACAGCGCTCTACCGGCGGGCGGCGGAGCTCGACCCGCTCGGGTGGTACGGCATCCTCGCGCGCGAGCGGCTGGGGGAAGCAACCGCGGCCCAGGCGCCCTTCCCTCCGCTGCGGATGACGGCGCTCGCGGCGCCTGCGCCTCGGCTCGCGCGGGCGATGCAGCTCGCCTCGCTGGGACTTCTCGACGAGGCGTCTGCCGAGGCCGACGTCTTCGTGCGCGAGCACCCGGGGGACGCATCGGTCGCGGCGCTCCCGGTCTACGAGCTCGCGCGGCGCTACGATCGCTCGCTGTCGCTCTCCGAATCCCTCCTCGGCGGCAGGGGTGAGCGTGCTCCCAGGGCGATTCTGGACGCGGCGTATCCGGCTGCGTTTCCCAGCGAGATCGGCGAGGCGGCGGCGCGCATCGGCGCCGATCCGTACTTCCTTCTCGCGGTGATGCGCCGGGAGAGCCTGTTCCGGCCGGAAGCCCGCAGCGTCGCCGGCGCGGTCGGGCTGCTCCAGCTTCTGCCTGCGACGGCGCGGCGGGCGGCGACGGTGCTGGGCAGACCGCCGTTGCGCGATGAAGATCTGACGGTGCCGGCCACCGCCATCGACCTCGGCTCCTGGTATCTCGCGGAGCTCCTCGGCCGGTTCGGCGACGTGGCGGTGGCGCTCGCCGCGTACAACGCGGGGCCTCGGGTGGCGCTGCCCTGGGCCATTGCCGGTGCCGGCCGGCCCGTCGACGAGTGGGTGGAGGACATCCCCTATCGGGAGACGCGCCGATACGTGAAGGTGGTCGCGGGCGCGTGGAGCGCCTATCGCATCCTCGCCGGCGGCGGAGCGCCGAAGTTGATGGCGACCGTGCCGGCCCCGAAAGACGGCGCGAACTTCTAGCGCTAAGTAAATGCCGTGCTCGTCCTCGTCCACGTTTTGGTGGAGGACGTCGGCGTCGCGCGCGCGGTCGTGTTGGATTTCGGCGCGCGAACGAACACCTGCGCCACCACCAACACCGATTTTCCGACGACGAAAACGAGGACGAGGACGAGGACGGAGTTGTTCTCACCCGATGGGAGCCGGCACGGGTTCCACGGCTTCGGGCGCGCGCAGCACGTTCAAGATCTCCGCGCCGTACTGCTCGACGCGAAACGCGTCCATGCCGTCGACCTTCGCGAGCGACTCCGGATCCTGTGGGTTCTGCCGTGCCAACTGCCAGAGCACCGCGTTGGGCGCGATGACCTGCACTTCCACCTTGCGGCTTTGCGCGCGCTCCTTGCGCCAGGCGCGGAGCTTCTCGTAGCGATCCTCGACCTCGGGCGGCGGCGCACCCGGGCCGCCCCTGCGGAAGCGTTGCCCCGAGGGCGAAGGCCGCGGCCGCGCCACCGGCTCTTTGGCGAGCCCGCGCGCCACCGCCTCGAGCACGGTCGGCCCCACCTTCTTGAGCGCGTTCGGCGAGGCGCCCGGCACCCGCGACAACTCCTCCTCGTCCTTCGGCAGCCT
>DASXHM010000394.1:0-20716 GCA_036488495.1 Myxococcales bacterium | reverse complement strand
GCGGTCTATGCGCCCATCGCCTTCCAGGGCGGGCTCACCGGATCGCTCTTCCGCGAGTTCGCGCTGACGCTCGCGGGAGCGGTGACCATCTCGGGCATCGTCGCGCTCACGCTCTCGCCGATGATGTCCGCTTATCTCTTGCGCGGCGGCGACGAGGAGAAGGGGTTGGCCGGCATCATCAATCGCGCCTTCGACCGCTTCAAGCACGGTTACGGGCGGCTCCTCGCGCGGCTTCTGCAAGTGCGCGGGCCGATTTATGTCGCTTGGATCGTCATCTCGTTGCTCGCGTTCGCGATGTTCGCCCAGTCGCCGAAGGAGCTGGCCCCGGCGGAAGATCAAGGCGTCGTGTTCGGCATCGTCAACACGCCGTCCAACTCGACGCTCGAGCAGGTGACGCAGTCCACCCGCCAGATCAACAAGGACATGCAGTCCATCCCGGAGACGCGCTTCACCTTCCAGATCACCAACCCGACTGGCGGGTTCTGGGGAGATGGCCTGAAGCCCTGGGACGAGCGCAAGCGCAACGCGGGACAAATCCTTCCCGAGATCTCCGGCAAGGTCGCGGCGGTTCCGGGCGTGCAGACGTTCGCGGTGCTGCCGCCGGCGCTCCCGGGAGGCGGAACCTTCCCCGTCGAGATCGTGCTCGCCTCGACGGCCGAGGTGAGCGAGATCCTCCGCTTCGCGCAGCAGCTCTCGGACATCGCCGCCAAGAGCCAGAAGTTCTACTTCCCGCCCATCATCGACACCAAGATCGACCAGCCGCAGTCGGAGTTCGTGATCGACCGCGAGAAGGTGGCGGAGCTGGGGCTGAACCTGACGCAGGTCGGCCAGGACATCGGCGCGGCGGTCGGCGGCAACTACGTCAACCGGTTCAGCGTGGCCGGCCGCAGCTACAAGGTCATCCCCCAGGTGTTGCGCACCGAGCGGCTCAATCTGGAGCAGCTCGAGGACATCTACGTGACCGGCCCGAACGGCGGCCTCGTCGCGCTCAGCACCATCGCCAAGATTCAGGATTCGGTGACGCCGCGCGCGCTGAACCGTTTCCAGCAGTTGAACGCGGTCAAGCTCTCGGGCGTGTCCGGCGTTCCGCTCGACGAGGCGCTGAAGTTCCTGGAGACGGAAGGCGCCAAGATCCTGCCCAAGGGATACGTCATCGACTACACCGGCGAGTCGCGGCAGCTCCGCACCGAAGGCGACAAGTTCCTGCCGGCATTCCTCCTGGCGGTGGTGCTGATCTTCCTGGTGCTGGCGGCGCAGTTCAACAGCTTCCGCGATCCGTTCGTCATCCTCGCGGGGTCGGTGCCGCTGGCGATGTTCGGGGCGCTGGTGATGACGTTCCTGAAGATGCCGAACCCGAACATGAAGTTCTTCACCAACGGTTGGACGACGACGCTGAACGTCTACTCGCAGGTGGGGCTCGTGACCTTGGTGGGGCTCATCGCCAAGAACGGCATTCTCATCGTCGAGTTTGCCAACTCGCTGCAGGAGCAGGGGCTGTCCAAGCTGGAGGCGATCCAGTCGGCCGCCACCACGCGGCTTCGGCCGGTGATGATGACGAGCGTCGCCACCGTCTGCGGCCACTTCCCGCTGACGCTGGTGACGGGTCCGGGAGCGGCCGCGCGAAACAGCATCGGGCTCGTGCTGGTGGCGGGAATGGCCATTGGCACGTTGTTCACGCTGTTCTTCCTGCCGGCCATCTACATGCTGCTCGCGAAGGAGCACCGCGTGCACGAGCGGGATGTCGTCGCGGAGCCGGCCATCGAGCCCGCGCTGACCTAGGTCGCGGTGGCGTCGTCACGCTACGACGCGGTGGCGTCGATGATGCTGTCGCGGACGTGTTCGGCGAGGAAGTCGATCTCGGACGGCGCGATCGAGAGGGGCGGCATCAGGACGACGACGTTGCCCAAGGGGCGCAGCATCAATTCGCGCTTTCTGCCGGCGATGGCGACCTTGTGGCCCATCCGCTCGCCGTAGGAAAATTCTTCCTTCGTCTTCTTGTCCTTCACGAGCTCGATTCCGACCATCAATCCGCGCTGGCGGATGTCGCCGACGTGGGGAAGCTCGAGCAATGGCTGCAGCGCAGTCGACAGGCGCGCTTCCATGGCCCGGACGTGCGCGAGCGTGCTCTGCTCGTCGAACAGCTTCAACGAAGCGATGGCTGCCGCGCACGCGAGCGGATTGCCGGTGTAGCTGTGGCCGTGGAAGAAGGTGCGCTTGGATTCGAACGGGCCGAGGAAGCTCTCGTAGATGCTCTCGCTCGTCAGCGTGGCAGCAAGCGGCAGATAGCCGCCGGTCAAACCTTTCGCGCAGCAGAGGAAGTCGGGAACGACCCCCTCCTGCTCGCAGGCGAACAGCGTCCCGGTGCGCCCGAAGCCCGTCGCCACTTCATCGCAGATGAGCAGGACGCCGTGGTCGCGGCACGCCTTGGCGATGCGCTTCAAATATCCTTTCGGGTGCGTGATCATTCCCGCCGCGCCCTGCACCAGCGGCTCGATGATGAAGGCCGCGATCTCCTCGTGGCGACCGCGGATCAACGTCTCCGCTGCGAGGGCGGCTGCTTCGAGGCAATGCTTGGGGCCGGTCGGCCAGCGATAGACGTACGGCGTGGGAACGCGCAGGCAGTCGAAGAGGAGCGGCTGGAAGATCTGGTGGAACAAATCCATTCCGCCGACGCTGACCGAGCCGATGGTGTCGCCGTGATACGCCTCCGCCAGCGCCACGAACTTCTGCTTCTTCGGCTTTCCCCGCAGGCGGAAATGCTGAAAAGCCATCTTGACCGCGATCTCCACCGAGGTGCTGCCGCTGTCGGAATAGAAGACCTTGGTGAGCTCCGGCTGGCCGTCGATCTTCGGCGTCCTGCGGATGAGGTCGGCGGCGAGCTCGATGCTGGGCGGGCTCGCGAGTCCCAAGAGCGTCGTGTGCGCGACGTGCTCGAGCTGCAATTTGATCGCGCTGTCGATCTCGGCGCGGTGGTGGCCGTGGACGTTCACCCACAACGACGAGATGGCGTCGAGATACTTGCGGCCGCGCGTGTCGAACAGCCAGGAACCGCGGGCGTGGTCGATGATGACCGGCTCGTCACCCGGGAGCGGAGTGAGCCAGGTCTGCATCTGCGTGAAGGGGTGCCAGACGTGCGCGCGGTCGAGCGCGGCGAGGCGCTGGTGGCGCGCTTCGGCGTCTTCGAGCTGGGGAATGTCGCTCATGCGCAGCTTCTACCAGCTTCGGGAAACGCGCGACTCCCCGGAAGTTCTCAGACGATTTTGGCGAAAGTTCTCAGACGATTTCGCGCGGAAGTTCCGGAAGTTCTCAGGCGATTTCGCGGAGCGCCGCGATGGCGGCGTCGACGTGGGCTGGCGTGTGCGCGGCCGAAAGCGCGAAGCGCAACCGGCTCGTGCCTTCCGCGACCGTCGGCGGCCGAATGGCCTTGGCAAGAACGCCCTTTGCGCGCAGCCGCGCAGCCGCGCTCAGCGCTGCTTCCGGCGAGCCGAAGACGACAGGGAAGATGGCCGAGCTTTCCTGCGCAGCCAACCCGAGACTGCGCAGCCCTTCAGCAAAACGCCGGATGTTCTGCCAGAGGCGCGCGCGCCGCTCGTCGCCTTCCGGACCCGTCGCGATGCGCAAGCTCGCCAAAGCCGCTTTTGCGAGCGCCGGCGGCAACCCGGTGCTGAACAGGAGCGGCCGAGCGCGGCTGATCAGCACATCGCACACCGCGCGCGTCCCGGCGACTGCCGCGCCAAAGGTGCCGAGCCCTTTCGACAGCGTGGTCAGCCGCAGATCGGGATGGACGCCGCACTCCGCCGACAGCCCCGCTCCGCGCGGACCGAGAACGAACGACGCGTGCGCTTCGTCGACCGCGAGCATGGCCCCATGCCGAGCACAGGCGGCAGCGAGTGACGGCAAGTCGGCGCGGTCGCCATCCATCGAGAACACGGCGTCGGTGACGAGCAGCTTCCGCCGCGCGGGCAATGCCAAGAGCCGCGCCGCCGCATCGACGTCGGCGTGCGGATACACTTCGATGCGGGCGCGAGACAGCCGGCAGCCGTCGATGATCGAGGCGTGGTTCAGCTCGTCGGAGACGATCAGATCCGGCTGCTCGGCGAAGGCAGGGATGAAGCCGCAGTTCGCCGAGTAGCCGCTGCCGAACAAGACCGCCGCCTCGGCTCGTTCGAGAGCCGCCAAAGCTGCTTCCAGCTCATGGTGCGGTGCGAAGTCACCGCAGACGAGCCGGCTCGCGCCGGCGCCGGCGCCCCACTCTTGCGCGCCGTCCGCCAGGGCTTGGGCCAGGCGCGGGTCCGCAGCCAGCCCGAGGTAGTCGTTGGAGCTGAAGTTGACGAGGCGCTCGGCGCTCCGCGAAAGCTCGATCTCCACGCCCGGCCGCGTCGACAGCGGTTCCAGCGACCGCAACAGCCCGCGCGCGCGCAGCGCTTCCAGCTCCGCGCGCGCGATGTCGTCGGCGATGGACACGGCGGCGCACCCTAAGGAGGAGCGCCCGTGCCGTCAACGCGATAGACAGCCGCGGATGCGGCTCTTCTTTTCGCTGCCGTTGCCGGCCGAGGCGCGGGAGCGGCTGCGCGGTCCGCTCGAACGCGCGCGCGCCGTCTGCGGCCGCAGCCTCTCCTTCGCAAACCCGGCGCAGCTCCACTTCACCCTCGCCTTCCTCGGCGAGCAGGACGAAGCCGCGCTCGAGCGGGCCCGCGAAGCCGCAAGCAGGGTGAAGCAACCCACGTTCGATGTGGACATCGCCCGCGCCGGCGCATTCCCCAGCCTCTCCCGTCCGCGCGTCGTCTGGCTCGGCCTGCGCCAGGGAGCACCCGAGCTGTCGAATCTCGCCGGAGCGCTGCGCGAAGAGCTCGCTCACAACCGGGTCTCGTTCGACGACAAACCCTTCCGGCCGCATCTGACCATCGCCCGCCTCAAATCTCGCGGCCGCGTTCCCGGCGAGGCGCTGACGCTCTTCGAAACCTGCGCAGCGACCGCGCACGCGAGCGAATTTCACCTCGTGCACAGCGAGGGCGGCCGGCACGAGACGCTGCACAGCTTTCCCCTCGAACCCCATGCTATGTGACGCGACGCCATGAGAGCCCTCCTCTTCGACCTCGACGGCACCCTCACCAAAAGCGGCGGCGGCGGAAGTCGCGCTCTCGGCAAGGCGCTCGGCGCGCACAGCCGCGCCTTGGAAGAGCTGCGCAACATGCGGCTCGACGGCATGACCGACAAATCCATCGCCCGCGCGCTCTTGGCGACCGAAGCGGATGCAAGCCTGCCGCTCCCCGACCGCATGAAGGCCGTCGAAACCAAAGCCATTGACGCGGTGCTGGAAACGTATCTCGAGCGGTTGGAAGAGGAATGCGCCGCCCGTCCCTATCAGCCGCTTGCGGGCGTCGAGGAATTGCTCAAACGGCTCGCCGCGCGGAGCGACGTGCTGCTGGGCCTCTGCACCGGCAATCTGCGGCGCGGCGCGGAGATCAAGCTGCGCTCGGCTGGCCTCTGGGGTCCGTTCCGGTTCGGCGGGTACGGCAGCGACGCAGAGCCGCGCCCCGACATCGTCCGCATCGCCTGGCAGCGAGCCAAAGAATTGGGCGCGACCGAGGCGCTGGTCATCGGCGACACTTCGCGCGACATCCTCGCCGCGCACGATGCCGGACTGCCCGCCTGCGGCGTCGCCACCGGCCGTTTCAGCGTGCACGAGCTGGCCGAGCATGGAGCGGAGCTGATCGCGCAGGACTTCGCCGACCCTGCGGCGGCCGAGCGGCTGCTCACCGGCCCGCTCCACTGACGGGCAGGCCGAAGCGACAAGACCGTCGCCATCTTCACCAGCGGTGCGCAAGGCGAACATCCCGCGAACTTCGGTCGCGCTCGTCCTCCTGTTGGTCGCCGCTTCCGTCGCCCTCTGGTGGCGGAGCTCGCGGCAGCTTGCGTCCGCGTCGGAAGCCGTCCGGCACGGCGAGCTCGTCGAACAGCGCCTTGACTCGCTCGATGCGGCGATGACTCGCCTGGAGAGCGGCGCCCGGGGCTACGGATTGAGCGGAGTGGCTCAGTTTCGAGCCGATGAGCTGGCGGGCGAAAGGCTGGCGCAGGAACGCCTCGCAGACCTGCGGCTGATGACGGCAGGCGAGGCGAGCCAACAGGCCACCCTCGACGAGCTCAATCGCACGGTGGACGAAAAGCTCGCCTTCAGCCGCGAGGTCATCGCGGCCCGCGACACTCAAGGCCTGCCGGCAGCCGCGCAATTGGTTGCCTCGCAGCACGGCCTGCAGTTGATGGCGCCCATCACCGCGCTGCTGGCGCGGATGCGCGCCGAAGAGCAGCAGCTCGTCACCCAACACACCCGTGAAGCGGACGCGGCGCGGCGGCGCGGAACGGTGCTCGCGTTCACCACGCTCGGCCTGCTCTTGCTCGCGGTCGTCTTGTACTTCGCGTCGGTGCGCGAGGATCGGATGCGCAGGCACGAGGCGGAAGAAGCGACCCGACGGTCGGAAGAGCGGATGCGTCTCTTGCTCGGCGCGGTGCGCGATTACGCCATCGTCGACGTGGACCCTCGCGGCATCGTGCACAATGCGACCGGGGCGACGAAGCGCATCTTCGGGCGCGATCCGACCGGACAACATATCCGCAGCCTGTACCCGAGCGATGCGGTGGCCGCGGGCATGCCGGAGCGCGAGTTGGAGACCGCCACCCGCGAAGGCCGCTTCGAGGACGAAGGCCCGCGCCTGCGAACGAACGGCAGCGTCTTCTGGGCGGACGTCGTCACCACCGCCATCCGCGACGACAAGGGCGTCCTGCTCGGGTTCGCCAAGATCCTTCGCGACATCACCGACCAGAAGGAAATCGACGACGCCCTGCGGGAGACGGCCCGCAAGCTCGAGGTTTCGAACCGCGAGCTGCAGGACTTCGCGATGATCGCCTCGCACGACCTGCAGGAGCCGCTCCGCAAGGTGCAGATGTTCGGCGACAAGCTGCGCCGCAAGTATTCCGCTGCGCTCGGCGACGAAGGCCGCGATTGGCTGACGCGGATGATGAACGCGGCCGCCCGCGGCCAGTCGCTCATCCAAGGTCTGCTCGCGTTCTCGCGGGTGACCACCAAGGCGCAGCCACCGGTGCCGGTCGACCTGGGCGAGACCGCGCGCGAAGTCGCATCCGACCTGGAGGCGCGCATCGCCGACGTGGGCGGCCACGTGCAGATCGGCAGGCTGCCCGTCATCGAAGCCGACCCTTTGCAGATGCGTCAGCTCCTCCAGAACCTGATTGGCAACGCGCTCAAGTTCCGCAAGCCCGACGAGCCGCCGGTGGTGCGCGTCGACTGCCGGACCGGGCCGCACAATCAATACGAGATCGAGGTCAGCGACAACGGCATCGGCTTCGACCAGAAATACGTGGACCGCATCTTCAAGCTGTTTCAACGGTTGCACGAACGAGGCACCTACGAAGGCTCGGGCATGGGCCTCGCCATCTGCCGCAAGATCGTCGAGCGCCACGGCGGCCACATCACCGCCCGCAGCGTTCCCGGAAAAGGCACCACCTTCGTCATCGATCTGCCGGCGCAGCAGACGGCGATGGCGCACTGAGGAGGCATCAGATGCAAGGCAAGCCGCTCGTGATCCTGATGGCCGACGACGACGAGGACGATCGGATGAACACGCAGGAGGCGTTTCGCGAGCACCACCTCGCGAACGACTTCCACACCGTCAACGACGGCGAGGAGCTGATGCAGTTCTTGCGCCGCGAGGGCCAGTTTTCCGATGCGCCCCGGCCCGGCCTGATCCTGCTCGACCTGAACATGCCGCGGAAGGACGGGCGCGAGGCGCTGCGGGAGATCAAGAGCGATCCCTCGCTGCGTTCGATTCCGGTGGTCATCCTCACCACCTCGCGCGAGGAGGAGGACATTCTTCGCACCTATGATCTGGGCGCCAATTCCTTTGTTTCCAAGCCGGTTGGATTCGATTCCTTGGTGCAGCTCGCCTCGACGATGACCCAGTATTGGTTCCAGCTCGTCGAGCTGCCTTCCGGTCCGGAACCCATGCATGGCTGAGGAAGTGCGCCGCGTCCTGCTCGTCGACGACGACGAGGACGAGTTCATCGTCACCCGCGATCTGTTCGCGGAGATGGGGCCTTCGTACGAATTGAGCTGGGCGAAGACCTACGATGAAGGTTTGCGGCTGTTGTCGCTCTGCGAAGCGGACGCGTACATGTTCGACTATCACTTGGGAGCGCGCACCGGCATCGAGCTCTTGCGCGAGGCGAAGGGCGTCGGCTGCCGTTCGCCCATCCTCATCCTCACCGGCGCGGGCGATCGCAACGTCGATCTGGAAGCGATGCAGGCGGGAGCGGCCGACTTCCTCGACAAGGGGCAATTGACCGCGGCGCTCTTGGAACGCTCGCTCCGCTATGCGATCGAGCGGCGCAAGGCGGAGCAGAAGCTCGCCGACACCAACGAGCAGATCCGCGCCTTGCAGGAGGCGGAAAAGCAGCTCCACGCGGCGGTCCGCACCCGCGACGAGTTCCTCTCGATTGCGGCGCACGAGCTGAAGACGCCTTTGACTCCGCTCGTGCTCTTGCTCGCGCAGCTCCAGCGCGGGCTCCGCGGCAGCACCGAGATGCTCACGCTCGTGGACACCGCCCGGCGGCAGACCTCGCGGCTTGCGGATCTGATCGCGGGCCTCATCGACGTGACCACGCTGAACGAGCACGCCTTCGCGCTGAACCGCGAGCGGTTCGACCTCGCCGACCTGGCGCGGCGGGTCGCCGAGCGTTTCCACCCCCAAGCGGAGAGCGCGCGCTGCGAAGTGGTGATCGAGGCCGCGGGCGAAATCCCTGGCAACTGGGATCGCTTCCGCATCGAACAGGTGATCGCAAACCTGCTCTCCAATGCGTTCAAATACGGCCGGGGAAAACCGGTCGAGATGCGCATCTCGCACACCGACGACGGCGTCCGGCTGTCGGTGCGCGATCACGGCATCGGCATTGCCAAAGAAAATGTTTCGCGCATCTTCGGCCGGTTCGAGCGGGCGGTGTCGTCGCGGCACTACGGCGGCCTCGGGCTTGGCCTGTACGTCGCGAGTGAGATCGTGGAGGCGCACGGGGGATGCATCCTGGTGCAGAGCGAGCCGGGATGCGGGTCGGTGTTCACGGTGCTGTTGCCGCGCGACGAGCAGCCCCGCGACCAGGCGGCTTGCGTGCATCATTAAAACGCGCACGTGCACCAGAACCGGCACGACTTCGACTCCGAAAACGAGGACGAGGACCGGCACCAAAATGCAGTCTTCGCGGCCAGCCCTCATGGTACGACCCGCGCATGCGCCGTCATTTGCTGCTCGTCGCCCTCGCCTTCGCCTGCAAGCGCGCCCCGCCGCCCGCCCCGCCCTTCTGCGATCAAGACCTCAGCGGCGTCTGGCTGAACTCCACCGACAAGCACTATGCATACCGGCTGCGCGACCACGGCGGCATCGTCCGCGGCGAATTCCTCGAGCGCGACGACGACGGCGGCCTGCGCAATCCGGACGAGCCGATGCTGTTCGAGCTTCACCGCACCGACGGCGGAATCTCCGGCGTGATGCGCGCCCAAGGCGCCTCCCCGAGCGGCCGCACCTGCCCGGTCGAGTACGGCTTCGACGTGACAGTCTGCCAGGAGCGCGCGCTCCAAGCGCAGGTGGAGATGAACGTGAACATCACCGACGAGTGCAAGCGGCTGAAGTTCGAAGACGGCGGCGAGCCCCCGCCGGACGTGCGGGAGTTTCGGCTCGAACGCGCGCAGTAAGCACCGCTAAAGCGGGGCCAAGTGGTACCGTTGGACACGTCCGTACTTCGCGATGGCCGCCTTTACGTCGGACCGCGCGAGTAGCCGCTTCCAGTATGTCTCCCATCGCGCAGGAGTCAGTCCCGAAGAGACGTCGTCGAACTGCTGCACCGCGTGCAGCGCCGACGTGCGGAAGGTGGGATCGTCCAGCTCTCCGATGAAGACGCGCGCCGCCTCGTCGAGCAGCCCCGTCAGCACGAAGCCATCGCGGAGGATGCGCGGCGCGTCCGCCTCGTGCTCGCGCAGGTATTCCAAAGCGGCATCCATGCTGGCCTGGTCGCCCAGCTCATCGGCGGCAGCGAGACGCACGTATTCGCGCGCCATCTTGCCGTAGGGCGAGGGCTCCGCGTCGAGACGATCGAGCGTCTTCAACGCCAGCGTCGGCTGGTCGATCGCCACAGATCGTTGCGCGAGGTTGATCACCTGGCTGACGTTCGACAAACCGTTCTCGCGGATGGCCATGCCGAGCTGCAGCTCCGCCGTGGACTCGTCGCGGCGGCCCAGCCTCCACAGTACGTTAGCGCGATGGTCGTGGAGCCAATTGAGCTGCTGGTCCCGATCCTCGAACGCGCCCGGCGACGTGGCGCGGGCGAGGCCGTCGTCGAGCACGGCGAGCGCGCGAGCGAGGTGACCTGCCTCCTTTTCCGCCTCCGCCAGCGCGATGAGAATCTCGAGTGAGCGCGGGGACAGGGACACTGCTCGTCGCAGCCGTTCGACGCGCCTGTTTGCCGCGGCGACCACGTCAAAGCGCGCGGAGTCTGTATCCACGATGGAGGCGAACCGCTTGTCGGCGCGCACGTCCACCAGGTCGGTCGGCCGGTCAATCTCGGCGATCACCCGCGCGGCCTTTGCCGCGTCGCCTCGCGATTGCAGCTGGCTGGCAAGATCGATCCACACCGGACCCCGGACATCGCCGGCGTTGGTGCGGTAGCCGCGTTCGAAGGCGATCTCGAACAATTCGAAACCCGCGCCATCGCCAGGGACGAGCTCTCGCGCTTGTTGGAACGTCTGCCAGATAGCGAGTTCGTCCACCGAGCGAAAGGCGGTAGCGTCGAAACGCGCCCAGGCGGTGAGGGTCACGACCGCCCATCGCCGGTCGTGCAGGCCGATGGCTGCGCGAAAGGCCGCATAGAGGTCATCGCGGGTCCGTTCAGGAAGCGCAGCGGCGTCCTGGGCAAGCTTCAGCGACTCGCGCCAATGCCCCGCCGCCGCTGCGGCGTCGGTCGCGAGGCGCAACAGGCGATGGCGTTCCTTGCCAGAGGCGGCGAGTTGCTCCGAGGTGGGACCGTCCGCGCGCGCCGCGCTGGCGAGGCCCGCTGCAACCAGGAAACAAGCTCGAAGCATAGCCATTCAGCGCAGCTCCGGGACGTGCCGCTGCAGAACGGCGCGCACGCCCGACAAATCCGGCCGTCGTGCCAGCGCGTCCTTCACGTACTTGAGCGAGCGTGGGATGTGCTTCAAGAACGATGGGTTCTTCTTCACCTGATCGATGAACACGAACCGGCCTGCGTCCTTGAGCTTGCGCTGCACCGTCAAGAGGTCGAAGAAGGCGACGAACTCGGCGCGGTCGAGCTTCGTGCCGCCTTCGGCCTGAAAGCGCTCGATGTACCGCGCCAGCATTTCTTCGATCAGCGGCCGTTCGACCTCGACGTAGCTGTCGCGGAGCAAGGCCACCAGGTCGTACTGCCGCGGACCCTGGAGTGCGTCCTGAAAATCGATCACCACCTGCTCGCCCGAGTCGAGCACCATGATGTTGCGGCTCTGGTAATCGCGGTGGGTGAAGCTGCGCGGCGCCGACGCCAGCTCGTGCGAGACGCGGGCGAACTCGCGGCGCAAGAGCGCCAGCTCGTCCGGCGAGGGCTTTGCCCCGCGGGCGAGCAGCCCGTACTCGATGAAGTGCTCGAACTCCCAGTTGTACAGCTCCTCGTCGAACGCGCGCGTCCACGCGAGGCAACTGATCTCCGGATGCGTCTCCGCGTGCGCGCGCAGCTTCGCGAGTTGGTCGATGGCGCGCCCATACACCTCGCGCTGCGGCGTGCCCTCGAGAAGCGCTGCTTCGAGCGTGCGATCGGTCAAGTCCTCGATGACCAGAAAGCCGTCCTTCACGGCATCGAGCAACACGCGCGGCACCCGCACGCCGATGCGGTCGAGATAGCGCTGGACGTTCAGGAAGGGCAGCTCGGTGAAGGCGTGCCCCTTCGAGACTTCCTCGCTCTTCACCGGGTCGGCGGGCAGCTCCATCACCACCGCGCTCGACCCCTGGACGAGCCCGTACACGCGCCAGTAGATGCGGTTGCCCGCGCCGCCCGGAAGCCGTTCCACCCTGCCCGCCGGCTGTCCCGTCGCGGACGTATACGCTGCCTGCAATTGAGCGTCGTTCATGGCGCCGCGAGACTAGCACGCGTGCTACAACCCGCGCCTCGGCCAAGAAGCCCAAGGAGTCCTTCGATGCCCGTGTTCGACAACATCCTCGAGGCCATCGGCAACACGCCGCTCGTCCGCCTGAACAAGCTGGCCGGGCGTGACGACGCGGCCGTCTACGCCAAGTGCGAATTCATGAACCCGGGCGGCGCCATCAAGGACCGCATGGCCCTCTACATCCTCGGCAAGGCCGAGCGCGAAGGCCGCATCAAGCCGGGCACCACCATCGTCGAGAACACGAGCGGCAACACCGGCATGGGCGTGGCGCTCTGGGCATCGGTCAAAGGCTATCGCTGCGTCTTCACGATGCCGGACAAGATGTCGACTGAGAAGATCAACGCGCTGAAAGCGTTCGGCGCCGAAGTGGTGGTGACGCCGACCAACGTGGCCGCGGAAGATCCGCGCAGCTATTACGAGACCGCGAAGCGGATCCACCGCGAGGCGGCCGGCTCGTTCATGCTCAACCAGTATCATAACCCCGACAATATCCAGGCCCATTACGAGTTGACCGGGCCCGAGATCGAGCGCGATCTGCAGAAAGCTGGCCTGACGCTCGACTTCTTCGTCTCCGGCCTGGGCACGGGCGGCACCATGTCCGGCGCGGGAAAGTATCTGAAGGAGAAGTATCCGAAGTCGCGCAACATCGGCGTCGACCCCGAAGGCTCGGTCTATCTCGATTATTTCAAGACCAAGAAGCTGATCCAGCCGCACGTCTACAAGGTGGAAGGCATCGGCGAGGACATGCTCTGCAAGGCGATGGACTTTTCGGTCTTGGACGACGTCCGGCGCGTGAACGACAAGGAGAGCTTCACCGCCGCCCGCAGGCTCGCGCGCGAGGAAGGACTCTTCGCCGGCGGCTCGTCGGGATCAGCCGTGCACGTCGCGGTGGAATTGGCGCGGGAGATCGGCAAGGGCAAGACCATCGTGGTGGTGCTGCCCGACTCCGGCTCGCGCTACATCACCAAGTTCTATTCGGACGAATGGATGAAGGACAACGGCTTCCTCGATCCGACCGACCGCCTGGGCACCGTCGCCGACCTGCTCGCGGGCGAGCGGCATCACGTCCACACCGTGTTGCCGACGGATACTGCACAGCACGCGGTGGATCTGATGAAGCGGCATGGCATTTCGCAGCTTCCGGTCGTCGAGGGCGGGAACAAGCCCATCGCCATGCTTCACGAAGTCGATCTGCTGCAGGCGCTGCTCGACGGCCGGCACAAGCTGGCCGAGCCGATCTCGGCGGTGATGAAGCCGCTGGCCGGCATCGTGACGCTGCGGACGCCGGTCTCGCGGCTGAAGGAATTGTTCGCCTCGGACCACGTGGCCATCGTCAAGGACGGCGATCAGTTGGCGGCCATCCTCACCAAGATCGACTTGATCGAATGGCTCGGCACCCGCGTCAGCGTGCGCTGAGTCAGCGCGCGCCGTGGGCGGTGGCGCGGTCGTAGGCGAGGTTCGCCGCGCGGCACTCGTCGAGGACCCGCGCCGCCGCGCTTTCGGCGTTGCGGGTGACCTCGGCGCAGGTTGGTTGCGGCTCGATCGAACGGAGCACTCGCGCGAGGGCCGAGGCCGCGGCGCGGTCGATGCGCAGATGGCCTTCCTCGTGCTGCGTCAGCTTGTCGAGGCCGGCGAGGACGATGGGGTCGCCCGTTGCAGGCACCCACGGGACCGACTCGCGCAGCGCGAGCACCACTCGCGGCTTGCGCAGCCAGCAGCGCCCGTGCTCCTCCGTCAGCGAGTACCGATACTCGACGCTCCAAGTGGTGAGCCCGCTGCGTGCGCCAGGTTCCGTCCGCAACTCCAGCGACTCGCGCACCGCCGGGTCCGGCACAACCGCCGGCAGGTCATAGTGCGCGCACGCGCAAAGTGAGACGCACAACGTGGCGCCGAGAACGCGCATGCCGCGAGTGTAATACGAGGGCTCGACGAGGGGTCAGGCGCGACCGCGCGCTCTTGGGACAGTACGGGACCCTCCGAAAGCGCGTGAGAAGCCGGCGGGGGGCATCCTTGCGCCGACGCGATTTCGAGGCGCGCCGCAGTTCCGTGACAGTACGCGACCGTCCGGGAGGGCGAGCCTTGCATGAGCGACGCGCAAGGGTGCCCCCCGCCGGCGACCCCGACAGCCAATCGAGACAGTCCGCGACACCGCCAATCGAGACAGCCAGCGGCCTTGATCCGTAGTAAGACGCGCCCCATGAGCACGCGCGAGACCGACAAGTTCGAGACGTTGGCCATCCACGCCGGGCAGCATCCCGACCCCGTGTCGGGCGCGGTGATGACGCCCGTCTACCTGACTTCGACGTACGCCCAGACGGGCCCCGGCGAGCACAAGGGCTTCGAGTACTCCCGCACCCGCAACCCCACCCGCGATGCGCTGCAGGGCTGCCTCGCCGCGCTCGAAGGCGCAAAGCACGCGCTGGCCTTCGCGAGCGGGCTGGCGGCGACCGACGCCGTCCTGCACCTGCTCTCCGCCGGCGAGCACATGGTGCTCTCCGACGACCTCTACGGCGGCACCTTCCGGCTCGCCGACAAGGTCTTCAAACGGCTCGGCATCGAGCAGAGCTACGTCGACGTGACCGACCCGCAGGCAGTGGAAGCGGCGATGAAGCCGAACACGCGGCTCCTCTGGCTCGAGACGCCGACCAATCCGATGCTGAAGATCTGCGACCTCGCCGCGCTCGCGCAGGTGTGCAAGAAGCGCAACGTCGTCTCCGTCTGCGACAACACCTTCGCCACCCCGTTCTTTCAGCGGCCCATCGAGCTCGGCATCGACGTGGTGGCGCACTCGATGACGAAGTACCTGAACGGCCACAGCGACGTGGTGGCGGGCGCGCTCGTGACTTCCCGCGACGACCTGCACGAGAAGCTCGCCTTCTTGCAGAACGCGGTCGGCGCCGTGCCGGGCCCGCTCGACAGCTTCCTGGTCTTGCGCGGCTTGAAAACGCTGCACGTCCGGATGGAGCGGCACGAAGAGAACGCGCGCAAGGTGGTGGAGGCGCTGCGCGGGCACGAGAAAGTGCTCAAGGTCACCTGGCCCGGGCTTCCCGACCATCCGCAGCACGAATTGGCGAAGAAGCAGATGAAGGGCTTCGGCGGCATGCTCACCTTCGTCATCAAAGGCGGGCTCCCGGCGGCGCGGACGTTCTTGCGCAATTTGCGCCTCTTCACCTGCGCGGAATCGCTCGGCGGCGTGGAGAGCCTGATCGAGCATCCGGCGATCATGACCCACGCCTCGGTGCCGCCGGAGACGCGCAAGAAGCTCGGCATCGACGACGGGTTCATCCGCCTGAGCGTCGGCATCGAGAATGGCCAGGACCTGGTCGACGACCTCGTGCAGGCGTTGGCGAAGGCGTGAGCGATGCGCCGCGAAGTGCGAAGGAAGCGCGCAGAAACGAGCGGCTGAAGCAGGGCTCCAAGGCTGCGCGCGACGTCCGGCCCGACGCGCCCCGCCCGGCGCCGCGCAAGCCGCCGGTTCTGGGCAGCATCGGCGCCGGCACTTCCGACGAGCCGGCGGTGGTCCTCACCCGCCGCGCGGTCGAGCGGCTCGATGCGGGCCATGTGTGGATCTACTCGTCCGACGTTGCCGGGGTGGGCGCTTCGGTGAACGGCGGCGACGTGGTGCGGCTCGTCGACGAGCGCGGCTTTTTCGTCGGCAAGGCGTTCTACGGAGCGCAGAGCCAGATCGCGGTGCGGCTTCTCACCCGCGAGGACGAGCCGGTCGACGACGACTTCTTCCGCAACCGGCTCGCCCAAGCCATCTCACTGCGCGAGGCATTCGCGCCGGATCCGCAGCGGCGGAGAGCCGCCCGGCTGGTGCACGGCGAGGCCGACCTATTGCCGGGCCTGGTGGTCGATCGCTATGGCGACTGCCTGAGCGTGCAGACCTTGATCGAGGCGACCGATCTGCGCCGCGAGCTGTTCGCGAAGCTCCTGCAGGAGCTCGTTCATCCGCGCGCCATCATCGAGCGCAACGACGCCAAGGTCCGCGCCCACGAAGGGCTGCCCTTGCGCAAGGGGATGCTCGCCGGGACGCCGCCCGGAGCTTTGGAATTCCTCGAAGGGGAAGTGAAGCTCGTCGCCGATCCGCTCGAAGGTCAGAAGACGGGCGCGTTCCTCGATCAGTCGGAGAACCGCGTCGAGTCGGGGCGCTACGCGCATGGCCGCGCCCTCGATTGCTTCACCTATGGCGGTGCCTTTGCGCTGCAGCTCGCCCGCAAGGCGGAGACGGTGAAAGCGGTCGACATCAGCGAGCAGGCCGCGGCGCAGGGGCGCGAAGCAGCGTCGCGGACAGGGGCGCGCAACGTCGAATTCGTGGTGGCGAACGCGTTCGATCTCTTGCGGCAGGAGGCGGAGGCCGCCGAGCGCTACGACACCATCGTGCTCGACCCGCCGGCCTTTACCAAGGGCCGCGGCTCCATCGAGGCGGCCCTGCGCGGGTACAAGGAGATCAATCTCCGCGCCTTCCAAATGCTCGCGCGCTACGGCGTGCTCGTCACTTGCAGTTGCTCGTTCCACGTCGACGACGCGCTGTTCGAAAAGACCGTGCTCTCGGCGGCGGCGGACGCGAAGCGCACCGTGCAAGTGGTCGAGCGGCGCGGGGCTGCGCGCGATCATCCGTCGCTCCTCGGCGTGCCCGAAACGCGCTACCTGAAGTGCCTGATCCTCCGGGCGCCCTGAACGACGGCCAGAGTTCGAATCTCTGTGGGGAGGCGGCACGGCCTGAAGAGTCTCAAACCGCCGCTCAGCGGACGAGCGGTTCGACCACCTTGGTAAACAGATCGAGCAAGTGCGGGTCGAAGCGGAAGACCTGCTCGGTGGTCATGATCCGCAGCGCTTGGTTGTGGGTGTGCGCCGGACGGAACGGCCTCGCGGTGGTGAGCGCGTCGTACGATTCGCAGATGGCGAGGATGCGGCCGGGCAGCCCGATGTCCGGCACCGCTCCTTCCTGCGGCACCAGATCGAGGTGGCATTCGTAGACGGCGAGCGCCCTCTCCAGCGCCGCCGGGTGCAGCTCGCGGTCGCGCAAGATTGCGCGGGCGGCGAAGAGCGGCGATGCCTTCAGCGCCACCTGCGCCCGGGCATCGAGCTTGCCGCCCCGCTCCAAAAGCGCGGAAGGAATGGCCGCCATCCCTACGTCGTGGAAGAGCGCCGCCATTCCCAGCTCGTGCCGCCGCGCTTTGGAAAGGCCGAGGCGCGCGCCGAAGCCGATGCCCAGCACCGCCACGTTCGCGGCGTGATGTCCCCAATATTCGTCACTCGTCGCCTTGACCCGCGCGAGCTGCAAGAACTGCCGGGGACGCTCCTCTTCCAATTCGACCAGATCGCGAATGGCGTGCGACGCCGCCGCGCTTCCGATCAGCTCGCCCGCGACCCGAAGCTGCTGGATGGTGTGGTCGACGAAGAAGACCGCGTGCGCGTAGGCCGAGACGAGGCGCGCCCCCTTGTCCGCCGCCGCATCGGCCGCCGTTTCCTTGGCTGTGACGCGCAGGCGCAGCGCGGAGAGCGGCCGCCTCGCATCGCCGCGGATGCCTACGCGCTCTTGCGACTTGGAGGCGAGAAGCCGCGAGAGCTCGCGCAAGTCGCTGCGCGGAGGCGAGACCGCCGCGTGCAGGCCGAAGATGCCGCGGTGCCGCAGCTCGAGCGCATGCTGCTCGCCTTGTTCGAGCTCCAGCTTCTGCCCGTTCAGGTAGATGCCGTCGTCGACGAACCTCACGTCAAGCCCGCCGTCGGACTCGAGCAGCGCGACGATGGCCGACTGCAGCTCGTCGAGCGCTGCGTCGCCCTTCCCGAACAGCGCGTGGACCACGCGCTGCCCGAGATCCTGGCGGCGGCCCTGGGTGGTTCCGACGAAGGCCGCGTTCAAGACAGCTTTCTCGTGCGGAGCTTGCGCGCGGCGGCCTGGCTCGCTTCCGCCACCAGCTTGGATTCGCCGTTCTTGGCGGCGTCGTCGAGCGCGCGCAACGAGCGCGGGCTGCCTTCTTCGGCGAGGCCTTCCACGGCGAAGAGCTGCGCTTGCGTTCGCCGCTTTCTGCCGAAGAGCTTCTTCTGCGGCAGCGAGAGTTGCGAGGTCAGGTAGGTAAAGCCGACGTTCGAGCCGAGCTTTCCCAGACAGCGGTGGAAGACCGCCATCTCCTCTTCGTCAGCCTCGGCAAAGGCCGGCCGCGCGATGGCGTCGATGAAGAAGCGCGCCACCCGCTCGCCTCCGCCCGGCAGGCCCGAAAGCGAGACCGCGGCCGCAATCCGAAGCTCGCGCGACTCGTGCTGCAGCGCAGGCCCGAGGACGCGCAGGGCGGCGGACGGATCGCGCGCGAGATGCTCCACCGCCTGGGCGGCCACTGCGGGATTGGGATTTTCGAACGCGGCCGCGGCGAATTCGATCCTGCGCGGTGCTGCGAGCGGGGCCAGCGCGGCGACGAGCGGCCCGGCCTCCCGGTCGCTGCGGAAGAGCGCCAGCGCTTCCGTGGTGCAGGTGTCGATGCGCGCCACGATCGCCCGTGCCAGCGCCTCCCGCGCGCCGTCGTCTTGCGCGCGTGGATAGACCGCAACCAATGCCGCGCCGCTCTCCAACGGCAAGAGCGCGACCCAGGCGGTGACGAGCCGCCCTGCTCCTTCGAGGCCGACGGCGAAGCGCAAACGCGCCGGATCGGAAAGCCAGCCCGCCATCCAATGCCGATACCCGGACGGCAACTCCTTCAGCGCGACCAACGCCTGCGCGAGCTGCTGCGGCGCTCCCCGCTGCAGCATCCGATCGGCGAGCCACGTGAAGCCATCCTGGAGCGCCTCGAGATCGAAGCCCGCATAGTCGCCGGCGACGATCCGGAGGATGCACAGCGCCGCGCGACCCGCGACGCGCGGCCAGTCGTGCCCGTCCGCCAGGGCGCGCTGCTCATCGGACCAGAGCGGCGAAGGCGGCGCGGCTTCCAAGACCTCGCGCGCGTCGAGCACACGTTGCGTGCGCGCCGCGATGTCGCTGACCGCCGCGGAGACGAATGGCCCCGCGACTTCGTCCATGTGGTACCCGCCGGCGCTGGCGAAGTCGACGTGCGGGAGCGCAGCCTTCCAGAGCTCGGTCGCGGCATCTTCGCGGTCTTCGGCGGAGGCGGCGATGCTGGCGAAGACGGACAGCTCGTCGAAGGTGAGACCGCGGTGGAAGCAGAGGGTCCGGATGCCGTCGTGGTACAGGCGCGCCGCGAAGTCGTGCTCGACGAACGCCCCGTCCACGAGCAGGCCTTCCTTGACGAGGCCGATGGCGATGGAACGCCGCCGTTCGAGGATTGCGCGCAGGTCGTCGAAGGAAGAAGCGAGCCCGTCCGGCGTTCCGCGTGCGACCGCGCGCGCCAGAGCGGCAACCGCGTCCCGCACCGCGGGCGCTTCATTGGTTGGAACTGCGCCCATGCGCGCGGGTGAGTGTATCACCTACCGAGGGGTCGCTTGAAGGGCCTCCGGTGTGATCAGGGCGCGCGCTTGTTGGAGAGCGCGCTCGACCGCCTCGCGCTGCTCTGCGACCAGGACGGTGCGGTCGTCGAGCGTGTGTCCGGCAACCGGCACCGGCTCGCCGTAGACCACGGCCACCCGCCCTGGCTGGAAGAGCGAAAAGCCCTTCGGCTTCAGCACCTCGCGCGCGCCCGCCACGGCGATGGGGACGCAGTCGAGGCGGGTTTCGATGGCCGCGATGGCCGCCCCCTTCTTGAAGGGCAACAGCTCTTCGGTCGTGGCGCGCGTGCCTTCGGCGAAGAAGAACAGTCCTACGCCGGTGAGGCCGCGTTCGATGCGCTTGCGAATCGCGAGCGCGGCACCGCGCGAATCCTTCCGATCGATGAAGACGTGCCCCATCCGCCGCGCCGCCCAACCGAAGAGCGGAATCCGCTGGAGCTCCTTCTTGGCGATGAACCGCAGCGGCGCGCCGGCGGTCCAGAGGATGGCGGGCACGTCCAGGTTGGAGGTGTGGTTCGAGACGTAGACGTAGCTCTTGCCGGGCTCAATCTTCGGATGTCTGAACGTCACCACCTGCGCGCCTGCGACGCCGAGAAAGAGGCGCGACCAGAAGCGCAGCACCGCTTCGGAAAATTCGCTGTCGCCGGAAATGCCGATGAACAAGGCGAGCGTCATGGTGGCGACGAGGATGAAGAGCCAACCGAAGATAGTGCGCAAGAAGCGGAGCACGATCATCTGCGGGCCGCCCCACGGTGCGCCTGCGCGGCTGCGTACTCTTCGATGGCGGGAAACAGCAGCACCTCCGCGATGTCGCGCGCGCCGGTCAAGAGCATCAAGACGCGGTCGAGCCCCACCGCCACTCCGCCGGCTTCATCGATCTGCGGGAGCGCGGCGAGGAACTTTTCATCGAGCGAAAAGACCTCGCGCCCGAGGCTTCGGCGCAGCTCCTGCTCCTCCACGAGCCGCTTGCGCTGCTCGGCTGCGTCGGTCAATTCGGAGAAGCCGTTCGCGAGCTCGAATCCGCCTGCGTAGAGCTCGAAGCGTTCGGCGACGCGCGGATCGCGCGGG
>DASXHM010000383.1:0-11644 GCA_036488495.1 Myxococcales bacterium | reverse complement strand
GACGCCGCCTTCGATGCTGCGGCCCCAGAGGTTCTCGTCGATGGAGAAGGGCGACTTTTTCGAGGTGGGCACCTCGATGCCGTGCTTCGCCGCGTACTCCATCGCCGCATCGCGGGTGATGTTCCGCTCGCGCTGGGGAGCCAGGATCTTCAGCTCCGGCGCCATGCCCTTCACTGCCAGATCGAAGCGGACCTGATCGTTGCCCTTGCCGGTCGCTCCGTGCGCAACCGCGGTTGCTCCATGCTTGCGAGCCGCGGCCACGAGGTGCTTCGCGATCAAGGGACGGCTCAAGGCCGCGCTCAAGGGATAGACGCCCTGGTAGAGCGCATTTGCCTGCAGCGCCGGGAAGCAGAAGTCGCGGGCGAACTCGTCCTTGGCGTCCACGATTTCGGTCGCGACCGCGCCCGCCTTGCGCGCCTTCTCCTTCAGCTTCTCGATGTCCTTCGACTCGCCCACGTCCGCATGGCAGGCGATGACTTCGTAGCCGTATTCGTCGGTGAGGATGCGGACGAGAACGCTCGTGTCGAGACCGCCCGAGTACGCGAGAACGACCTTCTCTTTGGTTGCCACTTACGTCTCCCTTCCGAAGAGGACCTTGATCTGCTGCGCGAGCCGCCGCGAGGAGATGCCGCGCGAAGGCGTCGCAAAGAGCGTGTCGTCGCCCGCGAGCGTGCCGAGACATTCCGGTAGCCGCGCGTTGTCCACCGCCAGGGCCACCGCCGAAGCCAGGCCGGGACGCGTGCGCAGCACCACCATCGATTCGTTGTCGGCGATGGAGAGCACTGCCTCGCCCAATTCACGCGTCTGCGGCGAGGCCTGCGCGCTGACCGCTTCAATCTCGTAGACGGCGCCTTCCGGCCGCGAAACGCGCAACACGCCCAGCTCCGCCAGGTCGCGCGAAAGCGTGGCCTGGGTGGCCTCGATGCCTTCGGCCCGCAGCGTTTCCACCAGCTCGTTTTGCGTCGCGATGCGCTTCTGCCGGAGCATTTTCTTGATCGCGTTCTGGCGCATCTCCTTCGCGCTGGCCGACGCCCGCTTCAAGAGCCCGCGCTCCAGTTCGTGTGCGCTCTTCATGCCGAAATCCAGGAGCCGACGCCCTTGTCGGTGAAGAGCTCGCCGATGATCGAATGCGGCACCCGGCCGTCCAAGAGGTGCACGCTGGGAACGCCGCTCGCGAGAACTTTCAAGATGCTCTTCGCCTTGGCGATCATGCCGCCCGAGATGGTGCCTTCGTCCATCAGCGCGCGCAGGTCGTTGGCGGTGAGCTGACCGACCAGCTCGCCGGCCTTGAGGATGCCGGGGACGTCGGAGAGATAGATGAGCTTTTGCGCTCCGAGGGCGATGGCGACTTCCGCCGCCACCGTGTCGGCATTGATGTTGTAGCTCTGCCCGTCTTCGCCCAGGCCGACCGGCGAGATGATGGGAACGTAGCCCTGCGCGAGCAGCATCTCGAGGAAGTCCTTGTTGACGCGGGTGACCTCGCCCACCTGGCCGAGATCGCGCCCTTCCGAGACGAGCTTGCGCGCGCGGATGAGACCGCCGTCCTTGCCCGACAGCCCCACGGCGTGCGCGACGCCTTCTTGATTCAAGAGGGTGACGATCTCGGTGTTGATGGAGCCGGTCAGGACCATCTCGACCACTTTCAGGTCGCTGGCGTTCGTCACCCGCTGGCCGTCGATGAACTCGGCCTTGCCGCCGAGCTTCTCCAAGGTGCGGGTGATCTCGGGCCCGCCACCGTGGACGACGACGGGACGCAAGCCCACCGAGCGCAGAAGGCCAATGTCCTCGCAGAAGGAGCGCTTGAGCGATTCCTTCACCATCGCCGCGCCGCCGTACTTGATGACGCAGCGAGTGTTGCTGAACTTCTTGATGTAGCCGAGCGCGTCCACCAGGAGCTGGACCTTGAAGGTCGGGCTGTAGTTGGTGAGCCGGTCGTCCTTGGCCACTCCGCCGTCGGGCTTGGCGACGATGAGGCTCGTGTAGTCGGCGTTGATCTTGACGTAGTCGTAGGAGAGATCGCAGCCCCACGCTTCGCCGCTCGATTCACCCGCGCGAAGGTCGACGTCGATCTTCACTTCCGGCTCGCGCATCCGCGCTTTCAGCACCGCGGCGTCGTAGGCCACGGGCGCCTTGTCGTAGACGACCACCTCCTGCACCCGGACCCGCGCGCTGGCAGGCTCGATCGGGTAGCCCGCCGTGCCGGCGCGGGCGCCCATGGAGGCGAGGACCCGGCCCCAATTTGGATCGGCGCCGAAGATGGCCGCCTTGACCAGGCTCGACCCCGCACACGATTTCGCCAAGTCGATGGCGATGTCTTCCGACGGCGCTCCCGCGACCCGGATGTCGAGCAGCTTCGTCGCCCCTTCGCCGTCCGCCGCAATTTCCTTCGCCATCTGCTTGCAGAGGTCGTCTAGAGCCGCAGCAAAGGCGGCGAACGAGGGGCCTGGATCGGCGATGACCGGGTTCTGGGCGAGGCCGTTCGCGAGCGCGAAGACGCAGTCGTTCGTGCTCATGTCGCCGTCGACGGTGAGCGCGTTGAAGCTGCGCTTCATCGCCGACCCGAGCGCAAGCGACAGCATGGCCTGCGATACGGCGCAGTCGGTGGCCACCACCGCGATCATGGTGGCGAGCGACGGCGCGATCATGCCCGAGCCTTTGCAGATGCAGGTGAGGGTGACGTCCTTGCCCTCGATCTGCACCGTGCGCGCGGCGAGCTTCACCCGGGTGTCGGTGGTGAGGATGGCTTCAGCGGCGAAGAGGGGATCGGCCTGCAAGGAACTCGCGAGCACGGGGGCCGCGGCGACGATCTTGTGCGCGGGCAGCCGGTGACCGATGACGCCCGTCGATGCGCTGACGACGGCGGCAGCAGGCACTTTCAGGCTCTGCGCCACCGCCTCGCAGACCGTGCGCACGTCGACGAGGCCCTCGGGGCCGGTGAGCGCGTTGGCGTTGCCGCTGTTGACGACGACGGCACGCATTCCGTCCGCTGGAAGCCGCAGCTCGGCATCGATGACTGGCGCGGCCCGGGCGAGGTTCTGGGTGAAGCATCCGGCGGCCGAGCAGGGCGCCTCGCTGTAGACCAGCGCCAGGTCCTTCCGATTCGGCTTGATGCCGGCCTGCATGCCGGCCCAGAGGAAGCCCTTCGGTCCCTTCATGGGTGGAATCCCCGCAAGCCTTCCAGGCCGCACGTTTCCGGCCAGCCGAAGACGAGGTTCAGGTTCTGCACCGCCTGGCCGGCAGCCCCTTTGACCAGGTTGTCGATGGCCGACACCACCACGACCGTCGAGCCCTTGCTCGCGACCGCGAGCTGGCAACGGTTGGTGCCCACGACGGCCTTGAGGCCGACCTCGTCCGGATGATCGACGACTTCGATGAACGGGCATCGTGCATATTTATGCACCAACGCTGCATGAAAATCGGAAGCGGCGTAGCCGCCGGCGAGCTGCGCGTAGCAGGTGGCAAGGATGCCGCGCTTGAGTGGCAGAAGGTGCGCGGTGAAGGTCAGCTCCGCGCCAATCGTCTGCGCGATCTCCGGCTGATGCTGGTGCCCGAGAACTTTGTAGGCGCGGAAGTCTTCGTCCACTTCCGCGAACGAAAGCTCTTCGGTGGCCTTGCGCCCCGCGCCGGTAACGCCCGAGGCGGCGTCCACGATCAAAGGACCTTTGACGAGCCCGCTTTCGACCAGCGGCGCGAGCGCGAGAGCAGCGGCAGTCGCATAGCAACCCGGGTTCGCGACGAGGCGCGTTCCCGGCGGCGTCCGGCCCAGCTCCGGAAGCCCGTAAACTGCCTCTCGCAAGAGCGAGGGCTGACCGTGCGCGAGCTTGTAGAAGGGCGGGTAGAGCGCCGCGTCCTTCAAGCGAAACGCGCCCGACAGATCGATGACCTTCACGCCCGCCTGCACGAGCTTCGGCGCAAGCTCGAGCGAGGCCTCCGCCGGCAGCGCCAAGAGCACCGCGGCGCACTCCTTCGAGAGCTCGAGCGCTTTGTCCCACGGCGCGTAGCGCAGCTTGCCCGCAGCGCCGGCGAGCCCCGCGCGCTTTGCGGCCGTTTCCCCCGCCCACTTGTCGCTGCTGAGAAGCCGCAGCTCGACCTGTGGATGCGCGGCAAGGATGCGACTCGCCTCGAGCCCGGCGTAGCCGGAGGCGCCGATGACGCCGATGGGAGCGGTCTGCATGGGAGCGCATAATTATGCACGGCACAGGCGCCGTCAAGCCGATTCGGCCAGCCCGCACGAAAGATCGCCCCGCCGCCGGGCGAGGCGGCTTTTCGTTGCATTTCCCGCGGAAGTTGAGCACATTTCGAGCCCCTCGCGGCCGGCCCGGCAACGGTCCGGCCGCACTCGTTTCATCCAGGGAAGAGGCACCATGGCAGCCGACAACATTCCCATGACGAGGGCTGGCGCCGAGGCGATCAAGCGCGAGCTCAAGCACCTCAAGTCGGTGGAGCGGCCGAAGAACGTGCAGGATATTTCCACCGCGCGCGACCACGGCGACCTGCGCGAGAATGCGGAGTACCACGCCGCCAAGGAGAAGCAGTCGCACATCGAAGGCCGCATCCAGATGCTGGAAGACAGGCTGGCACGCGCCGAGATCATCGACGTCACCAAGCTCTCCGGCGAGCGGGTCGTCTTCGGCGCCACCGTGAAATTGGAAGACCCGGACAGCGGCCAGAAGGTGCAGTACACCATCGTCGGCGAGACCGAGGCGGATCTAAAAAAGGGCCGCATCAGCATCACGAGCCCAATCGCCCGCGGCTTGATCGGCCGCGAAGTGGGCGACACCGTTTCCATCCGGGCCCCCGGCGGCAATCGCGAGTACGAGATCCTGGAAGTCGTCTTCGTCGAGTACGAGGAGGAGAGCGCTTAGGTGGCGAAGAGCGACGCGCCCCTGTCGCTCGCGCTTTCGCCGCTCTTGCCGCCGCTCCGTTTCGCCGCCCGGGCCGGAGTCGCCCGGCTGAACGGCCTCGAACCGCTGGTCGCCCAGGTGGTCGGATCGGCGCGCGCGTTTGCCTCCGGCGATTCGCTGCAACGGCTGTCTGCGATCGAGGCTGCCGCGCAGGGCTTCGATGGGGGGACTGCGGACGCCCGCGCAACCGCGCTCGCAGCGCTGGTGCGCGCGCTCGCATTGCTCGTCCCGCTGCCCGATGACGTCGCGGCGCTGTCGGGTGTTCCGGCGGGCGTCTCTCTCGGACCTGCGGGCTCGTCCGCGGCGCATCAAGCGCCGCTGTCGTTCACGGCGCATCAAGCGCCGCAGTCGTCCGCGGCGCAGCGAGCGCCGCTGTTGTCAGGGGCCCCTGGCAAGATGGCGCCCGTGACCGGATCCGCCGCGCCGCGAGCCGTCGAAAAGCTTCCACCGCTGGAGACGCCGGTGCAGTCGCTGCGCGGAATCGGGCCCGCCATCGCAGAGAAGCTTCGCCAGAAAGGCATCGCCACGGTGGGCGATCTGTTGCTCGATCTGCCGCGGCGCTACGAAGATCGGCGCAAGCCGCGCACGGTCGCCGACGCGCCCATCGGAGAGCGCAGCTTCATCCAGGGTCGCATCATGAAGGCGCAAGAAGCGCACGGCCGCAGGCGAAGGCTGGAGGTGCTGGTCAAGGACGACGCGGGCGGCACGCTCGTCTGCATCTGGTTCCACTACCGGCAGAGCTATCTTTCGCGCTTTCCGCTCTTCGCGCGGGTGATGGTGAGCGGAGAAGTGCGCGAGGGCTATCGCGGCTCCGGCAAGGTCATGCACCACCCCGACGTCGAGCCCCTCGGGGACGACGGTGAAGGAGCGAGCGCGGACGATTCGTTCGGGCGCGTCGTGCCCGTCTACTCGGACGTCGAAGGCGTTCCGGCGCGGACCTTCCGCCGCATCAAGAAGCGCGCGGTCGACGAGTACGCGCAGTTCGTCACCGACGTGTTGCCGCGCAAGGTGCTGGAGCGGCAGAAGCTCTTGCCCTTGAAAGAGGCGATCCGCGAAGCGCACTTTCCCGAGCGCTTCGCGGCCGAGCTCGCCCGCGGCGTTCCCAGCGGTGAGCCGCGCAGGCGCCTCGCCTTCGAAGAGCTGTTCCTGGTCCAGCTCGGGCTCGCGCTGCGCAGGCGCGGGGTGAAAATCGAGCCGGGCATCGCCTTTCGCGCAGAGGAATCCACCCTGCGGCGCATCGTCTCGCAGCTTCCCTGGCCGCTGACGGGGGCCCAGTCGCGCGCCGTCGCCGGCATCGCCGCCGACATGCGCAAGGCCGAGCCGATGAACCGGCTTCTGCAAGGCGACGTCGGCAGCGGAAAGACGGCGGTGGCCTTGGTGGCGGCGCGGCTCGCGGTCGAGGACGGCTACCAGGCCGCGCTGATGGCGCCGACCGAGATCCTCGCCGAACAGCACGCTCGCTCCTTGCGAATGCTGCTCCGGCAGACCGGCGTGCACGTGGAGCTGGTCACCGGCTCCTTGCCGCAGCGCGAGCGCGAGCACGCCGCGCGGCTCTTGCGCTCGGGCGTCGCGCAGATCGTGGTCGGGACCCACGCGCTCGCGGAGGAGGCGACCGGATTTCACCGGCTCGGCCTCGTCATCATCGACGAGCAGCATCGCTTCGGGGTGCTCACCCGCGCACGGCTGATGTCGAAGGGGCAGAGGCCTGACGTCCTGGTGATGACCGCGACGCCGATCCCGCGAACGCTCGCGCTGACCCTCTACGGCGACCTCGAGTCGTCGGTTCTCGACGAGCTTCCACCGGGCCGCACGCCCATCGCCACCAAGACCTTCAAGGACAGCGCCCGCGACAAGGCGTACGACGTCATCCGCAAGGAGCTCGCCGCCGGCCGTCAGGCTTACGTGGTGCTGCCGCTCGTCGAAGAGAGCGAGAAGCTGACCGAGCTGAAGGCGGCGGTGAAGGAGCGCGACCGGCTGGCGGTGGAAGTCTTTCCCGAGGTGCCCATCGGGCTAGTCCATGGCCGGCAGCCGCCGGCCGAACGCGCAGAGGCGATGGAGCGCTTCCGCACCGGCGAAGATCGCATCCTGGTCGCTACGACCGTCATCGAAGTCGGGGTCGACGTGCCGAACGCGACCGTGATGCTGATCGAGCACGCCGAGCGCTTCGGCCTCTCGCAGCTCCACCAGCTCCGCGGGCGGGTGGGGCGCGGCGCGGCCAAATCGTATTGCCTGCTGGTGACCGGGACTTCGGGGGCGGAGTGGGGGCCGATCGCGCGCGAGCGGCTGAAGGTGATGGAGAAGACCACCGATGGCTTCCTCATCGCGGAGAAGGACCTGGAGCTGCGCGGGCCGGGCGAGTTCCTGGGCACCAAGCAAAGCGGGCTGCCGGACTTTGCCGTCGCCGAGCTGGCCCGAGATCAGAACATCCTGCAGGACGCGCGCGAGGAGGCGTTCGCGTTGGTGGCGGACGACCCGGAGCTCGAGCGTCCGGAGAACGCGGCCATCCGCGATCAGTTGATGAACCGCTGGAAAGGACGCCTCTCGCTCGCCCGCGTGGGCTGACGCGGCCGGATGACCTTGGCGGCCGCGCGACCGGCCCGCGTCGGCTAGGCGGCGACGATGCCGTTGCGGATGGCGTACCGGACCAGGTCCACCACCGAATGCAGGCCGAGCTTGGCCATCAAATTCATGCGGTGGGTCTCCACCGTCTTGAGCCCAATCCCCAGCGCCGCCGCCACCTCTTTGTTGGTCTTCCCTTCGGCGAGAAGCTGCAGCACTTCCCGCTCGCGCGGCGTCAAGGGGGCGCCCTGCGGCTGCACCTCCTCCGCCTTCGGCGCATCGCCGGAGAGGAAGCCCGCCAGCACCAACTCGGAGACGCGGGAGGTGAAGAACGGCTTGTGCGCCGCCACCGCCTCCACCGCGCTGAGGAGGAGCCGCCCCGCATCCGACTTCAGCACGTACCCGCGCGCGCCGGCGCGGAGCACCTCGCGAATGACCTCCTCGGTCTCGTACACGGTCAGCACCAGCACTTCGGTGCGCGGCGAGCTCTTCACGATCCGGCGGGTGGCTTCCAGGCCGTTCAATTCCGGCATGCCGATGTCGAGCACCACCACGTCCGGCCGCGTGGCCGTGGCCTTCTCCACCGCCTCGCGCCCGTTGGAGGCCTCGCCGACCACTTCGAGCCCGGGCTCCTGCTCGAGCAAGGAACGCAGCCCCTTGCGCACCACCTCGTGATCGTCGGCGACGAGAATGCGGGTCCTGGTCATCGCTCGCTCCACAGCCGTGCGCGCACCAAGGTACCCCGCGGTTGGGGATGGATCTCGAGCGTCCCGCCGAGCTGGGCCAGCCGCTCCCGCATGCCGGCGATGCCCACCCCCACCGCCTCCGCGCCCTGCCGCAGCCGATCGAGCACGCCGTGCGGCATGCCAATGCCGTCGTCCTCCACTTCGAGAACCACCTCGGTGCCACTCCGCCGCAGGCGGATGATCGCCTGGAGCGCCTCTGCATGCCGATGCACGTTGGTGAGGCTCTCCTGCACCACTCGGAAGAGGGTGATCTCCAGCTCCATCGGCAGCCGTCCAATCTCCGCCAGCTCCAGCTTCACCGCGACGTTGCTGCGGGTGCCGAACCCCTGGACGTACCAGCGCAAGGAAGAGGGCAGCCCCACCTCTTCGAGAAGCGGAGGGTGCAACAGGTGCGAGAGGGTGCGGATCTCGCGCGAGCACTGCGTGACCAGCTCCAAGCTGTCGGTCAGGATTTCGCTGACGTGCGCCGGCAGCGACATGCCTTCCATCCGCTGCAGGTTCATCGAGAGCGCGGCCACCGTCTGCGCGGCCGACTCGTGCAACGACCTCGCGATGCGGCGGCGCTCGTCATCCTGCAGGTGGAGAAGGCGGCCGGAGAGCTTGCGGATGGCGTCCTCGGCCCGCTTCATTTCGTCAATGTCCTGCACCACCGCGATGATGAAGCCGGTGTCGCCGAGGCGGGTGGCGGCGGTGCGGCCCCAGACCAGCGATCCGTCCGTACGACGATAGCGCCGCTCCAGGTCCAACCGATCGACCGTGCCGCTGCGAAGCTGTTCGAGCCCACGGACCGTCTCGGGGACATATTCGGCGGCGACGAGCTCGATCGCGTTGACCCCGGGAATTTCGTCCTGCTTGCGGCCGAGGAATTCGGCGTAGGCGCGGTTCGCGCGGACCATCTCGCCGCTGGAGGTGGCAATGCCGATGCCGACGCCCGCGTTTTCGAAGTACGCGCGGAAGCTGTTGTCGCGCGCCGAAGCAATCCGGGCGGCGAAGATGCCGGCGGCGATGGCCGCGGTGTCGTCGAGGTCCTCGCGCTGCGCATCGCCGTCGCGCAAAAAGAGCTGCAGCTCGCCGACGTGCTCGCCGTTCCAGTCGAGCGATGCGCAGCAGTCTCCGCTGCGGCCGCCATCGACCGTCCCCACCGAGATTGAATCCTGCGGCTGCACGAGGCGGAGGTGCGCTGCGCAAAAGGGCTCTCCGCCGGACAGCTCTCCGAGGGCCGCCCGGAGAACGTCCGCGAGATCGCCGGGTCGCCCGAGGGTCCGAGCGGCGCGCGCCAACGCTGTGAGCTTGCCGCCGTCTTGGGCCATGCGGGAACCGCACACGACACCTACGCTGCGTGAAAACCGGTTGCAACCGCACTGCGCCGAACCCTCCGTAGAAGACCTGAGGCGCGCTTGGGTGTGGCTCGAAACCTGGCCCGTGGGATTGCGCAAAGGTCAACTCCGATGAGGTTTTTCGCCGATGTTTCGACAGACTGGGGCATGCTGAGAAACCGATCGCCGAAGCTGACGAAGGACATCGCGAAGGCGTGCCGCGAATGAGACCCGTCAAGGAAAAGCACATCCTCTTGGTGGACGACGAGGAGCCGGTCCGCGCGTCGCTTGCGCGCGTGCTGGAGCGCGAAGGCTACCGCGTGCATTCGGCGGAGAACGGCGAGGCCGGTCTCGCCATCCTCAAGCAAGAGCCCATCCAGCTCGTCATCAGCGACTACAGCATGCCGCAGATGACCGGCGTCGAATTCTTGAAGCTCGTGCGCGCGCGGCATCCGCACGTCGTCCGGATCATGCTCACGGGCGATCCCAACCCGGACATCATCATCCGCTCCATCAACGAGGGCGAGGTCTACCGGTTCATCCGCAAGCCCTGGGACAACACCATGCTGCGGGTGACCGTCTATTTCGCCTTCGAGACCATCGTGCTCGAGGAGGAGAACCGCCGGCTTCTCTCCGCGCTGCGCCGCCAGGTGAACTTCTTGCGCGGGCTCGAGCAGGACTTTCCCTACCTCGCCGCGCTTGCCCGCGACGAGGACGCCGCGATGCTCCTCGCCGAAGCCGACCTGGTCGAACCTCAGGCGAGCCAAGAAGTCGACGTCCCCCCTGAGCGCGCTCCCGAAGAACCGGAGGGGGACCAATGAACGCGGACCGGCCGGCCGTTCTCGTCGTCGACGACGAGCCGATGAACCGCGCGCTGATTCGCGCTTCCTTGTCCGCGACCTGCGAAGTGCTGGAGGCGGCAAACGGTCCGGCCGCGCTGATGGCCGTCGAGAAGCATGCGGTCGACCTGGTGCTGCTGGACGTGATGATGCCGGGGATGGACGGCTTCGAAGTGTGCCGCCGCATCAAGGCCAGGCAGGGCCATTATCTGCCCGTCTTGCTCGTCACCGCGCTCGGCGACCAGTCGGACAAGAACCGCGGGCTCGAAGCCGGCGCGGACGATTTTCTGACCAAGCCCGTGGACCGGCGCGAGCTGCTCCTGCGAAGCCGCGCCTTTCTCCGGCTGCGCCAGCAGGACCGGGTCATCCGCGAACAACTCGAAGAGGTCCGCACGCTGCAGGCGCAGAAAGACGACCTGGTGGCGCTGCTCGTGCACGACTTGCGCAGCCCGCTCGCGGCGGTGGTGGCGAATCTGCAACTTCTCGAAGAGGATCTGACCGGCCGCTCCAAGGCCGACGTCCAGCAGGCGCTGAAGACCGCCGACGTGGCGCTGCGCCGCCTCGAAGAGACGCTGCAGGTCAGGCTGATGGAAGAAGGTCAGCTTCACATCCAGCGCAAGGAAGTCGACCTGGATCGGGTGGTGCGCGAGACGGTGGAAGAGGCCTCGGCCATCGCCCGGCGGAAGAAGATTGCGCTCGCCGCCTCCGCCGGACCGGCGGGCGCAGCCGTGGTCGACGAGGCGCTGGTGCGCCGAAGCATCGAGAACCTGCTCTCCAACGCACTGAAGTACACGCCGGCCGGCGGTGACGTCTCGGTCAGCGCGCGCGTCGCCGAGGAAGAGGTGGTGTTCGAAGTGGCGGACCGCGGCCCCGGCGTGCCCGACTCGCTCAAGGCCGCCATGTTCGAAAAGTTCGGCTCGGTGGAGATGAAGAAAGGCGGACCGCGGACAGGCTTCGGTCTTGGGCTGTACCTCGTCCGCCTGGTCGCGGAAGGCCACCACGGCTCGGTGGCGGTGATCGACCGGGAAGGCGGCGGCAGCATCTTCACGCTGCGATTGGGGGCGCGTTGAACCCATTTGCGCGCTGGACGTTCCGCTCCAAGATCCTCGCGGTCATCGCGGTGGTGAGCCTGTTGCCGCTGATCATCACCGCGGTCGTGGAATGGCGCGAGTCCACCCGCATGATCGACCGCTCGAACGAGACGCTGCTCTCGGCCAACGCGCTCGACCTGGCCCGCGATCTCGACGCGATGAACGAAGAGTTCCGCAGGAACATGGAGC
>DASXHM010000317.1:0-9954 GCA_036488495.1 Myxococcales bacterium | reverse complement strand
GACATCTTCTCGTGTAGAGCGCCGATCAGTTCTTGTTTCTCGTTGCGCTGCATGATCTCACCTCCCTTCCTGCGCGTGATGTTCGGTTCCTGAGATCACGCAGCGCGCGTTCGTCAGAAACCCCTGGCCCAGCTCAAGTCTCGGCAGGCTTTCTTTAAGGGATCGCACCCCGCCTGCTGTCATGGACCAGTCTTGCTAAACGTTTCCGCGGCACATTGCCGCGGCTTTACTTATGGGCGGCGGCGATCAGCGAGGTATCGAGCTTGATGCCCGGACCCATGGTGGTGCTGATCGAGACGCCCCGGAGGTAGACGCCTTTCGCCGTCGCGGGTTTCGCGCGGACGATGGTGTCGAGGATGGCGTTGACGTTGTCGGTGAGCTTCTTCGCCTCGAACGAGGCCTTGCCCACCGGGACGTGGACGATGCCCGCCTTCTCGACGCGGAACTCGACCTTGCCGGCCTTCGACTCCCGCACCGCGCGCGAGACGTCGGCGGTGACCGTTCCGACCTTCGGGTTCGGCATCAAGCCGCGGGGACCGAGCACCTTACCGAGGCGGCCGACCACGCCCATCATGTCCGGCGTCGCGATGGCGACGTCGAAGTCCATGAAGCCTTCCTGCACCTTGGCCGCGAGATCTTCGGCGCCGACCACGTCTGCGCCCGCCTCGGTGGCCTCGCGGGCCTTGTCGCCCTTGGCGAACACCGCTACCCGGACCGCCTTGCCGATGCCGTGCGGGAGCACGACCGCGCCGCGGACCATCTGATCGGCGTGCTTCGGATCGACGCCGAGCCGGATGGCCACGTCCACCGTCTCGTCGAACTTCTTCTTCGCCGTCTTGCTCACCAGCGAGCAGGCTTCGTCGACCGTGTAGCGCTTGTTCGAATCGATGGCCTTCGCCGCCTCGAGATACTTCTTTCCGTGTTGTGCCATGGCGGCCCCCTTAACCCTGCACGTCCACGCCCATGCTGCGCGCGGTCCCGGCGATGGAGTTCATGGCCGCCTCGAGCGAGCCAGCCGTCATGTCGGTCATCTTCGTCTTCGCGATCTGCTCGAGCTGCTTGCGCGAGAGCGTGCCGACCTTTTCCTTGCCCGGCTTGTGCGCCCCGGAGCCCTTCTTCTTCTCGGTGTGCAGCCCGAGCGCCTTCTTGATCAGGATGGCGGCCGGCGGCGTCTTCACGATGAAGGTGAAGCTGCGGTCCGAATAGATGGTGATGAGGACCGGGACGATCAGGCCTTCCTTGGCCTGCGCCTGGGTGGCCGCATTGAACTCCTTGCAGAAGCCCATGATGTTGACGCCATGCTGGCCGAGGGCGGGGCCGACGGGCGGCGAGGGGTTCGCCTTGCCCGCGGGCAACTGCAGCTTGACCATTCCAGTGACTTTTTTCGCCATCTTCTTCTCCTGGTGGTTCGAACGACCTTTTGCAGGTCTCCCACCGTTGCGTGGCTACGTCTTCTCGACTTGCATGAAGTCCAGCTCGACCGGCGTGGCGCGGCCGAAGATGGAGACCAGCACCCGGACGCGGCCCTTGTCGGGATTCACTTCCTCGACGGTGCCGTTGAAGTTCGAGAACGGTCCGTCCACCACGCGCACGTTGTCGCCGGTTTCGAATTCGACCTTGGGCTTCGGCTTGAGCGCGCCTTCCGAGAGCTGGGTGGTGAGCCGGGCAATCTCGTGCTCGCTCACCGCGGGGGGCTTCGTGGCATTGCCGACGAAGCCGGTGATCTTGGGCGTGTTCTTGACCAGGTGCCAGGTGCGGTCGTTCAGCTCCATCTGCACCAGGATGTAGCCCGGGAAGAACTTGCGCTTGGAGGAGCGCTTCTCGCCCTTCACCATCTCGACCACGTTCTCCATCGGGATGAGGATGTCCCCGAAGAACTCTTCCAGCGCGTTCTGCTTGATCTTCTCTTCGAGCGACTTCTTCGCCTTGTTCTCGAAGCCCGAGTAGGTGTGGACCACGTACCACTTCTTGTCGATCTTCTTCTCGGCTTCAATCGCGGGCATCGGTTCCTCAGAGAGTCGGGTTCTGGATCTTGTCCGTGAGGAACTGCCAAAGCACGTCGAAGAGCCCGAGCAGCACTGCAGAGACGATGGAAGCGATGATGACCGCGACGGTGGCGGCGCGGGTCTCGGCCATGTTGGGCCAGGAGACCTTGCGCAATTCCGCGGCGATTTCGAGCGAAGTGTCGTGCGTCTTCGGCTTCTTCCAGAGGATGATGGCGGCGACCGCGGCGAGCCCGAGGCCGATCAGCGTGGCGACCGACCAGTCTCCCGCGAGAGGGCGCGTCAGCGGCTGCGTCGGCGCGAAGCCGCCGAAGATTGCGACGAGCACGTGCTCGAGGAAGAGGCCACAAGCGAGGCCCAGCACCACGTATCCGATCACGACCAGTCGAGAGTTCGTCATCTACTTTCGAAGCCCGCGATCCGGTGGACCGCGTGCAGTTCCTTCGTGTTGGCGGGCCAGCCAGGACTCGAACCTGGAACATGCGGTTTTGGAGACCGCCGCTCTACCATTGGAGCTACTGACCCGGAGGCCGCCTCGCGCCTTACTTCGTTTCCTTGTGCTCGGTGTGCTTCCGGCAGTGCGGGCAGAACTTCGGCAGCACCAACTTGTCCGTCATGGTGCGCTTGTTCTTGGTGGTGGTGTAGTTGCGGTGCCGGCAGACCGGGCACTCGAGTGTGATGATGGTGCGGTTCATGCTTTCTCCAAAAGTGCTGCGACCCGAAGCGCGGAGGATCTGGAGCCCACAACCAGATTTGAACTGGTGACCTCTTCCTTACCAAGGAAGTGCTCTGCCGACTGAGCTATGTGGGCGGTTTCGATTCGTGCCTTGGAGCGGGAAACGGGATTCGAACCCGTGACATTCAGCTTGGAAGGCTGACGCTCTACCAGCTGAGCTATTCCCGCGACGCTTGGTCCTTGTTCCAGAGTGGTGGAGGGAGAAGGATTCGAACCTTCGAAGGCGTGAGCCGGCAGATTTACAGTCTGCTCCCTTTGGCCGCTCGGGCATCCCTCCGCAGACGACGTGTGCTCTCTTGCAACCATGGCCCCTTCGACTGCGAACGACCGACTTCCACGACACCGGCTTGGAGCTGGCGGCGGGAATCGAACCCGCGACCTTCCGCTTACAAGGCGGATGCTCTGCCGGCTGAGCTACGCCAGCTAACCCTCTGAATTTTCAAGCGCTCCCTGCCGCGGGAGACACTTCCCCAGCGCGGGGAGGCAGCCTTCTATTGGATCGTCCGGATCTTGTCAAGCCGATGGCCGAGAGAGCGCCGTCAGCTTCGGCGACGGCCTGCGGAGCGCTGTCTCGCCACCTCATACAGCGCGACCGCGCCGGCCGCCGCGACGTTCAATGACGCGACTTTTCCGGCCATCGGGATGCGCGCCACGTGGTCGCAGGTCTTGCGCACGAGCGGGCGGACGCCTGCTCCTTCGCTGCCGAGCACGAGCGCGATCGGCGTGGTCAGGTCGACTTCCGACAGCTCCTTGTCGCCTTCGGCGGCGAGCGCGACCGTCCACAGGCCCGCCTCCTTTAGATCGTCCACTGCCCGCGAGAGATTGGTGACGCGCGCGATGGGACAGTGCTCGAGGGCGCCCGCCGCGGCCTTGGTGACGGTGGGCGTGACCGAGGCGGCGCGGTCTTTTGGAAGGACGACGCCGTGGGCCCCGAGCGCGTGCGCGCTGCGGACGAGAGCGCCCAGATTCTGCGGGTCGGTCACGCCGTCGAGGACCAACACGAATGCGGGCGCGGGACTGCGCTGCAGGAGCTCGGAGAGCTCGAGGTACTCGAACTCGGCCAGCTCGGCACCGACGCCCTGGTGGACCCCACCCCGGGCGCGGCGATCGAGATCGCCCGCCTCCTCCACGCGCACGCCGAGAGCGGAGGCGGCCTGGGCGACGCGCTGCGCTCCCTGCGATCGCTTGTGCTCGACGAGCACGCGGAGCACGTCCTGCGGATGGGCCCGCAGGGCTTCGAGCACCGGGTTGACGCCGTAGACGAACCGGCTCACTCCACCTCGAGCGCGAGCGTGACCTCGCGGGACTGCTTCTCGCAGAGCGTGTCGGTGCAGATGAAGAAGTTCAGGGTGCCGCGGAGCTCGTCCTTGCCGGCCTGGGCGGCGGTGAACGGCACGTCGAAGGCCACGCCATGCTTGCCGGTCGGCTTTCCGTCTGCGCGGCCCAGCTTCTCCTTCTCCACCTTGGCGATGTTGCCGGAATGGACGGTGAAGGAGATGGGCGCATCGGGCGAGACGTGGGCGCCCTGCGCCGGCACCACCTCGACGTGCGCGGTGGCGGGGGCGCCGTGCTTCGCCTTCGTTGCTTGGGCTTCGATCTTGTAGGCCGAGGCGGCGTCGAGAGCGGCGAGGAGCGCGATGAGCAGCATGCGGGCATTCTAACGCTTTGCCAGCGCTTCCGCGCGTCCCACGATGGGAAGGGCCAGATCGCGGCCGGTTGCGCGCTCCAAACCGGAAAGGCCGGGACTCGCGTGGACGTCGAAGACCATCGGCCCGTCGCGCGCTTCGATGAGATCGACGGCGGCGAGGTCGAGCCCGAGCACCTTGGCAGCCTTGACCGCCATGGCATCGAGGGCTGCCGGGACGGTGACGGCTTTCAGGCTCGCGCCGCGGGCCAGCGTGTGGAGCAGCTTTCCCGGGCGCGCGCGCCGCTCCACCCAGGCGAGCACTTCTCCATCGAGGACCAGCGCTCGCAGGTCGCGCTCGCGGCGCTTGTGGACGTAGCGCTGGACGAGGAGGTTGTGCCCCATCGACAGCACCGCTTCGAGCGCCGCCTCCATCGACTGGAGCGACTCGCACACCATCACCCCGGGGCGCTCGGCCGGCGTGATCAGCTTGATCAGGACCGGCAGCCCACCCACCAGCTCGACCATCGGCTTCAGGTCGGACGCGGTCGCCGCCATCACGGTCGGGGGCACCGGCACGCCTTGCGCCGCGAGCATCTGCAGAGCGCGCATCTTGTTGCGGCTCGCGGCGATGGCCGCGGCGTCGTTCAAGGCGGGGACGCCGAGCATGGTGAAGTGGCTGAGGACGGCGAGGCCGTACGCCTGGACCGAAGGGGCGATGCGCGGGATGACCACGTCGGTCTTGCCGAGGCGCTTTCCGCCCGACCACGCCGCCGCCTTGGGGCCCAGATGCATCTCGATGCGCAAAGGGTCCAGCACCCGCACGCGCGCGCCGCGCAGGCGTGCCGCCTGGGTGAGACGGCGGGTGGTGTAGATGCCCGCCCTGCGGGAGAGGATGGTCAGGTGCAAGGCGTCGCACGTTGACGACGCTCGTTCGCGCGGTCAAGCGCGGGTTATGCTTTCGGCCATGCTGCTGCTTTCGTTCTTGCTCCTGGCGCTGCCGGTCCGGCCGGTGACCGACGCGCCCAGGCTCGTGCAGGAGATCGGCCAGGGACGGACGCTGGTCTTGCACTTCTTCGCGAGCTGGTGCGGGGCATGCCGCGACGAGTTTCCCCGGCTGCGGCGCGAGCTGAAAGCGCTTCCGGGGCGCGGGGTGGAGGTGGCGCTCGTCAGCATCGACCGTCCCGAGGACGAACGGGCGGCCGCGAAGATGCTGTCCGACTACGGGCTCTCGGATTTGCCGGCGCTCCTCCTCGATGCGCCGGAGCCGGACCCGGTGGCGAAGGCGGTGGGCGATCCGAAATGGGACGGGACGTTGCCGGCGACGTTCGTCTTCGACGGCTCGGGAAAGCTCGTCAAAGGCTTTCGCGGGCAGGCGACGCCGAAGGCGCTGGAGGCGGCGGTGCGCAAGGCCGGGAGCCGCAGCGCCTCAGCGACGATCAAGTAGCGCTTTCATTCGTTGCGCTCAGCGCTCGTGCTTTCGGAAGGCTGCCGTCTCGGCAGCGCTCGGGTTGACCAGGACTTCGCCGCTGTTGCCGTCGAGCGCGACCCGATCGCCCTGAGACGCCGACTCGAAGATCTGCCGCACGCCCGCGACGACGGGCAAGCCGAGCGCGGTCAAGACGGCGGCGCCGGTCGAGTGCCCCAAGGGCGCCGTGCACACCGCGCCCGTCGCTCCCGCAGACCACGCGCGCAGCGCGGCCAGGCCGGGCAAGTGCACCGAGACGAGCAGCTCTCCCCTGCGCAGCCGCTGCGGCTCGACTCCGGCCAGGCGATGGGCGACGGCTCCGAGAAACGCTTCGATGTCGATGGCCCGCCGCGCCGCCGGCCCCTCGTGAAAGAGAGCTCGCGCGACTTCTGCCGCCACGCGCTCCAGCGCCAGCGCGGGAGGCACACCCTGCCCCGCATGCTCGAGCGCGCGCTCCTCCAGGCGGGCGTCGTCGAGCGAGAGGCAGATCTCCTCCAGCTCGGGACACGGCTTTTGCAGCGCCGCGCGCGCTTCTTCGGCCAGATCCGCGAGCTCGCTGCGGACAGAGGTGAAGGCGTCGCCGAGCGGCTCCTGCGGCGCGCGCCGCGGATCGCGCCGTGGCAGCGCACGAGAGAGAAGAGTTGCCACGCCCAGGCCGCGGCCGCGCTGGTTGCCCTGCCCGTGCAGGATCAGGTGCGCCCCCGCGGGCCTTTGCGATTCGATGAGCGCGGTCAAGGCCCGGGTCGCCGACACGGCGAGGAGGAGCACGTCCTCGCCGAACGGCCCGGCCTCGCGCTGCAGGACGAGCGCGCCGCGCGGCCGCCCCCCCGAAACGAGCGGCACCGCCAGAAACGCCGGATAGCGCTCCTCGGAGAGCTGGGGAAAATACTCGAACTGCTCCGAGAGGCGCGCGTCGTCCACCGTCACGGGGTGCAGCGTCTCCACGCAGGTGCCGGTGATGCCCTGACCGACCTTCATCCGCACTTCGCCGAGCGCTTCGCGGGCGAAGCCGTGGTTGCCGCGCAGCACCAGCTCGTCGCCCGCCTCGAGGACGTAGGCGGACGCGATCGGGGAATTGCTCATGAGCGCGAGCTGCTCGCAGAGAAAGGAGAGCCCGCTCGAGAGTGTTCCTCCAGGAGCGGCGCCGCCTGCGAACTTGAGCGCCGCCGCGAGCCGCGGGGAGCGCGCGAAGAGCTGCACGGGAACGCGCGGCGCATCCATGAGAGGATGCTAGCCCTTTTTTCGCCGAAGGGCAGTGGACCGACGAACTTGTCGTCAAAGCCGGACAGACTTGTAGGTCTTTGCTCTGCTAAGGAACGTCGAGCGTGGATCGCGACGCCGAGCAACTGAGAAAGCTTGGGTACGCGCAAGAGCTCCTGCGCGACATGGGCGGCTTCGCCAACTTCGCGCTCAGCTTCTCCATCATCTCGGTGCTCACCGGCGGGGTGACGCTCTACAAGCACGGCCTCGAGTACGGCGGCCCCTTGCAGATGCTGGTCGGGTGGCCGCTCGTGACCCTGTTGACGCTGCCCATCGCTGCCAGCCTCGCAGAGCTTGCTTCGGCGTATCCCACCGCCGGCGCCCTCTACCATTGGAGCGCCATCCTCGGCGGCCGCGGCGCGGGCTTTCTCACCGCGTGGCTCAACACCATCGGCCAGTTCGCCATCACCGCGGGCATCGACTACGGTCTCTCCGAATTTCTCGCCGCGATGCTCGGCTGGGACGAGCTGTTTCCGGAGAGCGACTTTCGCCGGCGCCTTCCCACCTTGGGACTCTGCTTTTTGGTGCTGCTCTCGCACGCCGTCTTGAACCACCTGGGCGTGCGCCTGGTGGCAAAGCTGAACGACCTGTCCGCCTGGGTCCACATCGCCGGGGTCACGGTGCTGGTCCTGGCGCTCTCCTTCTTCGCCCCGCACCAGCCGGCGGCGTTTCTCTTGCAGCGGCATGGTTCGACGGGCGGCTTCTTCATCGGCTTCTTGCTCGCCGCCTGGACCTTCACCGGCTACGACGCTTCCGCCCACGTCAGCGAAGAGACCAAGGACCCTTCGCGCAACGCGCCCTGGGGCATGATCCTGGCCGTCGCCGTCAGCGGCGTCGCCGGATATGCGTTGCTTCTCGCGGTCACGCTGTCGATCGGATCGCTCGATGCAACGCTGGCTGCGAGCAATCCCTTCATCTTCGTGCTGCGCTCGGCGCTCGGGCCTGTGATGGGCAACCTGCTCGTCGCGGTGGCCATGGCGGCGATGTGGTTCTGCGGCCTCTCCAGCGTCACCTCCAATTCGCGGATGCTCTTCGCCTTTGCCCGCGACGGCGGGCTGCCGCTCTCCAAGCGGCTCGCGCGCGTCTCGCCCCGGTACAAGAGTCCGGCGACCGCGGTTTGGGTCTCGGCGGGCATGGCGCTCGTGGTCGCGCTGTGGAGCGAGGCGTATTCGTCGATGGTGGCGTTGAGCACGCTTGCGCTCTACGCGTCGTACGGCGTCCCCATCGTCTGCGGCTTTCGCAAGCGCGCGCAGCGCAGGCGCGGGCCTTGGACGCTCGGGCGCGCCGGCGCGTTCGTCAATCTCCTCGCCATCGTCTGGATCGGCGTCTGCTTCGTGCTCTTCGTGCTCCCGCCGGACGAGCGCGCGGGGTACGCGTTCGCAGGATGCCTCGCGGCGCTCGCGGTCTATTGGTTCGGGTACATGCGCACGCGCTTCAAAGGGCCGCCCGTTTCAATCGACCATTTCCGTGCCTAGCTTCCTTCTTCGAGGAGGCAAGGCATGCCGGAAAAGAAGACCATCGAGCGCGCGCGCAAGGATGCAAAAGAAGGCAAGGCGCCCTCGACCCAGGCAGGTGAGTTCGTGCGCCAGGAGATGGAGCACATCCGCAGCGGAAAGCACGGCGCGCGGTCGACGAAGCAGGCCATCGCCATCGGATTGTCGGAGGCGCGTCGGGCGGGAGTGAAGCTGCCGGCGCGCGGCGGATCGTCCTCGCGAACGAAGACGACCGCCAAGCGGAAGCCGTCGGCGAAGCGATCGCGCGCGGCGGCGAGCGCGCTCAAACGCGAGCCGCGCAAAGCCGCATCCCACCGCTCGCTCTCCCGGCAGGCGCACGGGGCCGCCAAACGGCGCAGCGCCGCGAGCCGGAGCGCATCGGCGCGGAAAGCGGCGCGGACGCGCAAATCCGAGGGCAAGTAGCGCCTTAACGCCCTGCATCAGCCGGAACGATTCCACTTCGCGCGGGATGCGGTTAAGCTCCGCACCCGCACGGAGGCTCGTCCATGACGATTTCCGGCTCTCCCAAGGTAGTCAATCTCGAGCATGCCGTCGTCCGTTTCGCGGGCGATTCGGGAGACGGCATGCAACTCACCGGCACCGAATTCACCCGCGAGGCGGCCTTTCACGGCAACGACCTCGCCACCTTCCCGGACTACCCGGCCGAGATCCGCGCGCCTGCGGGCACGACGGCGGGCGTTTCCGGATACCAGATTCAATTCGCCTCGCACGAGGTGTTCTCGCCTGGCGATCAGCCGGACACGCTGGTGGCGATGAACCCGGCGGCGCTCAAGGTCCACATCGGCGACTTGAAGCGCGGCGGCCTGCTCATCGTCAACGAGGCGTCGTTCACCAAGGGCGACCTCGACCGCGCGGGATGGAAATCCAATCCATTGACCGACGGTCAACTGGACGGGTTCCGCGTCATCAAGGTGGACTTCGAGCGGCTCGTGTCCAAGGCGGTGGAAGGCTCCGGCGTCTCGGCACGGGACGCTGCCCGCTGCAAGAACTTCTACGCGCTCGGGCTCATCTTCTGGATCTATTCGCGCGATACCGGCCGCGAGGAGCAGTCGATCCGCGAGCGCTTCGCCAAGGCGCCCGCGCTCGCCGAGGCCAACCTGCGCGCCTTCAAGGCCGGCTACTTCTACGGTGAAACCACCGAAGCGCCGGACGCGCATTACGAGATCGCGCCTGCCCGTCTCGACGCCGGCCAGTATCGCAACGTGACCGGCAATTCCGCGCTGGCGCTGGGGCTGATCGCGGCCGGCCAGCGTTCGGGATTGCGGCTCTTCTTCGGCAGCTATCCGATCACGCCGGCGAGCGACATCCTCCACGAGCTCTCCAAGTACCGGCGCTTCAAGGTGACCACC
>DASXHM010000232.1:0-2967 GCA_036488495.1 Myxococcales bacterium | reverse complement strand
CGGCATGCTCGCGCAGAGCCCGCGCACCGCCCGCCTGCTCATCTCGCTGTTCGGCTCCAGCGATTACTTGTCACGGCAACTTTTGCGCCATCCGGAGCTGATCGATCAGCTCGTCCACCGCGGCTCGGCGCCGCTGGTCCGGGAGATGGGCGACCTACGCGCAGAGCTTCTCGGGCGCCTGCGCGCGCTGCCGGAAGTGGAAGACCAGCTCACCGAATTGCGCCGCTTCCGCAATGAAGAAGTGCTCCGCATCGGCCTCCACGACGTCGCCGGAGCACTGGATGTGGACCAGGTGTCCCGCCAGCTCTCCGATCTCGCGGAGGTGTGCTTGGGCGCCTGCTTCGAAATCGCGCAGGACGAGGTGGTCCGGCGGGATGGACGCCCTGCGGCGACGCTGGTCGTGGTGGCGCTCGGCAAGCTGGGCGGCCGCGAGCTCGGTTACCACTCGGATCTGGATCTGCTCTTTCTCTATTCGGGCGCGGGTGAGACCGAGAAGCACGTCTCGCATCACGAGCACTTCGCCCGGCTGGGGACGAAGCTCATCAGCCACCTCACCCTGGCCTTGCGCGAAGGCATCCTCTACAAGATCGATACCCGGTTGCGCCCGAGCGGCAGCGCCGGACCCCTCTGCATCTCCTTCGAGGCGCTGGCCACCTACCACGCGCGCGAAGCGAGGCTGTGGGAACGGCAGGCGCTGCTTCGGGCGCGGCCGGTCGCAGGCGATTCGGCGCTCTTCCAGCGCGCGCACGAGCAGGTCTTGCTGCCGAGCCTGTTCCGCCCCATCGACGAGCGCGCCGCCGCCCAGGAGCTCCTCGCGATGCGGGAGCGGATGGAGCGGGAGATCGCCGGCGAAGCCTCGGGCCGGTACAACTCGAAGCTCGGGCGCGGCGGGCTCGTCGACGTGGAGTTCGCCGTCCAGTTCCTGCAGCTCGTGCACGGCCACGCGCACCCCGAGGTGCGCACCGCCAGCACGCCCGAGGCGCTGTCGGCGCTGGTGCAAGCGCAACTGCTCGCGCCTGCCGAGCATGAGCCGCTCGCGCGGGGGTATCGTTTCCTGCGCAGGCTCGAATCGCGGCTCCGGATCGTGCGCGATCGCTCGGTCGACAAGCTGCCGGAGACGGGCCTGGAGCTGCTCCGCCTCGCGCGGCGGATGGGCTACCGCGGCCCTCGCGCCGGCGACGACCTGCTCGCCGACTACCAGCGCACCTCCAGCGAAGTACGCGCCGCCTTCCTGCGCGTGCTCGGCGCGTAGGCAGCGGACAGCCGCCGTTTTCGCCCATACCTTCCCGCGTTCAGGCGTGCTATGCCGCGCGCCGTCCTCTCCGAAAGGCGTCCGAATGGCCGGCAAGAAGGTCGAGAAGCTGAAGGAATCCCAGCTCATCTGGATGGACGGCAAGCTCGTCCCCTGGGCCGACGCGAAGGTCCACGTCCTCACCCACTCCCTGCATTATGGGGTGGCGGTGTTCGAGGGCATCCGCTGCTATCCGCAGCCGAACGGCGAAGGAGCGATCTTCCGGCTCCGCGAGCATGTACGCAGGCTCTTCGAGAGCGCGCACATCTGCCTGATGGAGATGCCGTTCTCCAAGGAGCAGGTGTTCGAAGCGTGCAAGGAAGTGATGCGCGCGAACAAGATGAACGAGGGCTATCTACGGCCCATCGCCTATTACTCGGACGGCTATATGGGCGTCGGCGCGGTCAACCCGGTCAAGCTCACCGTGGCCACCTGGTACTGGGGGGCCTACCTCGGCGACGAAGGCTTGAAGAAGGGCATCCGGGTGAAGATCAGCTCATACACCCGCATGCACATGAACTCCGACCCGACCCGCGCCAAGGTCACCGGCCACTATCTGAACAGCGTGCTGGCGAAGCGCGAGGCGCTCGCATCGGGCTACGACGAGGCCATCCTCCTCGACCAGCAGGGCTATGTCGGCGAGGCTACCGGCGAGAACTGCTTCATCGTCCGCGACGGCGTTCTCTACACCCCGCCGGTCGCCGGCGGCATCTTGGAAGGCATCACCCGCGAATCGATCCTGCGCATCGCCAAGGACAAGGGGTACGCGGTGGAGGAGCGCCGGTTCTCGCGCGATTACCTCTACTGCGCGGACGAGGCGTTCATGTGCGGCACCGCGGCGGAGATCACGCCGGTCCGCGAAGTGGACGACCGCCGCATCGGCGCCGGCGAGATGGGGCCGATCACGCGGGACATCCAGACCACGTTCTTCCGCGCAGTGCGGGGGCTCGAGCCGCGCTACGCCGAGTGGCTGACGCCGGTGGAAGGCGCGGCGCCGGCGGAGACGAACGGCACCCGCATCCACGCGCAGTAGGCTTTACCCTGACCAGTTGTTGAACGGCCGTGACTCCGAGGTCGCGGCCGTTCGCGCTTCGGCGCCCGCGAAATCGTCTGAGATGTGTGGCGAGGCGCCCCGCGGAAATCGTCTGAGATGTTTGGCGAGAAATCGTCTGAGATGTGTGGCGGAGAAATCGTCTGAGATGTGTGGCGGAAATCGTCTGAGATGTGTGGCGAACGTGGTCACGGAATGCGCTTTCCCTTCTCCCTGTTTCCATGAGCGACGGGAGATTCGGAAAAGCGCCACCGGCTGTAGGTTCATCAGCAGGCCTGTAGGTGACGCAGGTAGCCGAAATCTCTCGGGGATTTTGTTTGACGGCAAAATGTTGAGTTGCTAGCTTGGCCGCTCTACAGCCTGCCGAACCCTCTGTTTCGTCCACAGGAGCAGACAGCGTGAACCGCACCCAACTCATGGACCTCGACGACCGCACTGAAGACGTGCGTGAGCTCATGCGCGAGCGCCCGCGCAACACCGAGGAGTTCCTTGCGAAGTACGAGGTCTCCTGGGTCTATCACGAGTGTGCGCTCGAGGGCATGGTCCTCACGCACGCAGAGCTGCGCCAGGCGCTCGATCCGAACCCGGGCATGGTGGACTCGAGCATGGTCCACGCCTTCACCGA
>DASXHM010000219.1:0-31845 GCA_036488495.1 Myxococcales bacterium | reverse complement strand
AAGCACATCGCGCCGCACACCTTGGAGATGGCGGCGATGTGGGCGGTGCTCACCCGGCTCGAGGAGCCGAAGAAGCACAACCTGACGCTGCTGCAGAAGCTCAAGCTCTACAACGGCAAGACGCTGCCCGGCTTCACCGAGGACAACATCAAGGAGTTGCGCAAGGAGGCCAACCGCGAGGGCCTGGAAGGCATCAGCCCGCGCTACGTGCAGGACAAGGTCTCGAACGCGCTCGTCTCCGACAAGGGCGAAGGCTGCGTGAACCCGTTCATGGTGTTGAACGAGCTCGAGAGCGGGCTGCGGCACCACTCGCTCATCTCGTCGGAAGAAGTGCGCAAGCGCGACCGCGAGCTCTTGAGCGTCGTGAAGGGCGAGTACGAGGACATCGTCAAGAACGAAGTCCAGCGCGCCATCTCGGCCGACGAGGACGCCATCGCCAAGCTCTGCGGCAACTACATCGACAACATCAAGGCGTACACGCAGCGCGAGAAGGTCCGCAACAAGTACACCGGGCAATACGAAGAGCCGGACGAGCGGCTGATGCGCGCCATCGAGGAGAAGATCGACATCCCCGAGAGCCGCAAGGACGACTTCCGCCGCGAGATCATGAACTACATCGGCGCCCTCGCCATCGAGGGGAAGACGTTCAACTACCGGACCAACGAGCGGCTGCACAAGGCGCTCGAGCTCAAGCTCTTCGAGGACCAGAAGGACAGCATCAAGCTCAAGAACCTGGTCAGCTCCGTCGTCGACAAGGACACGCAGGAGAAGATCGACATCGTCAAGGACCGCATGATCAAGTCCTACGGCTACTGCGAGATCTGCTCGACCGACGTGCTCAACTTCGTCGCCAGCATCTTCGCGCGAGGGGATGCGAAGGACTGACGGGGGTGCCTGTTAGGGTGATCTGGTTCCACAAACCGAGTGAGCGTGACGCGTGCCCCTCAAGATCAAACAAGATCACTCACGGTTCCGGGAGATCATCCGCGGGCGCATCAAGGAGAACCTGCGCAAGTACATCCAGAAGGGGGAGATGATCGGCAAGAAGGGGAAGGACCTCATCACCATCCCCGTGCCGAGCATCGACATCCCGCACTTCAAGTACGGCCACAAAGATCAGGGCGGTGTCGGGCAAGGAGACGGTCAGCCCGGCACGGTTCTGGCGCCGGGCGCGGTCGAGCAGGACGGGCAGGGCAAGGCGGGGCAGGGTGAAGGCCAGCACTCGTTGGAAGTGGACCTCTCGCTCGACGAGCTCGCGGACATCCTCGGCGAAGAGCTGGCGCTGCCGCGCATCCAGAGCAAGGGCAAGAAGAACCTCACCACGCCGAAGGTAAAGTACACCGGCGTCCACTCCACCGGCCCTGAGTCGCTGCGCCACTTCAAGCGCACCTACAAGCAGGCGTTGAAGCGCAGCATCGCCTCGGGCACGTACAACGCGAAGATCCCCATCGTCGTCCCCACCCGCGAGGACAAGCGCTACCGGAGCTGGCGGCTGACGGAGCTGCCCCAGTCCAACGCGGTGGTCATCTACATGATGGACGTGTCGGGCTCGATGGGAGACGAGCAGAAGGAGATCGTCCGCATCGAATCGTTCTGGATCGATACCTGGCTGCGCGCCAACTACAAGGGCCTCGAAACCCGGTACATCATCCACGACGCGGTCGCGCGCGAGGTCGATCGGGAGACGTTCTTCCACACCCGCGAGTCGGGCGGCACCATGATTTCGTCCGCCTACAAGCTCTGCAAGGAGATGATGGAGGCCGACTACGACACCGGCTCCTGGAACATCTATCCGTTCCACTTCTCCGACGGCGACAACTGGAGCGCCGACGACACCCGCACCTGTGTCAGCCTGCTCAAGGCGGACGTGCTCCCGAAGGTGAACCAGTTCGCCTACGGCCAGGTGGAGAGCCCGTACGGCAGCGGGCAGTTCATCAAGGACCTGCGCGAGGCCTTCGACGCGGCGGAAAACGTCGCGCTCTCCGAGATCGCCAACAAGGACGCCATCTACAACTCGATCAAAGACTTCCTCGGAAAGGGCTCGTAGCGCGAGCGGGGCGACACACAATGAATGAGAACCGCGATACGAGGTTGCCGCCGCACCTCTGGGACATCCAGCGCGAGATCGAAGGGTACGCGCGCGCGTTCGGCCTCGACTTCTACGAGACCATCTTCGAGGTCCTGGGCTACGACGAAATCAACATGGTCGCCTCCTACGGCGGCTTTCCCAACCGCTATCCGCACTGGCGGTTCGGCATGGAATACGAGCAACTGAGCAAAGGCTACGAATATGGCCTCTCGAAAATCTACGAGATGGTCATCAACAACAACCCCTCATACGCGTACTTGCTCGAGAGCAACATGGATGTGGACCAGAAGCTCGTCATGGCCCACGTCTACGGCCACGTCGACTTCTTCAAGAACAACTTCTCCTTCCAGCATACCAACCGGAAGATGATGGACGAGATGGCGAACCACGCCACCCGCGTACGCCGCATCATCGACCGCATCGGCATTGAGCCGGTGGAGACCTTCATCGACCGCTGCCTGTCCTTGGAAAACCTGATCAACCAGCACGCGCCGCACTTTCCGCCCAAGAGCCGCGAGGAAGTGGTGGAGAAGCCCATCGAGGTGCGCGGCTTCAAGTTCAACCGCGAATACATGGGCGAGTACATCAACCCGCAGTCATTCCTCGACTCGGAGCGAAAGAAGCTGGAGGACGAGCGCGCACAGAAGAAGAAGTTTCCCGAGAAGCCGGAGCGCGACGTGCTGCTCTTCCTCATCGAGCACGCGCCGCTCGAGCGCTGGGAGGCGGACGTGCTTTCGGTCATCCGCGAGGAAGCCTATTACTTCGCGCCGCAGGGCCAGACCAAGATCTGCAACGAAGGCTGGGCCTGCGTCGCGGCGGACTCGCTGGTCTACACCGCGGTCGGTCTTCTGCCGATGAAAGCGGTGGTCGAAGGCCACGCGAAGCGCGTTTCGGACGGAGAGAGCGAGCGGCTCGTCTACGGCCAGAACGTCATCCGCGATCACGACACCATCTCGGTCCGTACCCGCGCCGGCTTCCGGCTGACGGGCTCGAACAACCATCGCGTGCTGCGCGACAATGGCGATTGGGCGCGGCTGGATGAGCTGCAGCTCATGGAAAAGGTAGCGGTCTCCGGCGGCAATGGGCTGTGGCCGGTGCGGCGGGTGCCGCTCGACTGGAAGGAGCGGCAGCGCTACGGCCGGCCGGTCAGCCACGGCGGCGCGGCGCTGCAGCTCTCGCCGTCGCCGGTGGCGCTGCCCGAGGAAGTCGGCCCGGACCTGGGCGCATTCGCGGGTTACCTCCTGCACAACCCGGCGATGACCTTCGCCGATCAGGAGGCCGCCGAGCACGTCATGCAGCTCGCGCGGCAGATCTTCGGAATCGTCTGCTCGGTCGAGCTCCGCGAGGGCGCGCAGCACGTCTTCCTTCCGGCCGATGCCGCGTTGGAGTTCGTCGAGGCGGAGCTCGGGCTGTCAGCGGGCGTGCCGGAAGCGGTGCTGCGCTCGCCCAAGGAAGTGATCGCGCCCTTCTTGCGCGCGCTCTTCGACACCCACGGCCACGCCGGCGGCCGCGGCGCCATTCTGGAAGTGCGCTCCGACAAGCTGCTCGAAGACCTGCAGCTCCTGCTCTTGAACTTCGGCATCTTCTCGCGCCGGCAGCCGTCCAAGCTGACCGTCGACGGCAAATCCGCGGTGGAATTCCTCCGGCAGATTGGCTTCGGCGTCTCCGCCAAACAGGAGGCGCTCGCCGACTACTGCGAGCTCCCCGAACGCTTCGAGGAAGAGGAGTTCGACGACGAGGTGGTGGAGCTCGTTCCGGGCCGCGCTGACGTCTACGACATCTCGGTCGAAGAGACGCACCGGTACGCGGCCTGCGGCTTCGTCAACCACAACTCGTACTGGCACTCGACGATCATGACCACGAAGGCCCTCAAGGATTCGGAGATCATCGACTACGCCGACCATCACTCCGGCACCATGGGCGTGCGGCCCGGGGCCATCAATCCGTACAAGCTCGGCATCGAGCTGTGGCGGCACATCGAGGATCGTTGGAACCGCGGTCGCTTCGGCAAGGAGTACGACGAGTGCGACGACCTGCGCGCCCGCCGCGCGTGGGATCGCAAGCTCGGCCTCGGGCGGCAGAAGATCTTCGAGGTGCGCAAGCACTACAACGACATCACCTTCATCGACGAATTCCTCACCGCCGACTTCGCCGCCGAGCAGAAGCTGTTCGTCTACGGCTTCAACGAAAAGGGCAACCGCTGGGAGATCCTCGACCGCGAGTTCCAGAAGGTGAAGAAGAAGCTGCTCCAGCAGCTCACCAACTTCGGGCAGCCCATCATCGAGGTGGTGGACGGCAACTTCGAAAACCGCGGCGAGCTTCTCCTCGCGCACCGGCACGACGGCGTCGACCTGCGGGTGGACTATGCCAAGGACACGCTCGTCAACCTGCAGGCCATGTGGCGACGGCCGGTCGCCATCGTGACGCGGTTCGACAACAAGGGCGTACTCCTGCGCTTCGACGGCCGCGACCACTCCGACCGCAAAGTCGACCTGTAGGTTTACGCTTCGGTTGCGCGTGCCCGGCCGGGCCGTTTACCATCTCTTCGATGGCGAAAGGAGGTGGTGCAATGGTCAGCGACAAACAGGCTGCTGCCTTGCGCGCCGCCTCGGTGGAGTGCAGCCGCTAGTTGGTTTTGTGGGCTGCCGCTCCTGCCGCGCGCGACTGACGGCATCTGCCGGACGCCCGGGAGACACTGAAGCTCCCGGGCGTTTTTTATTTCGCGACCGGCGTCCCGGCGACTAACGGAGGAACGCGGGCCAGGCGCGGTAGGTGCAGGTGCACTGGTGGTTCGCTGCGGTGCAGGTCTCGCGCGTCGCCGGAAGCTGTTGCACCACCGTTCCGTCGTAGCCGACGATGATCGGGCCCGTCGTGTCGCACGCACCGCCGCCGACGGTGAAGGTGGCCGAGCCGCAGCTCGTGCCGTCCGCCGCAACCACCTCGATGGTCTGCTCGCAGTTCGCGCTCGCGCTCTGCAGCGGCACCACCGCATAAGCCGTCCCGCCGCGGGCCATGTGCAGCGTCGTGTTGATGCGGGTCACGAGCCACGAAGGCGCGGCCGTGAAGCCGGTGGCGAGCGCGTCGATCTGGCCAATCCAATGGAAGCCGTCGCTCAGGAACAAGCCGCTGCCCACCCGGTCGAAGAGCGCGAGCGTCTGTGTCGGAACCACGCCGGTCAGCGCCTCCAAGACCGGGCCTGCGTTGCCGGCGGGATCGAACCATTCGCCCGCCCAGGTATTCGCCCCGAACCGCGCGGTGCTCGCCCAGAGCGCGAGCGTATTGCCCATCCGATCGACCGCGACCTGCACGAAGCCCTGGGCGCCCGCCGCGAACGGGTCGGGCAACGTCCGGCTCCAGCGCACGGCGCCGGTCGCGTCGAGATTGTCGAGCACCACGATGAACCCGGCCGAGGTGTTCTGGACCCGCGCGTGGATCATCCCGCCGAGCGGGTTGTTGGCCTGCAGCCCATTCGAGAACTCGGTGACGCCGGGCGTGCTCTTGAAGAGCTGGCCGCCGTTCGGGTCGAGGACGAAAACGTCGCTCTGGCACTGCGCGCCGATGCACTCCGCGCCCATGAAGCCGCTCGCCTGACCGATGAGATGCGCGCGCACCGCGCCGTACGCGCCGGTCCGCGTTCCTGCCGGGTCGAAGAACGTGAAGAGGGAAGTGTGCGGCTGGTTGTTGAGCTCGTAGGTGGTGGCGATGTGGCCGGTGCCGTCGACTTCGGCGGCTTCGCAGACGCCGTTGACGAGGTCGTTGTCGACGGTCTGGATCGGCACCGCCGCGCCCACCGCTGCCGGAGCGAGACCGTCGCAGGACGAAGCGGTGCCGCCGTCGATGCCGCCGCCGCCCGTGCCCGCGTCGATGCCGCCGCCTCCCGTACCGGTTCCGGCGTCCGCGACTCCGCCGGCATCCGCGGCGCCGGGCGTTCCGGCATCGGCGACGGGCGTCGCGCCGGCGTCCGAAGTCGGGCCGGTCGAGCCGAAACCGGATCCGGTGGTTCCGCAGGCGAAGGCAAACATGAACAAGAGAGCTGCGGGGCGAAGGAGCACAGGGCGCATGGGCGCCTCCTCGGGTGGCCTCGTGCGAGCCTACGGTGACCACCTGACGAAGTGTCCGCAAGTACCTGTAACACCTGTGGAAACATCCGTGCAGCCGCTGGTCTTGTCGCCAGCGGGCCACGCCGGCGCGCGTCCTATCTCCAGCGGAAGATGCGCAGGGCAACCGCGAAGGCAGCCAGCGCGTAGCCCGCCATGATGCCCACCTGCACGGCAATCCCTCGCACGCCCGCCCCATCGATGAGAATGGCGCGGAGCGCGTCGTTCAGCGCCGTCAACGGCAGAAGCTTGAGCCACGGCTGCAGCGCCGCGGGAAACCGCGAGATGGAGAAGAAGACGCCGGAGCCGACGAACATGGGAAATTGCAATAAGTTGATCAGGCCGTTGACGGTGTGCTGGTTCTGCGCCCGAGACGCCATCAGGAGGCCCAAGCCCGCGAACATCAGGCCGCCCAATAAGGCGACCGCGAGAAACAGCGCCAGCGATCCGGCGATGCCGACGTGGAACGCGATCCAGGCAAAGCCGAGCAGCACCGGCAATTCCACCAAGAGGAACAGCGACCGCATCACCACGAACGAGAAGAGGAACTGCGCCCGCGACATCGGCGTCGCGACCATCCGCTTCAAGAGCTTCTTCACCCGAATCTCGACCAGCACGTAGCCGATGCCCCACATGCCGGCGGTCATGAGGTTGATGCCGATGAGTCCGGGAATGAGGAAGTCGATGTAACGCGAGCCCGGCTCGGTGACGGGCTTGTCGAGGGTCGCGGGCTCGCCGTGCGGATGCAGCTTGAGATCGGTGGTGGCGCGGGCAAGCCGGCTCTCGGGGCGGGTCGAGTCGTAGAGGTAAGTGATGGGTGGCCCGGGTTCGACGACCAGGTCGACCTTGCCCGTGCGAAGCGCCTCCCGCGCTTCGCGCTCGTCCAAGACGCGCAAGGAAAGCTGCTCGTCGCCCAAGAGCGCCGTCTTCAGAGAATTGCTCGTCACCGCAACCACCGACGGCTCCGGCGGCCGGTTGCGGAAGGCGATGCCGAGCGCGACAGTGAGGATGAGCGGGAAGCCGAAGGTCCAGAAGACCGCGCCCGGCTCGCGCACGAACAGCTTCAGCCGCGTCCCGGTGAGCTCCAGGAACGGGCTCATTCGCGCAGCCGCCTTCCGGTGAGCTGGACGAACACGTCTTCGAGCGTGGCCCGGCGGGTGACGAGGTTCTCGATGCCGCTCGGCTCGAGCGCGCGGAGGATTTCCGGAAGCGCCACGTGAAGCTGCTCGACGGTGAAGAGATGCGCGCCGTCCGACTCTTTGTGCGCGTGCACGCCGGCGAGCTGCCCGAGATCGCGCGCCGGCCGCTGCGTCTGTACCTCGACGATCTGCGGCCCTCCCAACGAATCGATCAGTGCCTGTGGCGTGCCGAGCGCGATCACCTTGCCGCGGTCGACGATGGCCACCCGGTTGCACAGCTTTTCGGCCTCGTCCATGTAATGGGTCGTCAGAAGGACTGTGCGGCCTTCCTTGCCGAAGCCTGTGATGATGTCCCAGAGCTGCCGGCGGGATTGCGGATCGAGGCCGGTGGTCGGCTCGTCGAGAAAGAGCACCTGCGGATCGCCGACCAGGCCCACCGCCACCGCCAGCCGCTGCCGCTGGCCGCCGGACAGCTTCTCGGTCCAGGCGTCCTGCTTCTCTCGCAACGAAACCAGATCGAGCACTTCGTCGACGCTTCGCCCTGCGGAAAAGAAGGAGCGGAACAGGCGCAGCACTTCACGCACGGTCAGCCGTTCCGGAAAATGCGTCTCTTGCAGGGAAAGACCGATTCGCTCCCGCAGCGCGCGTTCGCTGTCTGACCAGCGCATGCCCAGCACTTCGACGGAGCCGGCGGTCGGCTCGGTCAGGCCTTCGAGGATTTCCACGGTGGTGGTCTTGCCGGCGCCGTTCGGCCCGAGGAGGCCAAAGCATTCGCCGCTCTCCACCTCCAGGTCGAGGCCGTCGACGGCGGTCACGTCCCCGTAGCGCTTGACCAGCTTCTCGCAGCGCAGCGCGGCGGTCACGGATGCGCCTTTGCGTACGCTTCGCGCAGCGCCCGGCCGCAAGCCAACGACTCGACGAAGGCGAGGCGCGAAGCGGAGCGCCGGGCGACGATGCCGTACGTCTTCCCCGCGATCCACGGATAGAAGCCGAAGTTGCCTGGGCTGGAAAGCGTTCCGTCGTCCTCGACGAAGTGACCGTACGAGTAGCGCCAGCTCTTCGGGGCGCGGCTCCCTTGCACGTCGCCCAGGGCGTCCTTGGCGAGCAGCCGCGAGAGCGCGAGATCGCCGTGCAAGAGCTTGCGCAAGAAGAGCGCGTAGGCGGTGGCGGAGATGAACACGCCGGTCGCCGGCTGCGGCGCGCGCATTTCCAATCGAATGTGAAGCGCGTCGCCAACTCGTTTGCCGAGGCGCGCCGCCGTGTCCTTGCCGAGCCCGTTCGCCGCGGCCCACTTTTGGAGGGGCGCCTGATCATAGACGGGCTTGCCGCGCTCGAGCGGATCGAAGCTGCCGGCCTTTTGCGCGCATTCGCCGACGGTCTTCGCGAACAGGCAGGCTTTGCGGGTCATGCCGCTGTAGCCGGAGGCCATTCGCAGCGCGTCCTTGTCGCCCTGGTCGAGCTTGCGCGTCTGGGCGACGTAGGCGGCAAACAGCCAGCTCGAGGCGAAGTCCGCCGGCAGCAGCGATTCCGAATGAACCGCGCTGCCGTGGATCTCGTACTCGATGGTGCCGCGCTGGTCGCCGATCTCCCAATACAGCGGCCCGATGTGCATGCACTCTCTCGGGGTCGCGAACGAGGCCGCCAGGCTGGACAGGACCAGCGCGAGGATCATCGCCTGCGGGGCCGCGCGATCTCGATGCGCACCGGCGCGTCCTTGAGCGTCTTGCCGCTCGCCGCCACGTACGGCTCGTGCGAGCCCGGGCGGACCAGGACGTACGAGTAGCGCGGCTTCACGTCAGCCGCGAGGGCGGTGTCGCGCGGCTGCCCGGCGAGCTCGGCGAGCGCGGTCAGGAGCGCATCGGAAGTCCAGCCGTGCTCTGCGCCCTGCTCGACGTAGAGCTTGACCCTGTCGGACGAGATGGCTGGCGTCGCGGGGGTTTCGTTGCCGGCGTCGGGTCCGGGCGCGCTTTCACGCGGGACGTCGGCGCTGCCTCGTGCTTCGCGAGAGACGTCGCCGCTGCCTCCCGAGACATCGCCGCTCCCGCGCGAGCCTTCGCCGCTCCCCCGTGAGCCTTCGCCGCTGCTCCGTCCTTCTCGCGGGCGATGCTCCGCGGGCGCCTTGGCTTCGAGCTTCGGCTTTCGGTGGTCGCGCTCACGGGGCCGCCGCGCGGCCTTCTGCTCCTTCTGCACCTTGTCGACCTTCTGGCTCTCGATCAGCTTCTCGCCCACCGCGCGGAGCTGCGCCTTCTCCATCCGGTGATGGGTGAAGAAGTACTTGAGCGCATAGGCGAGGAGCACCCGGCCGTCGTCGCGCGCCATCAGATCCTGCGCCAGCGGCAGGAAGGCTTCGAACGCGGTCCCGGCCTGCATCGCGTCGCGCAGCTCGCGCACGTGCTTGTCGGTCCAGAGCTTGCGCGCTTCGTCGGGCGTGGGCAATTGCCGGGTCTCGAATTGAATGGTGTACTTCTTCTCCAGGACGCCGAGCGTATTCAGCTCCGCGCCCGAGACCAACGAAATGGCGGTGCCCTTCTTGCCGATGCGCCCGGTGCGCCCGACCCGGTGCAGATAGACGGCCGGATCTTCCGGCAACGAATAGTTGATGACGTGCGACAGATCGCTGATGTCGATGCCGCGGGCGGCGATGTCGGTCGCCACCATGAAGCGCACCTCGCCGCGCTTCACTTTTGCCATCACCCGCTCGCGCTCCTTCTGCGGCAAATCGCCGTTGAGCATCTCCGCGTCGAAGCCGTTGCGGTTCAGGACGTTCGCGACCAGCTCGGTGTCGGTGCGCAGGTTGCAGAAGACGATGGCGGCTTCCGGATCCTCGCGCTCGATCAGATAGAGCAGGTTGCGCGGCTTCGGGTACTGATCGACCAGGTGGTAAAGCACGTTGTGGATGTGCTCGACGGTGAAGACGTCGCCGGAGAGCAGGATGGTTTCCGGATCGCGCAGGTACTTCTGCGCCAGGTGCTCGATGTCGGGCGGCACCGTCGCGGAAAAGAGCAGCGTCTGCCGGTCGCGCGGAAGGTAATCGAGGATCTTCGTCACTTCCTCGTAGAAGCCGGCGGAGAGCATCTCGTCGGCCTCGTCCAAGACCGCGATGCGGGTCGACTCGAGCTTCAGGTTGCCGCGGCGGATGTGGTCGTAGACGCGGCCGGGGGTGCCGACGATGACTTCGGCGCCGTCCTCCAGCGCGTCGGTCTGCTGGCCCATTCCGGCGCCGCCGTAGATGGCGACCACGCGCAGGTCCTTGTGCTTGCCGAGCGCTTCGATCTCCTGCGCCACCTGCAGCGCCAGCTCGCGGGTGTTGCAGAGGACGAGCGCGGAGGCCTTGCGGGTGCCGGCCGGGATGCGCTCGAGCAAGGGGATGCCGAACGCGGCGGTCTTGCCGGTGCCGGTCTTGCTGCGGCAGATGACGTCGCGGCCGGAAAGGATGGGCCCGAAGACCGCCGATTGCACGGGCGTCGGCTGGGTGTAGCCGCGCTCCGCGATGCCGCGCCGCAGCTCTTCCGAGAGGGGCAGATCCGCGAAGCCGGTGGTGGAGACGTAGTCGTCCATGTGCCTTCGAAAGCGCGCGCGGAAAGCGGATCACGGCTTCGTTGCGCGGCAAAAAGTTTGCCTGTATAGCACCGCGTCTTCACGGAAGTACAATGGCGAAAAGGCAGAAGGAATCGACGACGCGCAAGAGGGCCCGCAAGTCGCCCGCTCCGGCGCAGAAGGCAGAGCGCGAACCGAGCGCGGAAGCGCCTTCGGAAGCCGAGAAAGCCGCTGAAGAGCAGGAGCCGGGCCCCGAAACCGAGGCGCTCGAGCCCGAAGTCCTCGCCCCTGAAGTCGCCGAACCCGCGGACGATCTGGCCGTCAGCACGGAGACGCTGCCGGTCCCCCAGGACCTGGGCCGCGCGGACGCGCTCACCCGCTACATGGCGGAGGTCGCCCGCCACCCGCTCCTCTCCCGCGAGGAGGAGCACGACCTGGCCGCGCGCTACGTGCAGACGCACGACCCGCACCTCGCCTACCGGCTCGTCACCGCCAACCTGCGCCTGGTGGTGAAGATCGCCCACGAATACCGGCGCGCGGCGTTCAACCTGCTCGACCTCGTGCAAGAGGGGAACGTCGGGCTGATGCACGCGGTGCAGAAGTACGATCCCTTCCGCGGCGTGAAGCTGTCGTCGTACGCCGCGTGGTGGATCCGCGCCTATATCCTCCGCTACCTGATGGACAACTGGCGCATGGTCAAGCTCGGGACCACCCAAGCGCAGCGCAAGCTCTTCTTCAACCTGCGCAAGGAGCAGGAGAAGCTCATCCAGCAAGGCTTCGAGGCGGCGCCGAAGATGCTCGCGGAACGGCTCGACGTGAGCGAGGATGAAGTGCGCGAGATGGACCAGCGGCTCGGCAACGACGAGTTCTCCATCGACGCGCCGGTCGCGGCTTCCGGCTCGGACGAGTCGCGGCAGACGCACGGCGACCGGCTGGTGCAGTCGGGCGCGCCGGTGGACGAGCAGCTCGCCGACGAGGAGCTCCGCTCCATCTTCAAGGAGAAGCTCGCCGCCTTTGGAAAGACGCTGACCGCCGACAAGGACAAGTTCCTCTTCCACAACCGCATCGCTCCGGAAGGCGACAAGGATCCGCTCACGCTCCAGCAGGTGGGCGACGCATGGGGCGTCACCCGCGAGCGCGCCCGTCAGCTCGAGGCGCGCTTGACCGACAGGCTGCGCGACTATCTGCGCAAGGAATTGCCCGACTTCGCGCAGCTCGAGGTGAATCCGGCGGAGGAGTCGTGAGCACCACGGCGGTGAAGCAAGAAGGATGGGCCGCGCGGATGGTGAAGCATCCGTTCCTGACGCCGCGAATCGGCATTCCGCTCTTGGCGCTGATTGTGGTGGTGCAGCTTCCCTTCCTGCAGGCGCTCTTTCGCGGAGATCGGCCGGTGAAGACGGCGCTGCCGTATGAAAACCACTTCGATCGGGCGTCGCTGGGCGAGGAGTGGTGGTCGAATGGCGGCGACTGGCGCATCGTCGACGGCCAGCTCTATTCGCCGGGAGTGGGCAACAACCCGCTCTGGCTGTTGGCCCGGCTGCCCGCCGACGTGCGCGCGGAGTTCGACGTGCGCAGCGAAGGCGCGGACGGCGACGTGAAGTGGGAGATGTTCGGCGACGGTCGCAACCATTCCACCGGCTACGTCTTCATCTTCGGCGGCTGGCACAACCGCGAAAGCCGCATCGCCAAGCTCGACGAGCACGCCCTCACCCGCGAAGAGCTGCGCGGCCAGCTCGCGAGCCTTGCCCGGCCGTATCCACAGCGGCTGGAAGGTTTCGACGCGGTGGTCGACGCGGTGACCGGACCGTTCTATCGCTGGCAGGCGCGGCGGGCGCTCAACAAGCTGGATGCGCAGTCGTTCTACCAGCGGGAGACGCCGGTCGTGGTGAAGCGCACCGATCTGCGGGTGGAAAAGGGCCGCACCTACCACATGGTGGTGACGAAGCAGGGCGGGCTCATCCGCTGGGAGATGGACGGCCGGCCGGTTTTGGAGCTCTCGGATCCCTCGCCCTTGTCCGGCAGCGGGCATGACCGCTTCGGTTTTTCGAGCTGGGCGAACGACACGTACTTCGACAACTTGAAGCTGACCGCGCTGTAAGGCCCGAGGGCTGTGCCGGTTACTTCCCGCTGGTGGCGAAGAACATCAGCATCAGGCCGAGCAGGATGAGAAAGGCGACCGCGGTGGCGATGGGCCCATGGTCGACGTCGGTCCGGTCGAGCAGATCGCCGGCTTCCATCTTCGCCTGGGCGGTGACTTCCTTCTGCTTCAAGACCTGCTTCGCTTCCCGGCGCGCGGTGGCGTAATCGCCATTGGCGAAAGCATCCCGGGCCGCCTGGAGCTCCGGCGCCTGCGTGCCGTCGCCGACGCGCTTCGCATCCGGGATGTAGTCGCGCTTGGCGGGCGCGGTGAAGAGCGGCGGCGCGATGGGCGCGTCGTTCGCGGTTCCTGGGACGGTTGCCCGTGCGGCGGTGTTCGACTGGGTGTTCTGGGCCATGGAGGGCGCAAGTTAGCCGACGCTCGGCCGGCGGGCAAGACGTCGGATTGCCGCGGGAAAGCAGGGTCGTGTGTGCGCGGGCGCGAGGATGTGGAATGCGCAACCAGCGCCGCGGTTCTTGCGGAAGGAACCTTCGATTGAGGTTAGGCTTCGCCGCTCATGCTCCGCCGCCACCTGCTCGCCTTGCCGCTTCTGTTGGCCGCCCGCCGCGCGCTGGCGTTTGGCGACGAAGCGCGGCTGACCTTTGCGCAACTCCGGCACGGCGGCCGCTGGGATCCGCGGCCCGACGGTTTGTCGCGGCTCGCCTGGGAGATCGCGCGGCGCACCAGCATCGAGACCTCGCCGGTGGTGAAGGCGGTGGCCCCGTCGGATCCGGACCTGTTCCATTTTCCCTTCTCGGTCTTGAGCTCGGACCAGGGCTTTCCCGCGCTCGCCGACAACGAGGTGGCCGAGCTCCGCCGCTACCTCAGCTACGGCGGATTCCTCCTCTTGGACGACGCCAGCGCGCAGCGCGGGAGCGCCTTCGAACAGTCGGCGCGGCAGCTCGTCTCCCGCATCGCACCGGGGGCGCAGCTCTCCCGCGTCGGCCGCGAGCACGTCCTCTATAAATCGTTCTATCTCCTCGACGGACCCACCGGCCGCGTCGCCAGCATGCCGGACCTGGAGGCGCTGGAGATGGGCGGTCGCATCGCGGTGCTCTATTCGGGCAACGACCTGATCGGCGCCTTCGCTCGCGATTCGCTGGGAAGCTGGGAGTTCGAGGTGACTCCGGGCGGCGAGCGCCAGCGCGAGCAGTGCATCCGCCTGGGCGTCAACATCGCCATGTACGCGATGTGCCTCGATTACAAGGAGGACCAGGTCCACATCCCCTTCATCATGAAGCGCCGGAGGATTTGATCTGTACAACGCCTGGCGCATCACTTCGCTCTCGACCTTGCCGGGCTGGGCGCTCGTCCTGGCGGCGCTGGGGCTCGCTGCCGCGGTGTTCTTTTCCTTCCGCGGGTTTCGCGGCGAGCCTTCGCGGGCGCGGCGGGCGCTCTTGCTCGGCTTTCGTGTTCTCGCGGCGCTGCTCGTGCTCGGCCTCATCCTCGAACCCGGCATCGAGCTGCGGGCGGAGTCGCGCGTGCGCGCCCGGGTCGCCGTGCTGTTCGACACCAGCAAGTCGATGAAGTTCCCTGCCTCGGCAGGCGGTCCCTCGCGGGCGGAAGAGCAGCAAAAGTGGGCGAAGGACCACGCGGCCGATCTGCAGAAGCTGGCCGGGCGGTTCGAGGTGGACTTCTTCGGCTTCGACAAGGACCTGCAGCCGCTCGATCCGTCGCGGTTGCCGTCCGATCCGCAAGGGCCCGCGACCGATCTGCTGGGTGCGGTGACCGCTGCGGCGTCGAACGGCAGCGGCGGACGGCCTCTCGCGGGCCTGTTCGTCGCAAGCGACGGCGCCGACAACGCCGAGCTCGGGGCCGGCTTGACCCCGGCTTCCGACGAGGCCTTGCGCAAGCTGACCGCGCCGCTCTTTGCGCTGCCGATCGGCGGGCAAGCGGCAAAAGATCTGGCGGTGGAGAAGATCGCCGTCGACGACTTCGCCTTCGTCCGCAACCAGGTGACGGTCGACGTGACCGTGACCGCGCGCGGCTTTCCCTCGACCGACGTGCCGATCGTGCTCACCCGCGAAGGCCAGCCGGTGGCGCAGGCGACGGTGCACCTGGACGGCGACCCCGCGCGCGCCGAGGTGAAGCTGTCGTTCGTGCCAGACCGCACCGGCAAGTTCGCCTTCACCGTCCGCGCTCCGGTCTACGACGGCGAGGCGGTGGCGCAAAACAACCAGAAGTCGTTCGTGCTCAAGGTCATCCGCGACCGGGTGCGCGTGCTGCTCGTGGTCGGACGCCCGTCGTGGGACGTGCGCTTCTTGCGGCAACTCTTGAAGCGCGACCCGAACGTGGACCTGATCTCGTTCTTCATCTTGCGCACGCCCGGCGACGACACCCACAGCTCGCAGGATGAGCTTTCGCTGATTCCGTTCCCGACGCAGGAGATCTTCCAGGAGCAATTGAAGACGTTCGACCTGGTGGTCTTCCAGAACTTCAACCATCGGCCGTATCGCATGTCGCAATACCTGGACGGCATTGCCGACTACGTGCGCGGCGGAGGGGCGTTCGCGATGATCGGCGGCGACCAGAGCTTCTCGGCCGGCGACTACGCCGGCACCGCCATCGAGGACATCCTGCCGGTGTCGCTACAGCCGCCGGGGCCGACCGCGGTCGACGAGACGCCGGCGAAGTTGATCCTCACCGACGCCGGGCTGCGCCATCCGGTGACCGAGCTGTCGTCATCCGCGGCGGCGGCGTGGGCGAAGTTGCCCGAGTTGCCGGGCCTGAACACGACCGGGCCTTTGAAGAATGGCGGCCAGACTTTGCTGCAGTCGAACCAGGGACGGCCGGTCTTGGTGGTGGGCGAGGCAGGCCGGGGGAGGGTGATGGCGCTCCTGACCGATTCGTCCTGGTATTGGAGCTTCGTCGCCGCCGGCGAGCAGCAGGGTCCGCGCGCGTACGAGACGTTCTGGCACTCCGCCATCCGGTGGCTCGTGCGCGATCCGGCGCTGACGCCGATGACCGTCACTTCCGAGCGGCCGTCGTTCGAGCCCGGCTCGGAAGCGCCCGCGCTCGACGTGCAGGTGCGCGGCAGCGATTACCAGCCGGTGCCGGGCGCGAAGCTCTCGGTTGTGGTCACTTCCGCGGAGGATCCGGTGCCGCATCCTTCCGGTGCAGCCGTCGCCGGCGCGGACGGCAACGCGCGCGTGTCGCTGCCGCCGCTGGCTGCGGGCGCGTACAAGGCGACGGTGACGGCGCGCCGCGAGGACGGGTCGACGGTGGGCGAAGCCGAAGATGCGTTCGTGGTTGCGCCGTCGACGCGGGAGCTGACGGAAGCCGCACCGCGCCCGGACATCCTGAAAGCGATGGCGGAGGCAACCCGCGGCCGGCTGGTCGAGCAGGGCGATGCGCTCTCGGACTTGCCCTGGCGCGACCCTGCGCTCGTGGAAGTCGGCCAGCGCACTTCGAAGCCCCTCTGGGACACCTGGAAGGTGCTGCTCGCCCTCTGCGTGGTGGTCGGCGCCGAATGGACGTTGCGCCGCCGGTGGGGCTACGCCTAGCGCTTTTCGCATGCTCGATTGACAAAAACGCAAGTGGGCGCCAAGCTCTGGATGAGTGAACCCGACTCGTGCTCGGCGGTTGATTCGGGAGCTCGCCCAAGCAGGCGCTTATGAGGTCACTCCGCACGCCCAAGAATCGATGGTCCGCAGCGAAGTGTCGCCCGCCGATTTGGACGAAGCTCTCGCTCACTGCACAAGGTGCTGGTTCCAAGCGGCGAACGGTCGTTGGAAGGTCACCGGCGCCGACGAGCGCGGCGAGGAATTGTACGTCGTGACTGAGTTTAAGACTCTCGAACACCTGCTGATCGTCACGACGTTTCGCGGGGATGAGGAACAGCGATGACAGCACAGCCAAAGACAGAAAACGTCAATGACGCGTGTGTGCGGTGCGGCGGCGCACTCTATCAACACGGAATCTTCCCGAACGTCCTCAAGGTCGCTGGAACTGAGTTCTCTATCGACACGGAAGCCGATCGATGCATCACGTGCGGCGACTTGATCATTCGACCATGGACTCTGGAGCTAATCTGGCAGCAGATCGCGCTCTATTTCGCACGTACGGGCGCTACATCGCCGGACGCGTTTCGTTTCATGCGGCGGCAGGCGGGACTGAATTCAGCCGCCCTCGCAGACCTGCTCGGGGTGCGGCCCGAAACCATCTCGCGGCTCGAGAACGGCAAGACCGCGATCGATCGTAGGACAGTCGCGGTCGTGGCGGCAATCGTCGAGGATCGTGCTCGCGGTTCGACCGTTACGAAGGATAGGTTGACTGCCATGTCCGGCGCGCGGAAACGTGCGAAGTCAGTCGTATTGGAGCGCATCGGCACATACGAAGAGCAATTGCAGAAGCTTCCCCCGGGAAGGATGCGGGAAATGCTGAAGCGAACACTCGCAGATTACAAATCTGGCCGTGTGGAGCGGAGTTTCCGCTCTCTGCTCGAAGTTGAGATGAAGGCGGCTGGGCGGAGGCGTTAGCGCTTCATGCCGAGCCGCACCTGCGGCGGCTGCTGCTTGCGTAGGTCGGCGATCCAGTCGGGGGGAAGGCCGCGGTCTTGGGCGCCTTCGATTAGATACTCGAGCAATCGCGGGCTGGCGGGGCCGGGGGTGGTGCGCTTTTCGGGGCGGGCGATGAAGGCTTTGGCGGCGATGGATTGTCCGCCGGCTTCGACCGTCACGTCGATCTCCTGCGACAGCCCCGTCGGGACGCCTTCCTTGCGCGCGACTGCATCTTCCATCTCGTCCGGAATCTCGAAGAGCACGCCGTGGACGACGCTTTGCGAGTCGGAAGCGAGGTTCGCGACCCGGCCGCCCCAGAAGCGGCTCTCGACGTCGAAGACCAGCTTGTAGCCGCGCAGCACTGCGGGCACTCCGCCGTCGAACAGGCGCGGGTCCACGCCGTGCTCGGCGGCCCACTCGCCGATGTGCCGTTTGGACAGCGCCGAACCGTACGCGAAGTAGCGAACCATGCGGCCGAGTCTAACAGGCTCAGCGTTGGGCGGCCGTCTTCGGGGCGAGATACCGATCGAGGAACTTCAGGTAAGCCTCCTGCGCGGCAATCTGGTTCCTCTGCTTGCGGAAGCCGTGGCCCTCGTCGTCGAAGACCAGGTACTCGACCGGAACGCCGTTCTTGCGTACCGCCGCGACGATCTCGTCCGACTCCACCTGCAGCACGCGAGGATCGTTCTTCCCCTGCACGACCAGAAGCGGCTTCTTGATCTGCGCCGCGTGGAACAACGGCGAAATCGCGCGTAGCCGCTCTTCGTCCGTCGCCGGATCGCCCATCTCGGCAAACAGCGATTCGCGGAACGAGGCCCACCAGGGCGGAATGCTCTTGAGTGTCCGCACCCAGTTCATCACCCCGAAGATGTCGATGCCGGCGTCGAACGCGTCGGGAGCGAAGGCGAGGGCGGCGCCGACCATGTATCCGCCGTAGCTGCCGCCCATGATCGCGACCCGCCCTCCATCCACCTGCTCGAGACTTCCCAGAAAACCGCGAGCGGCGACCACATCCTTGAGATCGACGTCTCCGTGGCGCCGGTCGTCGAGGTGGAAGAAGCGCTTTCCGTACCCCGACGAGCCGCGGTTGTTCACCGCCAGCACCGCGTAGCCGTGGTTGACGAGGTGCTGGATCAAGGGCGAGTAACCGCGGCGTGACTGCCCTCCGGGCCCGCCATGCACGAACACGACCGCCGGGACCTTGTGCCCGGCCGTCGCCTCCTTGGGCAGGAAGAAGATCGACGGGATCTGAAGCCCGTCGTAGCTCGCGTAGCGCACCACCTGCCCGTCCACCAGATCGTCCGGCGACACTTCCGGGTTGAGCGCGTGGGTGAGCTGGCGCGGCGAACCGCCGGCAAGATCCACCACCCAGAGATCGCGCGGCGCCCGGTCGCTCGTGAGCATCACGCCCATCTTCGTCTCGTCCCGCGAGAAGAAGGTGCTCGTCACATCGGCGTTCGGAAGCGCGGGCAGGGCCACAGTCGATCCGGTGCGGGTGTCCACGACGTGCAGCACCGTCTTCGCGTCCTCGTTGGTGGCGGTGACGCGATAGCGCCCGTGCTCGGAAAAGCTGACCCCCGTGACGTCCCATTTGGCCGCCACCTCGAGCCGCGAAGAGCCTTTGGCGAGATCGTAGGACCATGCCTTGAAGAATTCGCCGTGTCCGTCGGTGCCGAACCAAAGCGCCTTCGAGTCGGGCGTGAAGCCGAACACGCCGTTCTGCACATTGCCTTGGTGGGCGGTGACGAGCTTCGGCTTTCCGCCCGGTGCCGATAGATCGACGAGGTAGATGTCCGAATCGGCGTTGGTGCGGTTCTTGGTGAGCGCCAGCCAGCGGCCGTCGCGGCTGACGGCGCTGACGTCCCAGAGCCCTTTGTTCTCGAAGGCGAGCTTCCGGCGGTAATCCTTCGCGCTGTAGCGATAGAGATCGAACGCCTTGGGGTCGCGCTCGTTGGTGGCCACCCAGAACCAGTCGCCGTCCGCGCTGAAGTCGAGGAAGCGCGCCTTGAGCTTTTCGCCGGGAGTGAGATCGCGCGAAGTTTGTCCGTCGAGCACGAAGAGGTGGTCGAGCTCATTTCCGCCGTTGTCCTGGTGGTAGAGGATGCGGTCGTCGTTGGGGAAATAGCCGTCACCGAATTGCGACTCGGCGGAGGTGGTCAAGCGGCGCGGCTCGCCGCCGGCGGTCGGCACCGCATACAGGTTGGCGACGCCGGAACCGTTCATCGAAACGAGCGCCTGGCTTCCATCGCGCGAGAAGCCGGCTGCGACGACCGACAGATTCTTGAAGAACGCGCCCGCCGGATAGCGCCGGACACTCACGACGGGCTTTTCAGGCGCCGGGGAAGAGACAGCCGGCTTTTCAGCCGCGGGCGACGAGACAGCCGTGGCGGCAGGCGGAGCAGGCTGCACAGCCTCGGCGGAAGAAGGAGCGGGCCGCGCGGAGCTGCACGCGCACGCGAGCACGACGACCAGCAGCCGGCGGATTCTCATGCTCCATCAAAGCACGATCGAATCCGCCTCGACAATCGCCCGGCTATTGCTTCTGCGGTTCGGCCTGGACGGCCGGCGAATTCTGCGCCGACGAAGGGCCGTTCTCCGACGCTTCGATGGACTTCTGCTTCTTCTCGAAGAACGAAATGACTCCCTCGATGCCGTTCTTGGGAAGCTGCCTCGCCACCAGCTCGCGGTAGGTGTCTGCGGTGGAGACGCCGTCGGTGAGGACGTCCACCGCCTTCCAGCCTTTCTTCTCGCGCTCCATCAGGTAGTCGATGTCGATCTTGTCCCCGCCTGACGTCACCTTGGTCTTCACCAACGTGCGCGCACCCTGCTTGGTCTCGCCAGCGACTTCGCTCTTCACCTTCGCAACGTCGGTCGACTGGCCCTGACGCATCTTGTGCAGGTAGTTCGCTTCCATCGCGCCCTTCAGCGCGGCCGTGTACCGCGAGCGTTCCGCGGGCTTGAGCTTCGCCCATTCGGCGCCGAGGGTGTCTTTCGAGAAGGTGTCGAAGTCGATCAGGTCGCTCACCGCCGAGCGCGCTTTCGCCCTGGCCGCGTCGCGTGCCGGACCTTGTGCGTTGAACCAGGCGTCGAGCGCGGTGCGGAGGTGCTCCTGCGCGGAGTGCACCGCGGCGGAGGCGGACCCCGCGGCGGGGGCGGCGGCGAGCAACAGAGCAAGGGCTAGAGAGGTCACGCGAAGTTCTCCTGGCGCCCGCGCTCTCGCGCAGGCTTTTGACGAACAGACGCGCGAGTACCACGCGCGGTTCCGGAAATTAGCTACTGCAGCGGTCCGCCGGAGGCTTTTTCCAAGGCCGCCCACGCGACCTGCGCGTCGAACAGCGCCGACAGCCGCTCGCCGTCCGCCCTGGCGAAGAGGATGGTGTCCTCGAGCAGCTCGCGCGCCTCGCCCAAGCCGGAATCGAACGCGACGGACGCCTGGGTAGCGAGCTGCCGTCCGATCTGCGCCTGCTTCACGTACCGCTGCCAGCGCTGGCCCGCCTCGGTCAAATCGCCGAGCGCCTGCTGCACTTCGAGCCGCACCAGCGAATCCGCGCCTGCCTGCAGCGCCATGGCTTCGTGCAGATCGGCCTCGGCTTGATGGAGCCGGGCGAGCTTCTGCGGAATGTCGAAGGTGCCCTGGAGCCCGAGCGCCACGTACGCCGAACTCTCGTGGTACGGGTTGTTGATGAAGGGGTCGGACGGGTTGTCGGCGTTGGTCGTGTCGGTGAAGCGCACGCCGAAGGCGAGGCCCACGTCCGGATAGAGCCGCGCCCGCGCCAGGTCGACGAGCGAGAGCCGCGCCGCAACTCCCTCACGCGCGGCCCGCGTCTCCGGACGGTGATCGAGAGCGCGGCGCAAGACTTCGTCGGCATTGGGCGCAGCCGGAGCATCGGGAAGGCTCTGCTGCACGATCTCGAGCGGCTCTTCCGGCTTGAGCCCGATCAAGAGCCGCAGCGCGGTGATGGCGAGGTCGCGGTTCTTCACCGCCTTGGCGTGCTGCGCCTCGATCTCTTCGGCCAGGTAGTCGAGCTTGAGCGCGTCCGACTTGCCGATCTGGTTGCTCTTCTCGGACAGAAGCTGCGCGGCGGTCTTCTGCGCGTCTCCTAAACGGTCGCGAATCTTCTGCACCGCCGCGTCCGCGTCGCGCGCCGTCTGGTAGCCCCAGAACGCCCGCGCCGCGTCGAACGCAGCCTGGTCTCGCGCGCGCTGGAGCAGCGCCTGGTTGACCTTGACGTAGTGCGCGCCGGCGTCCTTGCCGGCGGTGAGCTTGCCGAAGGTCCAGAGCGGCAACAGCGCCTGCACGTCCACGTGCAACACCGCCCCGAGCTGGCCGTGAAGAATGCCGGGTGCGGAGGACCCCGGCGTGAGATCGCCCGGGTCCGCCGGGTGCGGATCCAAGTCGCCGCCGTTGAGCCGGTGCTCCGGCGTCGGCCCGGCGACGTATGCGGTGGTGGAGAAATTGGGAAACCACGACCAGTCGGCTTCCGACTTCTTGCCCTGCGCGCTCTCGACCTGCGCGACCGCCTGCTGCGCCCGCGGATCGTTGTGCCGCGCGCGGTCCTGGACGTCATGCAAGGTCAGAGGAGTGAGCAGCAGCGCGAGGAGCATGGCGCTCTTCCTACCAAAGCTCCTCGCCCGCCGCGCCTTCTACTCGTTCGTATAGTCGGAGCCGAGATAATTGATCAGCTCTTCGCCCATCAGGTAGCGCAGGTTGTTCTCGAGCCGGACCTTCTGCACGAACAGGTCGTGCTCGGGATACACGCTTGCCGCGTGCTGCGGGCTCTTGAAGTAGAAGCTGAGCCACTCCTGGATGCCCTTCATGCCCGAGCGCGCGGCCAGATCGCCGAACAGCGCCAGGTCGAGCACGATGGGCGCCGCGAGGATGCTGTCGCGGCAGAGGAAGTTGACCTTGATCTGCATCGGGTAGCCCATCCACCCGACGATATCGATGTTGTCCCAGCCCTCTTTGTTGTCGCCGCGGGGCTTGTAGTAGTGGATGGAGACCTTGTGGCAGAGGTCCTTGTAGAGGTCCGGATAGCGCTCCGGCTCGAGGATCTGCTCCAGGACCGAGAGCTTCGACACTTCCTTGGTCTTGAAGTTGGCCGGGTCGTCGAGCACTTCGCCGTCGCGGTTGCCGAGGATGTTGGTCGAGAACCAGCCCTCCATGCCCAGCATGCGCGCCTTCAGCCCGGGGGCGATGATGGTCTTCATCAGCGTCTGGCCGGTCTTGAAGTCCTTGCCGCCGATGGCGACGCCCTTCTTCTCGGCGTACTCGATCATCGCCGGGAAATCCGCGGAGAGGTTCGGCGCGCCGTTCAAATAAGGAACGCCTGCGGTGATGGCGGCGTACGCGTAGAGCTGTGAGGGGAAGATGTTCTGCGAGTCGGCGTCGAGCGCCTTTTCGAAGGCGGCCAGCGACTGGTGCTCCGGTCCGGGCTGTTGATACGCCTCGGTGGACGCGCACCACACCATCACCGCGCGCGTGCACTTGTTCTTGTCCATGAACCCGCGGATGTCCTGGATGAGGGCGTTCGCGAGCTCGCGCTTGGTGCCCTTCTTGATGTGCGTGCCGTCGAGGCGCTTGACGACGTTCTTGTCGAAGACGGCCGGCATCGGCTTGATCTTCGAGAGCACGGGCTTCAACTGCGCGAGATGCTCCGCGGAGAGCACCTTTGCCTTGGCTGCGGCGGTGTACGCATCGTCGGGAATGGGATCCCAGCCGCCGAAGACGAGATCTTCGAGCTTCGCCAGCGGCACGAAGTCCTTGATCATCGACCAGCGCTTTTCGCTGCGCTTCCCCAGGCGGATGTGCGCCATCTGCGTGAGCGACCCGATCGGCTTGCCCAGCCCCGCCTTGACCGCCTCCACTCCCGCGATGAAGGTGGTGGCGACCGCGCCCATGCCGGGCAGGAGAACCGCGAGCTTGCCGTCCGCAGGGGCGACCTTCGACTTCAACTCATCCATCCGGTGATCTCCGTGGACCCCGCGGGGCCCTGTGCGAGCGCGCGACGTATAACGGCGTGACCCACTTTAGACAAGCGACGTGTGGGCCGCGAGCTTTCGTCTGTCACGACCCGCGACAAGGCGTGCGGGCCACGCGGATTTTCGCGCGACCCGCATCGATCACCGGCGCTTCGCCGAGCTACTTCAGGAGATGCGGGTAGTACTGCGCCGTGCAGTGCGTCGGGCCGCCGGTGAGCCCGATCAGCGTTCCGTCCTTGCCCACGTAGTACTGGAGGAGCCCCTGGATGTCGCCGAGGTTGACCTTGATCTCGGTGACCGCGCCGCAGGCCTTGCCCGCCGGCGTCAGCACATCGAGGGTGCCAGTCGTGGAGGCGTCGGGGATGGTCAGATACGCCTTGCCGCCTTCGACGATGCGCAGGTCTTTTCCGGAGGGGAACGCGGCGGGGGCCGCGACCAATTGCGCTTTGCCGCTCGGGATCGTTTGCGTCCAGTCCAAGTCGAACCGCAGCGCGACGCCGCCGCCGATCAGCGGACGCACGAGGGACAGCGCAGGCGGCGCCGGCTCTGCCACGCCCGCGTCGAACCAATCCGTCACAGGCTTGCCGGCGGCGTCGAACCAGCGTGCGGCGAGGTGTTGGGCGGGGACCGTGCCGATGCCGGAGAAGGTTTCGTAAATCGCGAAGGTCAAGCCCTGGTCGTCGACGAGTACAGTCGGCCGCGCGCACGGCTGGCCAGGGACCGTGACGGTAGTGCCGACCTGCTTTGCGGCGTCGTCGAAGTGGAGGATCTGCCAGTCGACCGGCGCAGCGCTGCCGATGTCGGCGCAATCCGCGACCACCACGACCGAGCCAGCCCGAGCCCCGCGGCCGAAGGCGAGGAGCCCGACGGGCAGGGCGGTATCCGTGCCGTGACTGCCGTCAGGCTCGATGGCCGCGAAGTGGTTCACGTCGCTCGCAGGCTCCGTCAGGATGGTGGCGAACCCCGTGGCGAGCGGCAACTGCGCGTCGAGATCGGTGACCCGCGTCCCATTCGCGAAGATGGTGGCTTGCGCGCCGAGGGCGATCGCGTTCCAGTAGACGTTGCCCGCGCCGTCGCTGTCGGCTGCGTCGCAGGTGAGGCCTGGGCCGGCGACGCCGCCGGTCGCGGTGAGGAAGTCCGGCAGGGCCGGCACGAGGCCTGCGCAGGGATCGGCGAAGGTGGCGGTGACCGCCGCGTCGGCGGTGACCGTCAGGAGGCAGTCCGCGGTTCCGGTGCAGGCCCCGCTCCAGGTGACGGTGTTGCCTGCGGTGGAGGTGGCAGTGAGCGCGACTTTCGCGCCATCAGCGAACTGCGCAGAGCAGACGCCGGGACAGGTGATGCCGTTTGGCGTCGAGGTGACCGTTCCAGTCGATCCGGCGACGGCAACCGTGACCGTGTGCTGCCCGGGCTGGACGACGAGCGGCGTGAAGTTGGCGAAGATGGGCTTCGTGGTGGTGTCGGCGGTGAAGGAGCAAGACAGTCCGCTGCAGCCGCCGCCGTATCCTTCGAAGTGCGAAGTCGCGTCCGCCGTCGCGGTCAGGGTAACGGCCGTGCCGGGAGCGACGGCCATCGCGCACGTTCCGGGGCAGTCGATGCCGGCGGGCTGCGACGTGACCCGCCCGGTTCCGGCGCCAACCAGGTTGAGTTGGATGGTGACCGTCGCCGCCGGGCCGCCATCGGGGCCGCCGCCGGTGCCGGTTCCAGTGCCCGTGCCGGTGCTGCCGCTGCCGTTCGAGGATTTGCCGCCGCAAGCGCAGAGGCCAAGGGCGAGGATTGCTACCGCAGTCTTCTTCATTTGGTCTTCTCCACAGATCTAGGGTTCAAAGCTGGCAACGAGGGGCGCGCCTTGCAGCTACTCGAGCAAGCAGGCGTACCGGAGCGGTTCGCACTGGTTCGCGTTTTCCAGGCGGATGAGGGTCCCGTCTTCGGTCAGGTAGAGCTCGACCGACGAATCGCCTTCGCTCATCGCTCCGCGCACCGACAGCGGCCGCACCTCGTCCCGGGCCTCGACGTCGCAAAGCGCCGCGACCGGCGCAGGCGCGATGAAGCTCTTCGACGCAGCCGCCTTTCCATTTTCAACGCAAGCTTCGGCCACAAATCCGACCCAATCCAAACCCGCGATTTTCATTGGCTTCCCCCGTATGCGCTCAACTTTGGACGTCCTTACCAGAGCGTCAACGGGAAGAAATGTCGTCAGAGCGACGCGCAATCGCGTTCGCTACGCGTATTCGAATGCGCAGGGAAAAAGAATCAATCAATGGCGTATAATCATTTGCGCATACAGCCAGGCAGGCCCTGACCGCCGCGGCCTGCGCGCCCCAGAGCGCGCGTGCGCCCGCGTCGCTTCCGGCCGTGACTGTTTGCGTTGCTGCTCGCGACCTGCGTCACGCGTGCGGCTGCGTCACGACCACGAGCGTCCCCGCGGAGACGCCGTACTTCTCGAGCGCGCCCACTTCGCGGATGACGTCCTTCGGCGAGCGCCGGCCCTGGAGGAGCGCGCGGTACGACAGCAGGATGCGCTCGGTTTCGGCGGCGCTCTCGCGCACCAGCTCGACGCGGAAGCGGCGCACGCCTGCATCGAGAAGCTGCGGCAGGCACATGGCTGCGCTCTGCGCCCGCGCGTTGAACACGGTGTTGCGGCAGCCGACGTCGACGATGACCGGGTGCTGCATGCCGAGCTGATCGCGCAGCTCCACGAGGTGGCTCTCGCACGGCCTCCCGCAATCGCGAAAGTCGCGGCCGTCCGAGAGCAGGTGCGCGTAGACGCAATGCTCGTTGTGGAAGAGCGGCAGATGCTGATGCAGCGTCACTTCCAAGAGCTGCGCCGGAACTCCGCGGCAGAGGTCGAGGAGCTGGGCGAGGTCGAGATCGTAGGCGGGCGTGAGCGTGGAAAGGCCGAGGCCGAGCAGGGTGCGCGCGGTCAGGGCGTTGGTCGCGTTGAGCGAAAAATCGCCATGCACGGTCTCGGTGTGCTGGTTCTTGCGGAAATGCTCCACCGCCCCGAGGTGGCGGGCGAGAATGCCGTCCGGGCGCAGCCGTTCGAAGCGCTTGTCGTAGCCTTCCTCGCCGGGCTTCTGCACCCGCGGCGTCGCCACCACGAGGCGCGCCCCCGCCGCCCGCACCTTCTCGCAGGCGACGCCGAGCCCGACCAGCTCCATGAAGTCGAGCTGCACTTCATGAAAGCCGAGCCGCAGCGCGACCTCCACTTGATCGAGCGTGCGCAAGAGCGGAATCAGGAGCGGTTCGTGCGGACTGTCGCTCGCCGCCAAGGGCGGGACGATCAGGTCCGGAGCATGGCCTTGGCTGACGTGACGCGGAGTCTCGGCGCGGCTGGCGGCCGAAAGCTGCTCGGTAAGGATTCGCCGCAGCCGCTTCAGCTCGGAGGGCGGCAGCGCCAGCGCGCCTTCCAGCTCGAGGGTGAGCTTCCCGAGCGCGAAGCCGGTTTCGCCGAAGGCGCCGAGCTTCTCGCGCAGAAGCCCCTCGTGCAGCGGCTTTCCCCGGGCCTCTTGGAGCGGCATCGCGCTTTGTGCGCGCGCCTCGCGGCCAAGCTCGTCCCGCGCCACCACCACGAGCGGCGTTCCGAGCGCGCCGCGCACCGACAGCGAGACGGACAGCTTTCGCTCCTGCGCGGCGATGCGCTTCATCTTCCGCGTCAGCTCCGCGTCCTTCGCCTTCCACACCACGTCGCCTACCCGGACGAGCCGCAGGTCGAGGGTCGTTTCGCCCGCGCCGCCGAAGACCAGCTTCCACAAGCCCGGCTGGACGATGTCGCACGCATGCAGGCCGCCGCGCGGCTCGTCGTCTAGTTTGCGCGTCCGGTTAGCCGCATCTGGATTGCGCGTCCGGTTGGCCGCGTCCGCTCCCGCGCCGCGTTTGCCTTCCGGGTTGCCCTGATCGAAGAGGATGCGATCGCCTGCCTTCAGCTCCGGCGCGTTGGCCTCCGCGCGGACCAGCACGTGCCGCCGCTGCGGCTGGACTTCCTCGACGCGCCCGACCAGCACTCCGCGATGCCCGGGATAGAGGCCGTGCACGAGCTCCTGGTGGTTCGACCCTTTCAAGAACCCGTGCGAAAAGCTGCGCGAGAAGCTGTAGCGCAGCTCCTCCTCGTCCCGCGCATCGAGCGGATAGGGCTTCATCGCCCGCGCCGCATCGAGCGCGCGCCGGTACTTGTCGACGACGTTCGCGACGTATTCTGGACCCTTCATCCGGCCCTCGATCTTGAAGCACGACACCCCGGCTTGGAGCAGCTCGGGCAAGAGGTCGTAGGCCGCGAGATCGCGCGGGCTCAGGAGGTACTTCACCTCTTCGTCGAGGTCTGCGGCTTTCTTGCCGTCGACGATCAGGTCGTACGGCAGCCGGCAGCTCTGCGCGCACTGGCCGCGGTTCGCGCTCCGGTTCTGCAGCGCCTCGCTCGTCAGGCACTGCCCGCTCCAGCTCACGCAGAGGGCGCCGTGGACGAAGCATTCGAGCTCGAGCTCGGTGTTCTTCGCCATCGCCGCGATCTCGTCGATGGACAATTCGCGCGGGAGCACCACCCGCGTCACGCCCAGCGAGGCGGCGATGGCGGCGGCTTCCGCCGAGGAAATGGTCATCTGCGTGGAAGCGTGGAGCGGCAGCTCCGGACAGACCGCCCGGGCCAGGCGCGCGGCGCCCAGGTCCTGGACGATGATGGCGTCCGCCCCTGCGCTGGCGATGCGAGCAAGCGCTCCTTCGGCTACGGGAAGTTCCCGATCGAAGACGAGCGTGTTGAACGTCACGAAGCCCTGCACGTTCCTCGAGTGGAGAAAATCGAAGACACGCGGCAGGTCTTCGGCTGCGAAGTTGTCCGCTCGTGCACGGGCGTTGAAGCCGCCGCGCAGTCCGAAATACACCGCATCGGCGCCCGCCGAAACCGCGGCGCGCAAGCTGTCTTCGTCGCCTGCGGGGGCGAGCAATTCGGGTTTTTCCAGGATCTTCGCCATCGGCCGTCTGGTCTTTGACGCCGGAGGTGACAGATCGCTGCGCGAAATTCAAGCGAGCAGGCAGACCGAAACGGCGCCCGGGCACGCGGTTTGCTGTGAAAGGCGCGGGGCTGGCGGCGAAAGGGCGGGCTGATGGCGGAACGTGAAAAGTCGGACGACGCAACCCTGACCTGCGGAGTGTGCCGCAAGACCGGGCAGTTCACGGCGCCGGTGTCGGTCATCCTGGTCTTCGCCCCGTCGATGGCGAAGCCGTACCCGCTGATCCCCGCCGAGGACTACCGCGTCTGCGGCGCCTGCGATGCCATCTTCACCTTGGTCAGCCGCGCGGTGGAAGCGCATCCGACCACGCGCGCCGCCGGGCCCTGGACGCGAGCGATCGTCGTCTTTTCCGACGGGCACGGGGTGGACGTGAAGGCGAAGCGCCAGGCGGCAATGGCTCTGGCTTAAAGCGAAAAGCGTAGGCGCTAACTCGCCTTCGGCGAGCGCACCTAGCTCGGCCGTTTGTGCGGGTCGCAGCGGGTTGCCGCTTCGATGTCGGTCACCGCCACCCGCTCGTGCGAGCGAAACACCGCGTAGTCCTCGTGGTTCTCGGTCACCACGTCGTCCACCACGTCGATGAAGCTTTCGCCGCCCCGCAGCGTGACCGCGACCGGCCGATGCAAGAGCGCGGCTTCCTCGAGCACGTCGATGAAGCTGCAGCGTCCGACCGAGTCCTGGCAGATGAGCGTCATCGAGAAGCCGCTATTGGCAGTCGGGGCACAGCCCCTCCGCCTGGATGCGCACCGCCCTGACCGCGAACCCCTGCGCGTCCGGCAGCCGCAACGGGTCGAGGGAAAGGCCGTGCAGGTCGCGAACCTTCTTGCAGTTGGTGCAGACGAGATGGTGGTGCGGCCGCCCGGCGCCGCTGCCGGGGAGCGCCGCTTCGTAGCGCGCCTCCTGGTGGAGCGGGTTCACGTCGGCCACGGCGCCGATGGCCTTCAGCGCCTCCAGGTTCTTGTAGACGGTGGCGAGAGACAGTGAGGGCAGCCTGCGCTGCACGGCGCGGTGGAGCTGCTCCGCGCTGGGATGTTCGCGCGAGGCCGAGAGCGCTTCGAAGATGGCGAGCCGCTGCGCCGTCACCGAGAGCCCGTGCTCCCGGCAATAGGCAGAAAAGCGGGCCGTCTCTTCGCTCTTCTTCACTGAAGGTCCTGCGACAAGGAGTGCCGGACCTGGTCCGGCAGCTCGACCCGGTGATTGTACTGCGGGTGGTCCACCGCGAGAAAGGCGGGGCCCTGCGCGAGCGCGGCGGCGTCGCGGACCTTGAAGCGCAGGTATTGGACGGCGGCCGCCCCGCGCGCCTCCTCCTCGCGGCCCGGCTCCACCTCGCCGGCGATGCGCCATTTGCCGACTTCCAGCCAGATGTGCTTCGACAGCCCGTACAGCTTCTGCAACTGCGCCTTCACGGCCTCGTCCGGCCCGGTCAGCTCGACGAGGAGCGTCGCCGACAGTTCGCCCGGTCCGGGCAGCATGGTGTTGAAGCCTTCCAGCTCTTCCGCCACCTGCGCGGGGTCCTTGATCTTCTCGATGCGCAGGATCTCCTGCACCTGGAACTTCACCGTCAGCCGATTTTCGAAGATGAAGGTCATGAACGGGCCGACGCTGACGCGGCGGTGCTTCTTCGCTTCGATGACCTCGGCGCGAAACTGGGGACGAACGCCTTCGTACACGGGCAGGGGCCACAGATCGCTGGCAGTCAGTTGCTTCACTCGTCGTCTCCGTCGGACGTGGGCTTTGGCGACCGCAGCGGCTCGTCCGAATATGCAGCCTGTAGGATGCGCACCGGGTGATACGAGGTGCGGCCGGTCTTCTGGGTGAGCTGCATGCCGGCGAGCGGGCAGTCGCTCGACACCACCGCAGGCTCGGCGGCGTCCACTTTGCGGGCGGCTCCTTCGGCGACCTTGAGGCTCTCTTCGAAGAATTCGGCCTTCATGCCCCAGGTGCCGTCCATGCCGCAGCAGCGGTCGACGAGCGTCACGTCGCCGCCCGCCCATTTCAAGAGGTCGCGCCCGCGATAGCCGAAGTTCTGCACCCGGTTGTGGCAGGCGACGTGAAACGCGACCTTGCCGACCGCGCCCGCCGGAGGCTTGGGCAGCTTCTTCGCCCGCGCCTGTTGCAGGACGAAGTCGGACAGGTCCACCACCGCCGCCGCGAACTCCTTGCTCTCTTCGCCCGGAACCAGCTCGGGGTATTCGGTCTTCAGCATCAGCGTGCAGGACGGTCCGGGGCTGACGATCTTCGCGCCCGCGCGCACGGCCGGAAGCAGCGTCTCGAGGTTCTTGCGCGCGAGCTTGCGCGCTCCTTCGATGTCGCCGCCGTCGAGCTTGGGCATTCCGCAGCAGACCTGTTCGGGGCAGTCGACCGCGCAGCCGGCGCGCTCGAGCACGTCCACCGCCGCCTTGCCGATCCTGGGATCGTTGTAGTTGACGAAGCAGGTGGCAAAGAGCGCGACCTTGGTGTCGCCAGGAGCGACCGGCGCCCGGCGATGGGCCCAGGTCATGAAGCTCTCGTCGGCATAGGGCGGAAGCTGCCGATCCTGGTGGATGCCGAGGGTCTGTTCCATCAGCATCCGATTGAACTTGTTGTGCGCGGCGGCGTTGGCGAAGGGCGCGATCTTCGTCATCACGCTGCCCACCGCGTCGGTCGCGCCCAAGAATTTCTCCCGGAACGCGATGCCGTCTTCTTTCGCCCAGATCATCTTCGCCCGCAGCATCAGCTTGGGAAAGTCGACCGCGAACTCGTGCGGCGGCACGTACGGGCACTTGGGAAAGCAGAGCTTGCACTCGTAGCAGAGCTCGACCACCCGCTCGTTGTCTTCGGCCTGGAGCAGCGAGACGGGGTTTTCGGTGGCGACGGTGACGTGCTTGAGCAGCTCCGCCGCCTCGTGCTCTTCGATCACCCGGCCCGCTTCGATGTGCTTCCCTTCCGCTTCCTCGCGGTGCGGATCGAGCGCGTCGATGCGGCGGAAGAGGACGTCGAAGCTCGGGCAGAGATTGAAACAGAGCCTGCATCCATTGCAGATCTCGAAGACCCGGTGGAGCTCCGTCTCCAGGTGCGGCTCGTCCCAGAACTGGGGATTGTCGTACGCCATCCCATGGACGTCGTGGGAAAAGTCCTGCTCGGCAATGGGCAGCTTCACGTGTCGTTGCCTCCTGGTGTCCGGTGTCCGAGCGCCCAGAGGGACACCGGACGCTATGAGACTGCGCGCACTTTGGTGCGCGACAGACTGCGCGCACGTCGGTGCGCGACAGACTCGCGCACTTCGGTGCGCGACAGATTGCGCGCAGGTCGGTACGCGACGGGCTTTCTTCAGCCTTCGGCCGCGACCTGCTGCAGGCCCTTGGCGAAGCGGCCGGCGTGGGATTTCTCGG
>DASXHM010000165.1:0-3790 GCA_036488495.1 Myxococcales bacterium | reverse complement strand
GTGGCGCCGTGGATGCCGTCGCGGCCGGTGCGGGCGCCGATGTAGATGACCGGATTGCCGACGCCGCTCGCGGTGCCCTTGAAGATGCGGTCGGCTTTCAAGACGCCCAAGGTGAAGGCGTTGACGAGGCAGTTGCCGTTGAACGATTCGTCGAACGCCACTTCGCCCCCGACGGTGGGGACGCCCATGCAGTTGCCGTAGCCGGCGATGCCCGCCACCACCCCTTCGAGGAGCCGGGCGGTCTTCGGGTGCGAAGGGTCGCCGAAGCGGAGCGCATTCAGAGAAGCGATCGGCCGCGCGCCCATGGTGAAGACGTCCCGGAGAATGCCGCCCACGCCGGTCGCCGCGCCCTGGTACGGCTCGATGTAGCTCGGGTGGTTGTGGCTCTCCATCTTGAACGCCACCGCGAGGCCGCCCCCGACGTCGACGACGCCGGCGTTCTCGCCCGGCCCCTGCAGGACGCGCGGGCCCTTGGTGGGCAGCTTCTTCAAGAAGCGCCGGCTCGACTTGTAGGAGCAGTGCTCGCTCCACATCGCGGAGAAGATGCCGAGCTCGACCAGGTTCGGCTCCCGGGCGAGCGCCTTCAGGATCCGCTCGTACTCCTCGGGCGAAAGGCCGTGGGCAGAAACCGTTTCGGGCGTCATCGCCATGGGGCGCGCAAGATAACAGACGAGAGACGAAGCGGGTGGCGAAGACTTGCAAAACGCGCCGCGCGAGATACGCATCGGCCGGTGGCAGCCACCGACGATCGGTCACAGCCCGCCGGCGAAGGCGAGCGCGCGAAGCTTTTGATGGCCGAGCGGCGGCAGCGCCTCCTCTCGGAAGTGTCGCGGGATCTGCTCGACTACGTCGGCTCGGACGTGGTGGAGCCGTTGCGCCGCATCGTCCACAAAGTGGTGGGCGAGCTCGGCGACTGGTGCGCGTTCGCGCTCGTCCGCGAGGACGAGAAGCTCGAACAGGTGGCGGTGTGGCATCCGGATCCGGTGCAGCGAGCGATCGGCGACAAGCTGAACGCGCTGGTCCCGCCCAGGCGCTGGGACGAAAATCCCGAACGCAATGCGCTGGTGCAGAAGCGCACCATCGTGGTCGAACAGATCACCGAGGAGATGCTGAAGACGAGCCTCCCCTCGCCGGAGCTTCTCGATCTGTACCTGCAGCTCGGGATGACCTCGGTGTTGATCGCGCCGATGTTCGATGCCGCGAAGCCCCTCGGGCAGCTCGTCCTGGTGGGGACGCGCAGCGGAGGCCGCAGGTACACCGAGGACGACGCCGACTTCGCCTTCTCGCTCGCCGGACGCGCGGCGCTGGCGGTGCGCAACGCGAGGCTGGTCGGGCTCATCGCCGACGAGCGCGATCGCCACCGCGCGGCGCGGGAGGACGCGGAAGCGCGCGCCGCCGAGCTCTTCGCGGTGCTCGACGCGGGGCCGAACGGCATCGTCCTCTTCGACGTCGACGGGCGGCTGCGGGTTGCCTCCCGGCAGATGGAGGAGCTCTTCGGGGCGCGCTGGGCCGAGCTGTCCGGGCAGACGTTCGAGGAGGTGGGCCTGCACCTCGCCCCCTGCTTCGATCAGCCGCGCGGTCCGATGCTGGACCGGATCCGCGAGGTCTTTCGCGACCGGACGGCGCGCACGGTCGACGAGATCGAGGTGATCTTCCCGCGCAAGCGGACCCTCGTGCGCGCCACCGCGCCGGTGGTCAGCGCGGCGGGCGCGTACCTCGGGCGCATCTTCAGCTACGCCGACGTCACCGAAGCGCGCGCGCTCGATCGGCAGCGCAGCGACTTCCTCACCGTCGCGGCGCACGAGATGCGCACCCCGCTGACGCCGCTCCTCATGTACCTGCAGACCATCGAGCGGCGCGCGCTGCAGAACCAGCCGGTCGATCTGGACGTGGTGGGCAAGGCGCGCAGGCAGGTCACCCGCATCTCCCGGCTGGTCGAAGACCTGCTCGATCTCTCCCGCCTGGAATCGCGCCGCGCCCAGCTCTCCTTCGCCCGCGTCGCGCTCGGCGAGGTGGTGGAACAGGTGGTGGCGGATGCGCGCGCCCAGACGCGCAACCACGAGATCGTCTACCAGCCCGCGGCGCGGGAGCTGGCGGTGATGGGCGACCGGGCGCGGCTCGAACAAGTGCTCGTCAACCTGCTGCAAAACGCGGTCAAATACAGCCCCGAAGGCGGCCGCATCGCCGTCCGCGCCGAGCGGCGCTCCGGCGAGGCGCGGGTGTCCGTGCAGGATCCCGGCATCGGCATCCCCGCCGACGAGCAAAAGCGGCTCTTCCAACGCTTCTTCCGTGCCGGAAACGCGAGCGCGCGCAACTTCGGCGGCCTCGGCATCGGCCTCTTCGTCAGCCACGAGATCGTCGTCCAGCACGGCGGGCGCTTCGAGGTGGAGAGCGAAGTGGGCAAGGGTTCGACCTTCACCTTCTCGCTGCCGCTCGCCGGGGAACCGCGGGACGGGCCCAAGCGCGTCATCCTGCTCGTCGACGACGATCCGGAGATCCTCGAGGCGACCGGCCAGGTGCTGCGCGAGTGGGGTTACAGCGTGGAGGAGGCGCGCGACGGCGCGGCCGCACTCGAACGCGTGCAGCACAAGCGGCCGGATCTGATGCTGATCGACTTGATGATGCCCGTCATGGACGGGTGGGCGCTGATCGGAAAGCTCCGCGAAGAGAAGCTCGCCGAAGGGGTGCCCATCGCGGTCTTCTCCGCCGACCGCGAAGCGCGCAGCAAGGCGGACGAGCTGAAGGCCGACGCTTCCTTGCGCAAGCCGTTCGAGCTCGACGAGCTGCAGGAGCTGGTCGAACGGCTCCTCTCGTGAAAGCCGGCCGGCAGAAGCCGAGGCGGAAGAAGGCGCCCTGCCTCGCGGTGCTCTCGCGCAAGAAGTCGCTCTACTCGACGCGCAGGCTGCTCGAGGCGGCGAAGGCGCGCGGCTTTCGCACCCGGGTGATCGACGTCTTGCGCTGCAATCTGCACCTGGAGGCGAACGAGCCGCGGCTGTTTCACAAAGGACGGGAGGTGCGGGGGTTGTCGGTCGCGCTTCCGCGCATCGGGGCGAGCGTGACGGTTCCGGGCCTCGCGGTGGTGCGGCAGCTCCAGGCGCTCAAGGTCCCGCTGGTCAACGGCGCCTCTGCCATCGCCAAGAGCCGCGACAAGCTCACCGCGCTGCAGGAGCTGGCGACAGCCGGCGTGCGCATTCCCCGGACGGTGCTCGCGCGCGGCGGCGGCGACGTGAAGGACCTGGTCGCGCAGGTCGGAGGACTCCCCGCCATCTTGAAGCTCATCCAGGGCACCCAAGGGGTCGGCGTGATGATCGCGCACAGCGAGGCGGAGGTGACCTCGATCCTCGGGACGCTGTGGGACCTGGGTCAGGAGATCCTGCTCCAAGAATTCGTCGCCGAGGCGAATGGCCGCGATCTGCGCGCGCTGGTGGTGGGCGACCGGGTGGTGGGCGCGATGCGCAGGTCGGCGAAGCGCGGCGAGTTCCGCTCCAACCTGCACCGCGGGGGAGCGGGGTCTGCCGTCGAGCTTCCCCAAGGCTACGCCGAGGCGGCGGTGCGGGCGGCGCGGGTCCTCGGTCTCGACGTCGCCGGCGTGGACCTGCTCGAGTCGAGCGAGGGTCCGACGGTGCTCGAGCTCAACTCCAGCCCGGGGTTCGAAGGGCTCGAGCGCGCGACCGGCCTCGACATCGCCGCGGCCATCGTGGAAGAGGCGATGCGGAAGAGCGAAGGAGGTGCTCGTCCACCCCGTCCGGGCAAGGCGGCAAGCGGACGACCGCGAGAGTGAAGCTTGGTT
>DASXHM010000160.1:0-45017 GCA_036488495.1 Myxococcales bacterium | reverse complement strand
CCGGTGACGACTGCGACCTTGCCTTCCAAAGACGGTTTCATGGCTACCTCCTACCACTTGACTGAATCGGCAAGGACGCTGTTCATCGATTGCATGGGGCCTTCGTATACGGTCGCGGTCATCGCCGGGCACCGGCTCTTTCTCGACGCGCTCTGCGCGGTGATCGGGGCCACCGACGACTTGCGCGTCGCCGCCGCCACCACCGTCGGGCGGGCAGCGCCGGCAGCGGTCCACACGGCGCGGCCGGACGTGGTGGTGATCGACCTCGCGGTGCAGGGCGAATCGGGCATTTCGGTGGTGCGCAAGCTCCTGCGAGATGCTCCCGATCTGCGCGTCCTCGCGCTCAGCACGCCCGGCGAGACGCCGGCAGTGTCCGACGTGCTCGAGGCGGGGGCGTGCGGTTGCGCCTCGACCGATCAGCCGGCGCACGAAGTGCTCGCGGCGGTGCGCGAGGTCGCGCGCGGCGGCTCCTACCTGTCGCCTGAAGCGGGAGCAATCCCGGTGCGGATCGGGCGCAGGAACCGGCCGCTCGACCTGCTCACGGCGCGGGAGCGGGAGATCTTCGACCTCACCATCATCGGACGCTGCAGCCGCGCCATCGCCGAAGAGCTGTCGATCAGCCCGCGCACGGTGGAGACGCACCGCGCGCGGATCCTGCACAAGCTGAAGGCGCATTCGGCGGTGGACCTGGTCAGGCTTGCCGCCGAGTGGGGCTTGCTCGGCAACGCCGCGTAGGTCGCATTGCCGGCGGGTTGGGTGCACCCGTTTCGTCCTGGTCCTTATTCGACCGCGGCCAGGTCCAGCACTTCATCGCCCATGCGGTCCGCCGGAGCCACGTTGAGGAGCAGGAGGCCGCCCACGATGGCGACCGGCGCGAGCAGCATGACCTGCAAGGACGGCGAGGCCTGCCAGAGGTCGAGGAGCGCGATGCAGATGGCGCCTCCGAGCATGCGCGTCGAGTAGACCGCGCTGGTCACGACCGAGCGCGCGCTCCAGGGAACGACGCTCTGCGGACCGATGGTGGCGGTGCTCGCCGCCGGACCCAGGCCGAGCCCGAGGACAGCGAGCGCGCCGAAGACGAAGCCCACGTGCTGGTGGGTGCCGACGACGAGCGTCAAGAGGATGGCGCCCACCGCCGAGAGCGCGAAGCCGCCGCCCACGCTCGCGCGCATTCCGCCCTGCATCAGGACCTTGACGCCGAACACCGAACCGATGGCCCAGCCCGCGAGCATGGGCACGAGCGCGAGGCCCGCCAGGATGGCGCTGTAGCCGTGCGAGGTCATCCACAAAGGAACGTAGGTGGTGGTGGCGTAGAGGAGGGCGCCGGCGACCGCGCCGCCGAGGAGTCCCGATTGCACGGTGCGATCGCGCAGGTAGACGAGCGGCAGGACCGGCGTCGTCGAGCGGCGCTGCTCGCGGAAGAAGAGCGCGCCCACCGCGAGGCCGCCCACGAACAGCGCGAGCCGCAGCCCGTGCGAGACGTCCTGTCCGAGCGAGACCAGGAGCGCGGCAATCGAGGCGCCGCAGAGGAGGGGCCCGACGATGTCGACGCGCGCCCCTTCGCGCCGAGGGGGGTCGTCGTAGCTCACCGCGAGCAACGCGGCGGCGAGGACACCGACCGGAACGTTGACCAAGAACACCCAGCGCCAGGAGGCGTGGACGACGAGAAATCCGCCGATGACCGGGCCGAGGACGTTGGCGAGCCCCCAGACGCCGGTGAAGACACTCTGCACCACCGCGCGCTCCTTCAGCGTGTAGAGGTCGGCGGCGATGGTCATGGTGGTGGGCTGGATGGCGCCCGCGCCGAGCCCCTGGACGACGCGGAAGGCAATCAGCCAGGGCACGCTGGGCGCGGCGCCGCAGAGGGCGGAGCCGGCCAGGAAGAGCACCACGCCGCCCAAGAAGGTGGGCTTGCGGCCGAGTTGATCGCCCATTTTTCCCGAGACCATCACCCCGAGCGTGCTGGCGAGAAGGAAGGCGGTGAAGACCCAAGCGTAGAGTGAGCTGCCGCCGAGCGCCTGCGTGATGGTGGGCATGGCGGTCGTCACCACCGTGCCCTCGAATGCGCTGATCACGAGCCCGAGGAGGACGGCAGCGGTGGCAACTTTGCGGCTGGCTTTCATGACCTGCCAAGCTAGCCTTCGCACCGTGATTCCAAAAGCGCATTTAGGGAATGTTCTTCATGCGAAATTCGCATATCCTACCCGCATGAACCTGGACCAGCTCCGCGCCTTCGTCATGCTCGCCGAGCGGCGCACCTTCACCGAGGCCGCCCATCGGCTGGGGCTTTCGCAGCCGACCTTGTCGCGGCAGGTCCAGTCGCTCGAGGAGGAGCTGGGCGCGAAGCTGCTGGTGCGGACGCCGCGTGGAGTTGCGCTCACCGACAGCGGAGCGCGCTTTCTCTCCCGGGCACGGGAGGCGGTGGCGGTCTTGCGGCAGGGTTCGGAAGAGCTGCACGAGCTTGCCCACCTCCCGCGCGGGCCGGTCGCGCTCGGCGTCTTGCCGACGGTCGGCGCGTATGCCTTGCCGGAGGTGATGGGCGCGTTCGTCCTCGAGTTCAAGGAGGTGCGGCTGCGGCTGGCGGAGGCGCATGCGCCGGCGCTCGAGGAGAAGGTCGCGGAAGGCGAATTGGACCTGGTGATCACCACCTTGCCGCTGCACCGGCTCGAGCTCGTCTCGCAGAAGCTGTGGAGCGAGCCGTTCCGGCTGGTGGTGCCGCGCGGGCACAGGCTGGCGCGCGCGCGCAAGCCGGTCTTGCTCTCGGAGGTGACGGGCGAGACGCTGATCGTGGTTCCGGGGTCGGCGGCGGAAGCGTCGCTTCGGGCGGCGGCGGAGGCGAGCGGACAGGAGCTCCGGGTGGGCCTGGAAGTGGATCACGCGGAGAGCCAGCGGCGGATGGTCGAGCGCGGAGTGGGCGTCGCGCTTTTGCCGGCCATCATGCTGCGCGATCACCAGGGCGGGCTCTGCGAGGTGGTGGACGTGCGGGACGCGCCGAAGCGCATCGTCGCGCTCGCCCACCGGGGCGAGGCGTCGCTCACCTACGGAGCGCGGGCGCTGAAGAAGTTCCTGCTCGAGCGGCTGAAGAAGTAGCGCTCAGGGATGCGCGGCGAACGCCGTCGGAGGATTGCGCCGGACGATCTCTTCGTTGAGGACCGCCGCGAACGCGACCCAGGCCGCGTAGGGCGCGAGCATGGTGGCGGCGGGGGCGTCCACCTCGATGGCGGAGACGAGCGCAGAGACGATCAGGGATTCCAATACGACGATGTCGGCGAGGGCGGCCTTGCCGCGGTGCTTGCGGAAGAAGAGCCAGCTCCAGGCCGCGTTGGCGGCGAGTTGCGTGCCCCACAAGGAGAGCGCCACCGTCCGGCGGGGGGACTTCTTCGCCCGCCAGAGGCGGAAGCCCGCCATGGCGATGAGGCCGTAGAGCGCGGTCCACACCGGCGCGAACGCCTGCCGCGGCGGCTGGAAGGGCGGCTTTTTCAGCTCGACGTACCAAGGGTAGAGCGACTTTTGCGTGGCGCGGGTCGCGATGGCCGCCGCGCCGGCCGTGAGCGCACCGAACCCCGCGAGGGCGGCCGTCTCTTTGGCGTTCATGGACACAAGGGTAGGGACGGATTCGCGCGGTTGCACGAGGCATTCGTGGTGGAGGAGCCGGCTTTGCCGGCGACGGGCGGAGCGCGAAAGCGCGTAGCATTGGTGGATCTGTCCTGAACAAATGTCTAGTATGCCGGCATGGCTTCGGTTGCCCCGCTTCGGGCTGTCCCGGGCGTCTCGCCTTTTTGCCGGGACGAGCTCACCGGGCGGATGGTGGAGATCTCCGGCCGCGGCTGCACGAGCCGGCTTTCGGCCGCGGCGACGCTCGTCCTCGAGGCACAGGCGGCGGGGGAGCCGTGCGCCTGGGTGACGCTGCCTGACTCCACGTTCTTTCCACCCGATCTGATGCGCTTCGGCGTCGATCTGGAGGCGCTGCCGGTGGTGTTCGCTCCTTCCGCTTCGGCGGCGGCGCGGAGCGCTGCGCGGCTCTTTCGCTCAGGCGCGTTCGGGCTCGTGGTGGTGGATGCCGGCAAGGACCCAGACATCTCCATCGCGCTGCAAGGACGCTTGACCGCGCTCGCCCTGAAGCACGACGCCGCGGTGGTGCTGCTCACCGAGAAGCCCGCCAGCGCGCCGTCGGTCGGGTCGATGGTGTCGCTGCGGGCTGAGCCGCGCAGATCGCAGGCGGGCGACATGCTGTACCGGGTGACGCTGACGGCGCTGAAGGACAAACGCCGCGGCCCCGGATGGGTTCACGAAGAGGTGATGCTTGGACCGGATGGCCTGCGTTGATCTGCCGGCCTTCCCGCTGCAGCTCTTGCGCAGGCGGATGGGGTCTGCGGCCGGCAGTGAAAAGACCGCCGGCGCGGACACGATCGCGCGGTTTCCGACGGTGGTGGTCGAAGAGGACAAGCCGCAGGCGCGCGTCCTCTGGGTGTGCGAGCGCGCGCGGGCGGAAGGAATCCTGCCCGGCAATCGCTATGGCGAGGCGCTTTCGCTGTGCGCGGAGTTGCGCGCGGGCGTCGTGGCCGCGGCGGAGATCGACCTTGCGGTGGAGCGGTTCGCGCAGGTGCTGCGGGCGCTGTCGCCCGACGTCGAGCCATGCCGCTCCGAGCCAGGCGTGTTCTGGCTGTCGGGCGACGGCCTGCGGCAGATCTTTCCCTCGGCAAGCGCCTGGGGAAGGGCGATTTTGCAGGCTGCTCGCGAGGCCGGGTTTTCCGCCGGGGTGGCGGTCGGATTCTCGCGCTTCGCCACCTACGCGGTCGCCCGCGGAGCGCCGAAGCTGTCGGTGTTTCGCGATGCCAATGCCGAGCGCAAGGCCGCGCACGCGGTGCCGCTCGACCGGCTCTCCTTGGGCGCGGAGCTGCGCGACGCCGTGCTGCGGCTCGGCGTGGACACGCTGGGCGGGTATCTGGCGCTGCCGGCGTCCGGCGTTCTCTTGCGCTTCGGGCGCGAGGCGTTCCGATTGCACGAGCTGGCGGCGGGCGGCCGTTGGGATCCGCTGCAGGCGCAGCATCCGGAGGCGCCGTTGGAAGTGCGCTGCGAGCTCGACGATCCGGAGGCGGACGCGACGCGGCTCCTGTTCCTCCTCAAGCGCGAATTGCACGCGCTGCTCGCGAAGCTCGCCGAGCGGAAGCTCGCGCTCCGTGCGCTCGTGGTCGTCCTCTCCTACAGCCGCGCCTTTGGGGAACAGCGCGAGCGGCTCGAACCAGCCGAGCCCACCTTGGACGAGCGCCTCCTCTTGCGGCTGGTGCAGCTCCGGCTCGAGTCGTGCCCGGCGCGCGCGGCGGTGATGGGCATCGGCCTCGTGGCCGAAACGGTGCCGGCCCGGGCTTCGCAAGTGGCGCTGTTCCTCCAGGGCCCGCGCCGCGATCTGCACGCCGCCGGAGAAGCGCTGGCGCAGCTTCGGGCTGAATTGGGCGAAGCTTCGGTGCGCAAGGCGGTGCTGCGCGACGGGCATCTTCCCGAGGCGCAGTTCTCCTGGGAACCGTTGACGAAGCTTCCCGCGGCGCAGCCGCGCACCGGACTTCCGCGGGTGCTGATCCGGCGCATTCGCTCGACGCCGCTGCCGGTCGAGGCGCGCGGGAACGTGGGCAATCTGAGGAACGACGGGTGGCTCATTTCTGGGCTCGAGCACGGCTCGGTGCTGCGGTTTCAGGGGCCGTATTTTGCGTCGGGAGGTTGGTGGGCGCGGCCGGATGCGGTGCGGGCGGAGGCGGAGCGGTCGGAGGCGGTGCAGCCCGACGCGGTGCCGGCGGACGTTGGAGAGCCGGATGCGGTGCGGGCGGATGTGGAGCGGGCCGAGGCGGTGCCCGGGGGCGTTGCGGGGGTGGAACCCCCGCACAAGCGGAGCCGCGCAGCGGCGGAGCGCCAAAAAAAGGCTGACCCAAAAAAGGATGACGCTCGCCGTTCGAAAGCGACGCAGGCGAATGCTGGTGCAGCGAGGGTTGCGCATCCGGCGGCGGTGGCCGCGCTGCCGAAGCTGCTTCACGACGAGTACCCGAAGGCGCGCGACCAGGCCGCACAGCCAGCGCAGCTTCCCGATGCGCCGGCACGCGACTACGGCTTCGCCGACACCCGCCGGGGCGAATGCCTGTGGCTCTTCTACGACCGCGCTCGGAGGCAGTGGTTCATCCAGGGGTCGGTCGAATGACCTACGCGGCGCTGTACGTGAAGTCGAACTTCTCCTTCTTGGAAGGCGCGAGCCACCCGGACGAGCTCGTCGATCAGGCGCATTTGCACGGCCTGCGCGCTCTCGCCATCAGCGACCGCGACGGACTGTACGGGATCGTCCGCGCCCACGTGCGCGCGCGGGAGATGGGCCAGCCGCTCATCGTCGGCGCGGAAGTGACGGTGACGGACCTCGGGCAACTGGTGCTGCTCGCGCAGGATCACGACGGCTACCGGAACCTCTGCCGGCTCTTGACCAAGGGGCGCTTGCGCTGCGCCAAGGGCGAGTCCGCGGTGTCGGTCGACGAAGTCTGCGCCCACGCCAAGGGGCTCGTCCTGCTCTGGGCAGATGCGCTCTCTGCGCCCGAAGCTTCTGGCCAGCCATCGGTTGGAAGCGATCCGGTCCGAGCGGCCGACGTCATCGATGCATTCCGTGGCAGCGCCTATGCCCTGCTGTTGCGCCACCGGAGGGCCGACGAAGTCCCTAAAGAACGCCGCCTGCGCGAGCGGGCCGCGCGACTCGGGCTGCCGCTCGTGGCAGCGAACGAAGTGCTCTACCACTCGCCCGCGCGGCGGCCGTTGCAGGACGTCCTGACCTGCATCCGCCACGGCTGTTCGCTCGACGACGCGGGAACCCGGCTGCGTCCCAACGCCGAGCACGACTTGAAGCACCCGCGCGCCATGGAGCTGCTCTTCTCCGACGAGCCGCTCGCCCTCGCCCGCACCCTGGAGGTTGCCGAGCGCTGCACCTTCAACCTCTCCCAGATTCGCTATCGCTATCCGGCGGAATCGGTGCCGGACGGGCTCTCGTCGTCGGAGTGGCTGCGCGAGCTCACTTATCGCGGCGCCAGCGAACGGTACGGCCAGGTGCTGCCCGAAGAAGCGCGCGCGCAGATCGAGAAGGAGCTGCAGCTCGTCCAGGAGCTGGATTACGGCGGCTACTTCCTGACCATGCACGAGATCGTCCGTTACTGCTGGGAGAAGGAGATCCTCTGCCAGGGCCGCGGCTCGGCGGCGAATTCAATCGTCTGCTACTGCCTCGGCATCACCGCCGTCGACCCGGTGAAGATGAGCCTCCTCTTCGAGCGCTTCTTGTCCCGCGAGCGGGCGGAGCCGCCCGACATCGACCTCGACATCGCCCACGAGCGCCGCGAGGAGGTGATTCAGCATGTCTATTCAAAATATGGCCGCGACCGGGCGGCGATGGTCGCGAACCTGGTCCGTTACCGCCCGCGTTCGGCAGTGCGAGACGTGGGGAAGGCGTTGGGAATGGCGGAGACCACGCTCGACCGCACCGCCCGCATCCTCGATCAGTACGGCGGACTTCCGGCCGACGCGCTCCTTGCCGTCGGGCTCGACCCGGCCATCCGCCAGAACGAATTGCTGCTTCAGCTCGGCGGCGAATTGCTCGGCTTTCCCCGCCACCTCTCCATCCATCCCGGCGGCTTTCTCTTGGGGCACGAACCGGTGCACGATCTGGTCCCGATCGAGAACGCCACCATGGAGGGACGCACCGTCATCCAATGGGACAAGCAGGACGTCGAGGATCTGGGACTGTTCAAGGTGGACCTGTTGGGGCTGGGCGCCTTGACCCTCGCCGACCTCGCCTTCCGGCTGATCGAAAAGCATCGCGGCGAGAAGCTGCACATGGGCGGGCTGCCGCACGACGACGAGAAGACCTTCGAAGACATCCGCGCGGCCGACACGGTAGGCGTGTTCCAGATCGAGAGCCGCGCGCAGATGTCGATGCTGCCCAGGCTGAAGCCAAAGACCTTCTACGATCTGGTGGTGCAGGTCTCGATCGTCCGGCCGGGGCCGATCACCGGCGGAATGGTGCATCCGTACTTGCGGCGGCGGGCGGGCGAGGAGAAGGTGGAGTATCCGCATCCGTCGTTGAAACCAATCCTGGAAAAGACCCTCGGCATCCCGCTCTTCCAGGAGCAGGTGATGAAGCTCGCCATGGTGGCCGCCGACTACACTCCCGGTGAAGCCGATCAGCTCCGCCGCGACATGGCGGCGTGGCGCAGCTCCGGGCGGATTGAAAAGCATCACCTGCGGCTCGTGACCCGGATGACCCAGAAGGGCATCGCGCCGGAATTCGCCGAGCGGGTGTTCCAGCAGATCCGCGGCTTCGGCGAGTACGGCTTTCCCGAGAGTCACGCGGCGAGCTTCGCCCTGATCGCGTACATGACCGCGTATTTGAAATGCCATTACCTGCCGGAGTTCACCTGCGCGCTCCTCAATGCGCAGCCGATGGGATTCTATTCGCCGGCCACCATCGTCGAGGACGCCCGCCGCCACAAGCTGGTGGTGCGCCCCGTCTGCGTCCAGCGAAGCGACTGGGATTGCACCCTGGAGGGAGCCGGCTCTGCCGGCGACCGGGCGGAGGCCGCAGGCCGCAGCATTGGAGGCGAGGGAGCCGGCTTCGCTGGCGACCGGGCGGAGGCCGCAGGCCGCAGCATTGGAGGCGAGGATGCCGCGTTGCGGATGGGCTTGCGCTGGGTGAAGGGAATGTCGAAGGCCGAAGGCGAGCGCATCGTGGCGGCGCGCCCGTTCACCGGGCTGCCCGATTTCGCCCGGCGGACGCAGCTTCCCAAGGATGCGCTGGATGCGCTGGCGGAGGCCGGGGCGTTCGAGTCGTTCTGCCCGAACCGGCGCGATGCCTTGTGGGCCGTGCGCGGCCTCGCCAAGACGCACAAGGACCCGCTCGACCTTGCCGCAAGCGAAGCGCGGCCGCGGCTTTCGGGGCTGCACCCGCTCGACACCATCCTCTGGGACTACCGGACCACTTCGCACAGCGCGCGCGGCCATCCCCTGCAGCACCTGCGCGAGAAGCTGCGGGCGCAACGACTGCCGTCGGCCGCGGAAGTCCCTTCGCTCGGCGACGGAAAGCGCATCCGCTACGCAGGCCTCGTCATCTGCCGGCAGCGGCCCGGCACCGCCTCCGGAGTCGTGTTCATGACCCTCGAGGACGAGACCGGCATCGTCAACGCCATCATCTGGCCCAAGGTGTGGGAGCGCTTCACGGTGGTGGCGCGGACCAGCTCGTTTCTCGGCGTCACCGGAAAGCTGCAGATCGAGGGCGGGGTCGTCCACATCGTCGCCGACGAGCTCTGGCACCCGCGGCTGGAAGGGCCTCTGCCGTCCACGGCCAGCCGCGATTTTCATTGAGTTCGCGGATCCACCGCTTTTGGGTTCGCGAGCTCGCGTCAGCGGCGTTCGCGCAGCACCTGCGCCGCTGCGTCCGAGAGCAGATCGCGATGCATCCTGCGCGGGTCGTGGAAGAAGCCTTCGCCGATGCTGGAGTCGAGGAGGTGGGTGGCGAGCAGCGTCAGCTCGGACTTTTCGTCCCACAGGCCTTCGGCGAAGACGATGCGCTGTCCCTCGCGCTCGCCGAAGAGCTTCTCGAAGTACTGCAGCGAAATCTCGCCCTCCCGCGCCATGTGTGCGCCCACCACCACGACGTGAAGCCGCGCGAACCCCGCCTCGCCCAAGCGCGCCCGCACCTGCGCGACCGCGCGATCGAGATCGGCGATCTGCAGCCGCGCGGCGTCGACCGCGTTGTCCAGGAGGAGCGGGGCGACTTCGCGCTCGTAGGCCGCGAGGTCTGCGTGTCCGGCCAGTGCGTCGTCGATGGTGCGCAACGAAAGCTGGACGATCCGCTCTTGCCTTTGGCGCGGTTCGGGCAAGGGCATCCGCAGGGTGGCGGCGCGCAGCTCGAGCAACTTCTCGTGCGGCGGCACCTCTTCGAAGAAGAGCGAATGGATGCCGAGCGCCAGGTGGGCGACGGTCTTGAGCTGGTGATAAGCGGCTGGCGCGAGCTCCATCGAAACCCTGCGCGATCCGTCGACGAGGGTGATCTGCGCCGGCCCGACCAAGAGCGCCGGACCGGCATTGGCGAACGCGCGATCGCGGGCTTGCGCATAGTCGGCGCGGGCGAGGGCATTCAGATCGGCGGTGCCGTCTGCGCGTGCGTTCGGGTCCGCGGGGGCGCGGGAGCTCGAGTCGAAAGCAGGCTTCGGCGCGGCACAGCCGAGGACGAGAAGAAGGAGCGCAAGTCGCATTCCGCGGATGCTACCGCCGCCGCAGCAGCAAGGTGCTACCTTTGCGCGGCGTGAAAGTGTTCTTGCTCTCGCCGGCGCGCGCCGGCGGCCAGCGGATGGGGCTCCTCTTCCGCCGCGGGGCCGGTTTCGCGCTCGCCCGCGACTTCCAAGCTCGGGGAGCGCCGCTCGGCGAATTGTTCCAGTTCGCGAGCGGCCTCTACTTTCGCGGCAAGCTCGCCTATGCGAGCGCCTTCGGCACGGCGCTCGTCATCGCTCCAGGCCGCGGGCTGCTTCCGCCGGACGCGCAGGTGACGCCCGCCGAGCTGCGGGAGATGGGAGAAGTCCCGGTGGACCTGGCCGATGCGCGCTACCGCGAGCCCCTCGAAAGAGACGTTCGCACCCTGGCCGCCGCGGCTTCCGAAGTGGTGCTGCTCGGGAGCATCGCCACCGGCAAGTACGCCGACGTGCTTCTGGAGGCGCTCGGGGACCGGCTGCTCTTTCCCCGCGAGTTCGTCGGGCGCGGAGACATGAGCCGCGGGGGTCTCTTGTTGCGCGCGGCGCGGTGGGGAGTGGAGCTCGAATACGAAACCCTTCGCGGGGCCATCCGCCATGGCAAGCGCCCGCCGCGGCTGCCCAAGATTTGAGGTACAGGTGAAACCGATCTGCGCCATCGCCGTGCTCTGCCTCGCCGCGGGAGGGACCTTGCCGCTCGATGTCCAGGCGCTCTTGAAGGAACGTGCGGAGACGACCGCCGCGTTTCGCGACCCGCGCAAGAGTCCGCTCGCGGCGGTGGCGCGGCACGACGTGGCGGTCGGCCATTCGCTCGTCTTCGGGACCGGCCCCGACTGCGACGTGAAGCTGGATGCGGTCCCGCGTGCGACCCTGCGCGCCCTGCCGGACGGCTTCGAGCTGAACGGCCGGAAGGTTCCACCTTCCACCACCGCGCTCCTGGGCCGCTACACGCTGCGGCTTTCGCACCAGAACTTTCCCGCGGTGGTGGTCCTCGATCCACAGAGTCCGCGGCTCGCGACGGGGCCGTTTCCGGTCTGGTTCGATCCGGACCCGTCGGCGCGCGTGGAGGCGACGCTGCAGCGGGAGCCGCCGCAGGAAGAAGTCATCCTCTCCACCCGCGGGAACAAACGGCGGGCGCTGCGTCTCGGCAAACTGCGCTTCACTCTCGGCGGGCACGAGCTTTCCTTGACTGCTCTGCGGCTGCTCGAGCCCGGCACCCGTGAGACCGCGGTCTCCATCTTCTTTCGCGACGAGACCACCGGGCACGAGACGTATCCGGTCGGCCGCTACGTCGACGCGGAGCCGCTCGGGCCCGACCGGTACGTCCTCGACTTCAACCGCGCCTACAACCCGAGCTGCGCCTTCTCGACGCTATACAACTGCCCGATTCCGCCGCGCGAGAACGTTCTGGCCGTGCCGGTGCGCGCGGGTGAGCGCGATCCTGGCGGGCACGAGTGAAGAGCAGCGTCGTTCGCGCGCTGCCGGCGGTCGTTCTTGCGATCGTGGCTGGTTGCGCTCGGAGCGCGGCTCGATCGGACGCGTCTTCGACGTCGATCGATCTGGAGAGCGTCGAGCTTTCGCGCAAACCCGATCCGCGTGTGCGCGAGTTGCTGCACGCAAGCGATGCAAACAGCCGAAGACGCGCGGCGCTGACCGTCGGGCGCATCGACGATCCGGCCGCGATCGCCGCTCTCGAGCGGCTCCTCGCCGATCCGGAAGCGAGCGAAACCGCTGCGTGGGCGCTCGGGCGCATCGACGGCGGCCAGGCCGCGCTCACCCGCTGTCTCGAGCAGGAGTGTCCCGGGGTGCGAGCGGCGGCGCGATGGTCGACCGACGTCGCCGCGCTCTTACGCGCGTTGCACGGCAGCGCGGCGAACGAAGCCGGCATCGCGCTCGGCGTTCTCGCGCGAACCAAGGCCGTGTTTCCCGGTGACGCGGCGGCACAGGTCGCGGCATCGCGCGGACGCACCGGCGCGGCGTACGCGCTCTCGCGATTGCCCAAGTCGGCGGCGACCGGGATTCGCGCGGCGCTCTTGCAAGCGCTGTCGTCTGACGACGGCTGGACCCGTGCGCTCGCTGCCCGCGCTTGGGGCCGCCATGGCCTGCCCGCTGCGGAGCTACCCATCCACGACCGCGATTGGCGAGTGCGGGTGGAAGCGGCGCGTGCTCTGGCGACGGCGCCGGGAGCGCGGATCGACTTTGCCGATGGGTCCCCGCAGGTGCTGTCGGCGCTGCTGGAAGCTGCTCCGGCCCTGGGCGTTCTCGCACCGAGCACGTTTGCGCAGCCCGCGTTGCGCTGTGCCGCGGCCCAGGCGCGAGACCGCGTTCACAAGCAGGTGATGGAAACCGCGCGCGCATGCGGCAACGATTGGCGCGGTCGCGCCCGGGCCGGAGCGTTGGCGGCGGAGCTTGGCCTGCAGATCGAAGCCCGGCGCGCGTTTGCCGACCAGGACGGCCGGGTGCGGGCGGCTGCAGCCGGCGCCGCAGGCGCGGTGTTCGCGGAAGATCTCGGGCGCCTGTTGCAGGATCCGGATCCGTACGTCGTCCAGGATGCAGCGGGAGCGTTGGCGAAGCTTCCGGGAGCCGGGGGGTCGAAGGCCGCGGCGGTGCAGGCCGTCCAGCGGCTCGCCGGTGCGCGCGCGAAGCCCGCCGGCGATCCCGAATCCGACGCGCTGACCGCCCTGGTTGCGCTGACAGGGCCGGTTGCGAATCTGCTTCCCACCGCCAACGCCGCCTTGGCGGAGGCGCTCGGCGTGCATCACGCCCCGGTGCAGCGTCCGCCCGAATTGCTGCGCGGCGCGCGCGTTCTTCGCATCCAAACGTCGCGCGGCGAGCTGATCGTCGACCTGCACACCGACATCGCACCCTTGACCGGCGCGGCCCTGGCAGCGCTCGCGCAGCGGCACTTCTACGACGGCCTCGATTTCCATCGGGTGGTGCCGGACTTCGTCGTTCAGGGCGGCGATCCGCGCGGCGACGGCGACGGCGGCCCGGGCTGGGCCATCCCCGACGAGCACTCGCCGCTGCCTTTCTTGCGCGGCACCATGGGCATCGCCACCAACGGGCCGGAGACCGGCGGCAGCCAGTTCTTCTTCTGCCATTCGCCAGCGCCGCATCTCGACGGCCGCTACACGGTGGCGGGCCAGTTGCGGCCCGAATCGCTCCCGGTGATGGACGCGCTCCTGATCGGGGATCGCATCCTCAGCGCCAACGCCGAATGAAGCGGGGAGCCCCTCTTTCGGAGTCGCAAAGAGCTGCCCCTTCGTTTGCGCCCGGAATTGCAGTACGAGAATGGCCATGCTTCTCGGGCTCGCGCTGCTGTTCGCATTGGACGTTTCGCCTTCGACGATGGGCCGGCCCGTCCCGCCATTCCACATCGCCGGCAATCTCTATTACGTCGGGCACAACGAGATCAGCGCCTTTCTCTTCGCGACGCCGCAAGGCCTCATCCTCATCGACGGCGGCTTCGAGGCTTCCGCGCCGCAGATCCTGAGCAACGTCCAGCAGCTCGGATTCAAACCCGAAGACGTCAAGATCCTGCTCAATACCCAGGCGCACTTCGACCACGCCGGCGCGCTTGCGGAGCTGAAGCGGGCGACGGGAGCGAAATTGGTTGCGCTGCAGGCGGATGCGCAGGAGCTTGCGAACGGCGGGCCGGATGACGGAACGCCGCGCATCCCGCCTGTGGACACCGACGTCGTCGTGAAAGACGGCGGGCAGGTGGAGCTGGGCGGCACGACCCTCATCGCGCACCTGACGCCCGGACACACCAAAGGCTGCACCACCTTCACCACCAGCATCGAAGGCAAGAGCGCCGTCTTCGTCTGCAGCACGACGGCGCCCGGGTACAAGCTCGTCGGCAACGCGGCCTACCCGAACATCGTCGACAACTTCCGTAGCACCTTCAACATCCTCCGCGAGCTGCCCTGCGACTACTTCTTCGCCTCGCACGGGTCGTTCTTCGACCTGGACCGCAAGCGCAGAAGGCTGATCGGCGCGAAGCATGGCGGTGCGAGCGGCGGCGGTGCGAATCCCTTCATCGACCCGTCCGGCTACCAGGCGTTTCTCACCAAGACCGAGACGGCGTTCGAACGGCAGCTCGCGCAGCAGAAGCAGGTTTCCAAAGACCCGGAAAAGCGTTAGACCCCGCGCATGGCGAACTTGCCTCCGGAACTGGCAGAGCTCGAGAAGCGCTTCGATGCGCTTCGGGGGGCGCTTTGACATCGAACGCAAACAGGCTCGCGTCGAGCTGATCGAGCGCGAGAGCGTGCAGCCGGGCTTTTGGGACGATCAGAAGCGCGCGCAGGAGCTGTCCAAGGAGAAGAGCGGCCTGGAACTGGCGGTGGCCACCTACCACCGCGAGCGGCAGAAGCTCGAGGACGCGATGGCGCTCTGGGAGCTCGCCGAAGAAGCGAACGACGACGCCGCGCGCCAGGAGGCGAAGGCGGCCGTAGGCGATGCCACCGCCGCGGCCGAGCGGCTCGAGCTCGCGAAGATGTTGAGCGGCCCGCAAGATCACCTGAACGCCATCGTCGAGATCAACGCCGGCGCGGGCGGCACCGAGTCGCAAGACTGGGCCTCGATGCTCTTCCGCATGTACTCGCGCTTCTGCGAGCGCAAGGGCTGGCAGGTGGAGCTCGGCGACTTCCAGCCGGGCGAAGAAGCCGGCCTGAAGAACGTCAGCTTCATCGCGCGCGGCGACCACGCCTTCGGCTGGCTGAAGGCCGAAGTGGGCGTGCATAGATTGGTCCGCATCTCGCCCTTCGACGGAAACGCCCGGCGCCACACCTCCTTCGCTTCGGTCTTCGTCTATCCGGAAGTGGACGAGAACATCGAGATCGACATCAACCCGGCGGACGTGCGCATCGACACCTTCCGCAGCTCCGGCGCGGGCGGGCAGAAGGTGAACAAGACCGACTCGGCGGTGCGGATGACGCACTTGCCCACCGGCATCGTGGTCTCGATGCAGAACGAACGCAGCCAGCACAAGAACCGGGACATGGCCTGGAAGGTGCTGAAGAGCCGCCTCTACGAGCTGGAGCTGCGCAAGCAGAACGAGGCGCGCGACAAGATCGAAGCTTCGAAAAGCGACATCAGCTTCGGGTCGCAGATTCGCAATTACGTCCTCGCGCCTTATCGGATGGTGAAGGACGTGCGGACGGGCGTGGAGAGCGGCAACACCGAGGCGGTGCTCGACGGCGAATTGGATCCCTTCATCACCTCGTATCTGCTCGGCGTGAGGCGTAAAGATCGGCCGGGCGCTACGGAAGCGGAGGTCTAGGACATGGCGATCATCCATTACGACGTGACGTTTGCGTCGGCCCCGAAGCTCGAGCAGATCAAGGACAAGCTTGACAGCCGGATGGGCATCAAGACGCGCATGACGAAGGACAACATCGACGGGGCGCACGCCTGGCCGTACATCGGGATGGTCCGTGAGTCGGCCACCATCGAATGCGACGAATGCGACGACAGCGATCTCGAGATCACCGTCGGCTCGACCGGCGTGCGCATCTCCTGCGTGCCGTCGTCCACGCATCCATACTTTCGCGAAAGCGCGATCGCCGCGCTGATCGACCTGGGCGGCAACTTCGACGCCAGGCTCGACTCATTCGTGGGCAAGAAGTGGAACGACTTGTCGGCGGACGAAAAGAAAGTCACCTGGCGCTCCCGCTGAGGGCCCGCGGCCACCAAGAGCTGTGATCCGCGTCAGGGCGGGCCGACCAGGCCCGAAAGCGCCTCTCGCGCCTGCTCCACCCCTTCGGGCGGCAGCTCCTTGTAGACCTGGAAGAGCCGCAAGATTTCGTACGACCGCTGCCGCAGCCGCGCGGAAGGCCTCGCCGGATTGCGCTTGCGCGGGGCGGGCAGCATCGCCGCCAGTACGGCCGCCTCCTCAGGCAAGATCTGCGAGGCCGGCTTCTTGAACCAGACCCGCGACGCTGCATCGGCCCCGTAGATGCCGTCGCCCCATTCCACGACGTTCAGATACAGCTCGAGGATCCGGTCCTTGCCGAGCGCCTCCAGACGGTGGGCGAGCACCACTTCCTTGAGCTTGCGCAACAGCGAGCGTTCCTCGCCGAGCCAGAGGTTCTTCGCCAGTTGTTGGGTGAGGGTGGAGGCGCCGCGGCCCAGGCGGCCTCGCTCGAAGGCGGTCTCCGCCGCCCTGCCGATCTCGATCGGGTCGATGCCGTCGTGCAGGTAGAAGCGGGCGTCCTCGCTGTTGACCACCGCGTTGACGAGCCAGGGACTGATGCGACCGAGCGGCACCCAGTGCTGGTTGCGCCGCGCAGCCCGGCCGTGCTCGCGCGCTTCGGCGGCGCGCGCTTCGATCAATGCCGTGGTCTTCGGGTTCGTCTTCTCGAGCGCCGCGACCGACGGCAGGCTCAAGTAGAACGCGAGCGCGCCGCCGGCGAGACACAAGAGCACGGCGAGCCCGAGCCGGCCGGCGCGAAAGCGGCGCTGCTTCGGCCCGGCAGCCTTCGGCGCATCGCGCGCGACGCGATGGGTGCGGCGGTGCGTCCTTCGGGCGCGGGCGGGCATCGGCACGGCGCGCGAGTCTAACGCGGATCCGGGGAGCGCTCGTGCTACACCTGCGCGCGCTTGAACACCCCGCCGTCGCTCGACAAGCTGTGGGCGGTCGTCCGCGACAACCGCGACTTCCGCCGGCTCTATTCGGCCAACGCCATCTCGCTCTTGGGAGATTGGTTCAACGTGGTCGCCCTCTTCTCGCTGCTTCTGGAATTGACCGGCAAGGGCGAGGCGGTGGCCATCGCGCTCCTCACCAGATTCGTTCCCTCGTTCTTCGCCGGGCCCGCAGCGGGTGTGCTCGCCGATCGGCTTCCGCGCCGCACCATCCTGGTCGCAAGCGATTTGCTTCGCGCAGGCCTCGTGCTCTGCCTGCTCTTCGTCCGCCGCCCCGACCAGGTGTGGATGGCGTACGCGGTGGTCACCGCCCATTCGATCTTGAGCGCATTCTTCGATCCGGCCCAGGCCGCGCTCTTGCCGAACCTCGTGCCTCTCGAGGACTACCCGCTCGCGGCGACGCTCGAGAACTCACTCTGGAGCGTTTCGCTCGCAGCCGGTTCGGCGCTCGGGGGCGCCTGCATCGCCGCGCTCGGCCGCGACGCGGCGTTCGTCGTCGATGCGTCGTCGTTCGTCTTTTCCGCGCTCTTGCTCGCGCGGCTCCCGCCCGTCAAGGCAAAGCGGCTCGACGCCGACGCGAAGCGCCTGGATGCAATCGCGGCGACGATCGAGCAGGAGGCGCGCGCGCCGGGAAACCGGGTGGAAAACCTGCTCGGGCTGCGCGATCTGCGCGAAGGGCTGCGCTACGTCGCGACCCATGTCCGGGTGCGCGCGCTCCTCGCGGTGAAGGCCGGGTTCGGGCTCAGCTTGGGCGGGGTGCTCGTCCTCCTCGCGTACTTCGGCGAGAAGGTCTTCGATTACGGAAACGGCGTCGGCATCGCCACGCTCTACACCGCCCGCGGTGTCGGCAGCTTCGCGGGACCGTTCGCGGCATTCTGGCTGGTGGGCACGGGCGATCTCGGATTGCGCCGCAGCATCCGTTGGGCGTTCGCGCTGATCGTCGTCTGTTACTGCGCTTTCGCGCTGAGCCCGCACATTGCCTGGGCCGCGCTCGCGCTCGCCCTCGCCAACGCCGGCGGCAGCATCCTCTGGACGAGCGGCTCGACGCTGCTCCAGCGGCTCGTCCCCGACGAGGTGCGCGGACGGGTGGCCGCTGCCGAGATGGGCGCTTTCATGCTCACGCTCACCGCTTCGACGCTCGCGGTTGGCCTGCTCCTCGATCGCGGCATCCCCCCTCGCGCGCTGATGGCGGCTTGCGGTCTCGTGGCACTTTTCCCGCTCGCGTTCTGGGCCTCGCAACGCCGCGCGTTTGAGGTAGCGATTGCGCCTTCGCGGAGGTAAACAGACCGTCCCCATGCCAGAGACCGGCACCACCAGCTCCATCGAAGATCAAATCCGCCTGCGCGAGGAGAAGGCCAAGGCGCTGTCCGCTCTGGGCGAGCACCCGTATGGCAACGGGGTGGAAGTGCCGCACACCACGGGCTTCGTGCACGCGCGGCACGATTCCGACGACGCCGCCGCGCTCGAGGCGCAGCCGACGGAACCGTATGGAGTTGCAGGCCGGGTGGTGGCGCTGCGCAGCATGGGAAAAGCCAGCTTTCTTTCCTTACGCGATCGCGACGGCGATCTGCAGATCTTCGTCAAGAAGGACAAGGTCGGAGACAAAGCGTACGAGGTCCTGAAGCAGACCGACCTGGGCGACATCCTCTTCGCGCGCGGCCGCGCCATGCGCACCCGCACCGGCGAATTGTCCATCGAGGCCACGCAGCTCAAGCTCTTGACCAAGGCGCTTCGGCCATTGCCGGAAAAGTGGCACGGGCTCTCGGACGTGGAGACGCGCTACCGGCAGCGCTACGTCGACCTGGCGGTCAACCTGGAAGTGCGCGAAGCGTTTCGCCGGCGCGCGAAGCTCATCACCGGATTGCGGCGCTTTCTCGACGACCGGGATTATCTCGAAGTTGAGACGCCCATCCTGCACAAGCCGGAAGAGGCGGGCGGGGCGGCGGCAAAGCCGTTTGCCACCCACCACAACGCGCTCGATCTCGATCTCAAGCTGCGCATCGCGACCGAGCTGCATTTGAAGCGGTTGATCGTCGGCGGGCTCGAGCGGGTCTACGAAATTGGCCGCATCTTTCGCAACGAAGGCATCGACCGGCGCCACAATCCGGAGTTCACCAGCGTCGAGTTCTATCAGGCGTATGCCACCCACGAAGACCTGATGAAGCTGACCGAGCAGCTCGTGGAGCGGCTCTGCATCGAGGTGACCGGCGCCTACGTCGCGCCCTACCAGGGATTGCAGATCGATTATTCGGCGCCCTGGCCGCGCGTCTCCATGCTCGGCGAAGTGGCAAAAGCCTACGGCATCTCCGGAAGCCCTTCCGCCCAGCTCGATGCCTTGGCGAAGCTCGCCGACGGCGATTGGCTGGCCAAGGTCTCCGACAAGGAGATGCGCCACAAGCTCGGCCGGGTGCGTTCTTTGGGGGAGAAGATCGCGTGGGCGTTCGAAGCCCTGGCGGAGCCGCTCTTGCCGGACAACCGTCCCTCCTTCGTCGTCGACTTTCCGCTGGAAGTGTCGCCGCTCGCGCGCAAGCGGGAGTCGGAGCCGCGGCTGGTCGACCGATTCGAGGCCTACGCGGGCGGAATGGAGATCGCCAATGCGTTCTCCGAATTGAACGATCCGCGCGATCAGGAGGCGCGGTTTCGCGCGCAGGTGGAGGCGGCCGCGCAGGGCGACGACGAGGCGATGCCGTACGACCGCGACTTCGTCCGCGCTCTCGAGCACGGCATGCCCCCGACCGCCGGCGAAGGCATCGGCATCGATCGGCTGGCGATGCTCTTCACCGACGCCGGCAGCATCCGCGACGTGGTGCTGTTTCCGCTGCTCAAGCCGGAAGCGGAATTGCAGACGGCGGGCGCGGCAGCAGCAGGGCAGGGCGCGGCAGCGGCCGGAGTAGCGGGGCAGGGCGCCGAGGCGGAGAAGAAGTGAAGCTGCGCCTGCGCGTCACCTTCGTGGCGCTCGTCTGTTTTCTGCTCGCGGGCGGCCTGCAGTACGCGCTCGCCACCTGGCTGGGCAGCGCCAGCAACCTCTCCCGCGACGCCACCACTTACGCCTCCTTCGGCGCGCAGGCCTCGGTGCTGTTCCTCGCGGGCTTCTTGCTCTCCTTCGTCGGCCGCGGCTACCGCCCCATCGAGAACGCGCTCGCCTCGGTCATCTACGGCGTGATCGCCTTCTTCGTGCTTCGCGCGCTCAAGCCGCCGTCGTTCTCGTACGATCGCTTCTTCGCCTCGACCAGCGAGCTCGTCCTCTGGGCGGCGGCGGCTGCAGCCGGCTCGTGGCTGCTCGCGATGTGGGGCGCGTCGTTGGGAATGCTGGTGGGCGCCGCCGGCCATCTCGACCTCCGCTTCCGGTACGAATGGGGCATCGCCCGCACGCACCTGCGCCTCAACAAGCGCACCGCGCTCCTCTTGATCGCGGTCGGGCTGGTGGTCCCCGGGGTGCAATTCGCCGCCGGCGTGTTCGCGCAGGCGTCCGATCAGTACCGGCGGTCCGGCGCGCGCGGCATCGTCTTCGAGCCGCTCGCCTTCGGCCTCTCCGTTCTGGCGACGCTGTGCGCCTTGGCGATGCTCGGCCGCTGGCTCGCGCACAGGCGCAGGCTGGCCTCGCTTCCCGAAGGTCGCCGCCGCAAGCGACCCGCGACGGTGGTGATGACCGCCATCTCCGTCGCCGGCGTCTCGGTCGGAGTCTGGGCGCTCACCGTGGTGCTGTCGGTGATGAGCGGGTTCGAGGCCGACTTGAAGCACAAGATCCTCGGCACCAACGCGGATGCGCTCCTGCTCAAATACTCGAGCGACTTCGCGGAGTGGAAAGCGGTCATGCCCAAGGCCGCCGCGGTGCAGGGCGTCGTCGGCGTCTCGCCCTTCATCATGAACGAGGTCATCCTCTCGCACGACCAGACGGTGACCGGCGCCGAATTGAAAGGCATCGATCCGGCCACCGTCGGCAGCGTCAGCGAATTGCCCAAGCAGGTCATCGCCGGAAAGCTGCAGTGGGTGGCAACGCCGAAACAGATGCCCACCGCGGTGGTCGCCCCCAACGAGAACAAGTCGCTCGAAGGGCCGGAGTACGATCAATACCTGGACGACGTCTGGAAGCGCCGCGAACAGCACCCGGACGAGCAGCCCAGGCTGGATCCGGAAGTGCTGAAGAACATGGCGGCGATCTGCATCGGCAAGGAGATGAGCCACCAGCTTCGGGCGTGGGTCGGCGACGTGGTCAACGTCATCACTCCGCTCGGCGGCGAGATGACGCCGTCGGGGCCGGTGCCGCGCTCGAAGCCCTTCCGGGTCGCCTGCATTCTCTATTCCGGGATGTACGAATACGATTCGAAGTTCGTCTACATCGGCGTCCCCGACGCGCAGAAGTTCTTCAAGATGGGCGACAGCATCACCGGCCTGGAGTTGAAGTTCTTCGACGTGGACGCGGCGCGCGCGGTGGGCCGGCGGGTGGTGGCGGCCTTGGGCGGCTTTCCGTATCGGACGAAGGATTGGGCGGAGCTGAACCGCAACCTCTTCTCCGCCTTGAAGCTGGAGAAGCTGGCCATGGCCATCATCCTCACCTTCATCGTGCTGGTCGCGTGCTTCAACATCCTCTCCACGCTGATCATGCTGGTCCTGGAGAAGACGAAGGAGATCTCGATCCTGAAGAGCATGGGCGCGCGCGACGCGAGCGTGATGAAGATCTTCGTCGTCGAAGGCCTGACCATCGGCGCCATCGGGACCGGGGTCGGCCTCCTCCTCGGCCTCGCCTCCTGCTCGTTCATCGAGCGCTTCGGACTGCAGCTCGATCCCGACGTCTATTACATCAGCAACCTCCCGGTGACGGTGGACGCTGGGCAGTTCGCGATGGTGGCGGCCATCAGCCTTTGTTTGAGCTATCTCGCGACGCTCTATCCGGCGACCAAGGCCAGCCGGCTCTCGCCGGTGGACGGCCTGCGCGAGGAATGACCATGCCGGGGCCCCTTCTCGAAGCGCGCGCGGTGCACAAGTCGTACTGGATGGGCGAAAAAGAGATCCATGTGCTGCGCGGCGCCACCTTCGCGCTCCAGGCAGGCGAGATGGCGAGCCTGGTCGGGCCCAGCGGGGTGGGCAAGAGCACCTTCCTGCACGTGATCGGAACGCTGGATCCGCCCACCTCCGGCGACGTGGTGTTTGACGGACAACCCTGGTCGCAGATGAGCGAGGAAGAGCTCGCCGTCTTCCGCAACCGCACCGTCGGCTTCGTCTTTCAATTTCATTATCTCTTGCCGGAATTCACCGCCCTGCAAAACGCGGCCATGCCGGGCCTCATCAACCGGCTCGGGCGCGACGAGGCGGAAGAGCGGGCGCGGGAAATGCTGGACGTCGTCGGCCTTCGCCATCGGCTCGACCACAAGCCGGGCGAGCTTTCGGGCGGTGAGCAGCAGCGCGTCGCGCTCGCCCGCGCTCTCGTGCAGAAGCCGCGGCTCTTGCTCGCCGACGAACCGACCGGCAACCTGGACGAAGCCACCGGCGAAGGCATCCATCAATTGCTGGTCGAATTGAATCAAAAGCTCGGCATTGCCGCCATCGTGGTGACCCACAACCCGCGGCTGGCCGAGCGGATGCCTCGCCGGTTGCGCCTGCAGGACGGCCTCGTCATCGACGCCTGAGCCCCGTCCCGGCCCTGCCACGAACGTTTGAGCTCAAACAAACCCGCTGAGCGCTCGTCTCCCGCGCTTTACTGATTGGCCTTTGCCCGCTCGCGACTCATGTTCAGCGCAAGGAGAAATCGACACATGAGAAACATCCGTTGGGTGGCAGCAGCTGGCCTTCTGGTCGGCTGCGCGATGGGCGGGCAGCAAACCAAGCAATCTGAAACCGTGAGCGCGCAAAGCCAGGCGACGCAATCGTTCCAGGCCGCGGCGGATGCGCAAAAGCGTGCGACCGACGAACAGCAGAAGGCGGAACAGGCTCACCAGGACGTGATCCAGGCGCAGAAGGCCCTCGCGGAAGCGCAGGCGAAGATGAACGCGCAACAGGCCAAGGCCGACCAGGCCCAGGCCGATGCGCAGCGTCTCGCCTCGGCCGCCACCGAGCAGGGCCAGATGTCGCAGCAGCAGGCGCAGCAGGCCATGCAGACCGAGACCCAGGAGCACCAGTCGAAGGCGAAGCAGAACCTGCAGCAGTGGACGCAGAACCAGGAAGTTCAAGGCACCGTGATCAGCGCCGGCAGCGATCAGGTCTCCGTCCGCACCGACGACTCGCAGACGCTGAACCTGGGCGTCAACGACACCACCGCCATCACCCTCGACGGCAAGACCGCCAGCGCCCAGCAGCTCATGCCGGGCACCGACGTTCGCGCCTCGTACCAGATGATCGACGGCAAGGCGACGGCGGTGAAGGTGCGCGCGCACTCGTCGCAGCAGGGCACGACGCAGCAGCAGCAGCGCTAGCGTTTTCGCTGGTAAAGCCGGCTGCGGCCGGCAGCGTTCAGGGCTCCAATTGCCGTCAGGCTCTTGGGGCCCTCGCGCTTCGGGGTGCGCAGGCAGCGCGGGGGAAAGCCGTGCTCGTGCGGGTCCGGGTTTTCGTGCACGAAGTCGGGCTCGTGCCGGCAGTCGTACTCGGTTTGTCGTGCCGGTGGCCGTGGTCGCTCTGTCAGGCGTTGAAGACGAGGAGCTCTTCTACTGCGCCGCGCAGAGCTGCCTTGCTGTTGACGAAGCGGGGAGCGTGTACGAGGCGCTGCTCGAAGCCGGCGTAGAGCGCGCGGATGCGCGGAGTGGCCGAGTTGGAGAGCAAGAAGCGGACGCCCCGGCGGTTCAGGACCAGGCACGCGTGCGCGAGCCTTTGCTGGTCTTCCCAGCCGAACCCGTTCGGCGTGTAGGAAGCGAAGCTCGACGTCTGCGACACCGGATCGTAGGGCGGATCGAGGTAGACGAAGTCGCCGGCGTGGGCGCGCGCCATCGACTGCTCGAAGGGCGCGTGGGAGAGCTCCACGCCGCGCAAGGCGTGGCTGGCGGTGATCAGCGCGGAAGGGTCGTTGAACTTCGGATTGCGATACCGGCCGATCGGGACGTTGAACCGTCCCGAACGGTTGACGCGCCAGAGCCCATTGAAGCAGGTCTTGTTCAAATAAATGAAGCGCGCGGCGCGCTCGGCTGCCGGCAAGGCGGAAGGCTCGAGGGCGCGCACCGCGGCAAAGTGCGCCTTCTCATAGACGTGGCGGGCGAGCGCGTCCAAGACGCCGTACACGTCGTCGCGCACCTGCGTGTAGCAATGGATCAGCTCCGCGTTCTCGTCGGCGAGAAAGGCGCGCCGCGGCTGCACCGAGAAGAAGAGGGCGCCGCCGCCGATGAACGGCTCGTGATACCCGCGCAGCCGCGCAGGGACGTGCTTGTGCAGCTCCGGCAGAAGCGAGGTCTTCCCGCCCACCCACTTGAGAAATGGCGCCGCCTTCTCCCGCTCCTCGGGAAGGATTTTGCGCAGGCGGCTTTCTTCGCGGCGAAGCTGCAGGACAGGCATGGCCTTGCTCGGTAGCATCGCCCGCGCGAGCGAGCCACTTCCCATCCGGAAGCGAGAAAAACTTGACGGCGCGGCGCTCGAGTCCTGGGCGGGGGCCTCATTTGAGTCTTCGGCGGGGGCCTCATTTGAGTCTTCGGCGGGGGCTTCATTTGAGTCTTCGGCGGGGGCCTCAATGCACTTCGAACGGCCCGTACAGCGCGGCAGGGTGATTGGTGCTGCGGCCGTATTGGACCCAGTAGCGCTTGGGCGCGTCGGCATCCACGAGCAAGGTGGTGGAATGGCCGAAGCTCGCCGAACGGATGCGCGACGATGCATCGACGCGGACCACGTTCACGCCGGCCGGGACCGCGTCGCACGGCTTCTGTTCGATGGCGACGCTGCCGAGCTGCAGGTAGTGCTGCTTCACCGCGCCTGCTTCGTCCGGCGAGAGCTGGTGCGGCGCGAGCTGGTGCGGCGAGGCGAGGAGCGCTGCGAAGAGCGAGAGCGAAACGGCGAACATGGCGATCTCCTCCGGTGGTTTCGTCTTTGTCGACGCGCGAGCCCGAGGATCGATCCATGTCACGGCGCACCTAGCCTCGCCACACGGCGTGGTGGGACAACCACGCACATGGCGCCGCCGCGAGTCACGCGGGCTGTTTCGACGCACAGCTTTGGCGTTGTCCGCCCGAGTGATTTCGAGTAGCTTCCGCGCCCTCTAAATGCGGACTTCCCTCCTCCTCGTCGGCCTGGCCCTGGTCTCGGCTGCGGCGCGAGCGCAGAACAGCCCTGCACCCGCCCATCCCGAAGCCAACGCCCCCGCAGCGGGGGCCAGCTCCGCGCAGCCAAAGCCGGCTCCCGCGCAGGCGCAGCCCGCCCCCGCGCAGGCACAGCCGGCTCCCGCGCAGGCCGCGCCGGCGTCGCCGAAGGCGCCGTCTCCGGCCGTGGAGCCGAAGAAGCCCGCCGCGGCGCAGAACATGGCGGTCATCAACGCCCACGCGCCGGAGCATCCGTCCGGGCTCACTCCCGAACAGCTTTCGGCGGAGGTCCCGCAGAGCGGCACGGTCGCGCGCATCGACGTGCAGGGAAACCGCCGCGTCGAGGCCGACGCCATCCGCAACGTGCTCTCCGTCAAGACCGGCGACACCTACGACAAAGACAAGCTCAAGACGTCGCTCTTGTCCGTGTGGAAGATGGGCTACTTCGCCGACGTCCGGCTGGACGTCTCACCCGCGCTGCCGCCGCTCCAGGGCTACATCCTCACCGTGCTGGTGGCGGAGAAGCCCGCCGTCCACGCGGTGCAGATCGAGGGTCAGGAAGAGCTGTCGAAGGACGACCTCAAGGACACGGTGGAAGTGCAGCCGTTCCAGATCCTCGACATGGAATCGGTGCGCAAGTCGACGAAGAAGATCCAGGACAAGTACGTCGAGAAGGGCTTCTTCCTCGCCGAGGTCTCGAACAAGATCGAGCCGCTCCCGAACAACGAAGTGAACGTCGTCTTCCAGGTCAACGAGCACGCGAAGATCACCGTCCGCGAGATCCGCTTCATCGGCAACCACGCCATCCCCGACGCGCAGCTCAAGGCGGCGATGATCACGCAGGAGGGCAACCTCTTCTCGTTCTTCACCAGCGCCGGCACCTACCGCGAAGACGCCTTCCAGCGCGACGAGATCGTCCTGCAAGGACTCTACTTCGACATCGGCTACATCTACGTGAAGTTCGGAAAGCCGGCCATCGAGCTCTCGCCGGACAAGCGCTACATCTTCATCACCATGACCATCGACGAAGGCATCCCCTTCGACGTCGGCTCCATCGACGTGGGCGGTGAGCTGGTGGTGGAGAAGGCGGACCTGATGCCGCTCATCAGCGTCAAGCCGGGAGAGCGGTTCTCGAAGACCAAGCTGCAGGCGGACATGAACCGGCTCCTCGACGTCTACAAAGACCTCGGCTACGCCTACGCCAACGTCACCCCCGACACCGAGGTCGATCTCAAGACCCGCACCGTCGCGCTCACCTACAATTTCCAGAAGGGCAACCTCGTCACCATCGAGCGCATCGAGGTGAGCGGCAACACCCGCACCCGCGACGAGGTCATCCGCCGCGAGATGCGCATCTCCGAGGGAGAGCTGTTCAGCGGCACGCGGGTGCGCGCTTCCAAGGCGCGGGTCACCTCGCTCGGCTTCTTCGACAACGTCGAGATCAACCAGAAGCGCGGCTCGTCCGACGACAAGATGGTGCTCGAGGTGACGCTCAAGGAGAAGCAGACCGGCACCTTCCAGGTGGGCTTCGGCTTCACCGGCGGCGAGAGCTTCTTCGCCCAGGCGCAGCTCTCGCAGAACAACCTCTTCGGCTACGGCCACACCGCGTCGTTGTCGCTGCAGATCTCCAGCATCCGGCAGCTCTTCCAGGTCACCTACGTCGACCCGTACATCTTCGACACCCAGTGGACGGCGTCCGGCGATCTCTACCGGTCAGACCTGGTCTTCAGCGGGTTCGAGCGGCAGGCGAACGGCGGCGCCGTCACCGCCGGCTACGAGCTCTCCGGTCTGCACCCCGGCTGGGCGTTCCTCGAAGACTTCCGCATCTTCGTCACCTACACGCTGGAGCTCGTCAACGTCATCGCCAGCGAGCAGCAGTCGGAGCTCTTGCAGAACCAGTTCACCTCCGGCCGGACGTCGTCCTTGCGGCTCTCGTTCAACTACGACAAGCGCGACAACCGGCTCTTCCCCACCAAGGGCTTCTTGGTCTCCGGCTCGGCGGAGACGGCGGCGTCGTTCCTCGACAGCCAGAACCACTTCCAGCGCTTCCGCGGCGTGACCCGCTTCTACCACCCGCTCTTCTGGGGCCTGGATTTCAAGGCCAACATCTCCGCCGGCTACATCCGCTCGACCGACGCGAGCCGGCCGGTGGCCATCAGCGAGAAGTTCTTCGAAGGCGGCATCAACTCCATCCGCGGCTACACCCTGCGCAGTATCTCGCCGACGGTGCCGATCGCCGTCACCAAGGAAGCGGACGCGGGCATCATCCAGTTCGCCATCGGCGGCAACAAGGAATTCATCACCAACTGGGAAGTGGAATTTCCCATCCTGGAGTCGGCGGGTCTGCGCGGCGTCGCCTTCTACGACGCCGGCAACGTCTTCGGGGACAACGAGGCGTTCTTCAAGAGCGCGCAGCGCGGCGGGGACCTGCCGCTTGGCCTCTTCCACTCCACCGGCCTCGGGTTGCGTTGGTTCTCGCCGCTCGGGCCGTTACGGTTCGAAGTCGGTTTCCCGCTCACCCGCCGCACCAGCGACGATGCTTATTTGTTCGAGTTCACCATCGGCAACTTCTTCTGAGCCGGCCCCGGGCCTTGCCCGGTGGGGAAAAACGCTGTATCGGCCCCAGGCCGAAACCATTCTGGATGGTCTTGTGAGGAGAACAAAGTGATGCGCCGCCTGCTAATCGCCCTGCCTCTCTTGTTTGCCGTCCCCGCCCGCGCCCAGGTGAAGATCGCGTTCGTCGACATCCAGCGCGCCTACCAGGAGGTCGACGAAGGCAAGGCGGTGCGTTCGCGCCTGCAACAGGAGCTCGCGCAGCGCCGCGGCGAGCTCGATCAGCGCCGCGCGAATCTGGAGAAGATGAAGGCCGACTACGACAAGCAGGCCCCCGTCCTCTCGGACGACGCCAAGCGCAAGAAGCAGGAGGAGCTGCAGAAGGCCTTCCTGGATGCGCAGCAGGGCGCCCAGCACATGCAGGAGGAGCTGTCGGGCAAGGAGCAGGAGGCCATGGTCGGCATCAACAAGCGCATGGCGCAGATCGTGAACGAGATCGTCGACCGCGAGAACTTCAACTACGTCATCGACAAGGCCGCGCTCCTCTACGCGCCGCCCTCCGCGGACATCACCAACGAAGTGGTGCGCCGGTACAACGAGCGCTTCGGCAACGGCTCGGGCAGGCAGAACGCTCCGGCGAAACAGGGCGGCGACAAGAAGGCAGCAGCAGCGCCCAAGAAGTAGATGCGGCTGACGCTCGCAGAGCTCGGGCCCCGGATCGGCGCGGCGGTGCGCGGAGACGGGGCCCTCTGCGTGAGCGGCGTCGCCGAGCTGGCGTTGGCCGGGCCCGGGCAGCTCGCCTTCTATTCGAACGCAAAATACAAGAAGGACCTGCGCGCCACCCGCGCGGGCGCGGTCATCGTCGGCGAAGCCGACGAGGCGCTGGTTCCCGAAGGCGCGGCGAGGCTGGTCGCCGAACAGCCCTATGTCGCTTTCGCCAAGGCGAGCGCGCTTTTCCACGCTGAATTGCGCGCGCCTGCCGGCATCGATCAAGGCGCTTACGTCGCTGCCGGAGCGGAGGTCGATCCGACCGCCGCCGTCGCGGCTTCGGCATACGTGGGCGCGGGAGCGAGGATTGGCGCGCGCACCACGCTGCATGCCGGAGTACGCGTCCTCGATGGCGCGGTCGTCGGCGAAGACTGCACCCTCTGGCCGGGGGCGGTGGTGCGCGAGCGGTGCGTTTTGGGAAACCGGGTGGTCCTGCAGCCGAACTCAGTCGTCGGCAGCGACGGTTTCGGCTTCGCTTTCGATCCCGAGGGGGACGGCGAAGGCCCCGTCCACCGCAAAGTCCCGCAGGCCGGCATCGTTCGCATCGAAGACGACGTCGAGGTGGGCGCCTGCACCTGCATCGACCGCGCGACCTTGGGCGAGACCGTCATCGGGCGCGGAACCAAGATCGACAACCTCGTGCAGATCGGCCACAACGTGAAGGTGGGTCCGCTCTCGCTCATCGTGGCGCAAGTCGGCATCAGCGGCTCGACCGAGCTGGGGATGGGCGTCGTCCTCGCGGGCCAGGTGGGAGTCGCCGGGCACGTGAAGATCGGCGACGGAACGCGGGTCGGCGGTCAGTCCGGCGTCTTCAACGATCTTCCTGCCGGCGTCACCGTCTCGGGGACGCCGACGCGGCCGCAGCGCGACTACCTGCGCAGCATGGCTGCCTTGCACCAGCTCCCCGATCTGATGAAGGAGCTGCGCAAGCTGTCGCAGCGGGTGGAGGAGCTCGAAAAGGAGCGCACGTGATCGACATTGCCAAGATCTTGAAGGCGCTGCCGCACCGCTATCCGTTCCTGCTCGTCGACCGCGTGGTGGAGGTGGTCCAGGGCCAGAGCATCCACGCCTACAAGAACCTGACCTTCAACGAGCAATTCTTCCAAGGGCATTTTCCGGGAAAGCCGGTGATGCCGGGAGTGTTGCAGCTCGAGGCGTTGGCGCAGGCGGGCGCGCTCCTCGCGTACGAAGGCGCGCCCTTCGATCCGACCACCAAGGTCATTTATTTGATGTCGTTCGACAAGGTGAAGTTCCGAAAGCCGGTGGTGCCGGGCGACCGGTTGGATTTGCACGTGCGCATCGAGCGGCAGAAGGGCGTCATCTGGCGGCTCGCGGGCGAAGGCAAGGTGGACGGCGCGACCGTCAGCGAGGCGCAGATGATGGCGATGATCGGCGAGCGGGAGCCCTGAAGATGAGCGTCCATCCAACCGCCATCATCGACAAGCACGCCGAATTGGATTCCACCGTCGAGGTCGGCCCCTACGCGGTGATCGGTCCGCGGGTGAAGATCGGCGCCCGCACTCGCATCGGCGCGCACGCGGTGATCGAGGGCGACACCACCATCGGCGAGGGGAACGTCATCTTCCAATTCGCGGCCCTGGGCGCGATTCCGCAAGACTTGAAGTACGCAGGCGAGCCGACGCGGCTGGTGATTGGAAACGGCAACGCCATCCGCGAGTTCGCGACCGTCCACTTGGGGACCGCCGCGGGCGGCGGGGTGACCCGCATCGGCGACAAGTGCCTCCTGATGGCGAACAGCCACATCGCGCACGACGTCCAATTGGGCGATGGCTGCATCCTCGCCAACTCCGCAGGGCTCGCGGGGCACTGCACCGTCGAAGACCGGGTCATCTTCGGCGGCCTCTCGGGCGTGCATCAATTCACTCGCATCGGAAGGCTCGCCTTCATCTCCGGCGGAGCGATGGTGACGCAGGATGTGCCGCCGTACGTCACTGTCCAGGGCGATCGCGCGGAGGTGGTGGGGCTCAACACCGTCGGCCTCACCCGCGCGCACTTCGACGACGCGCAGACCCTGCGGGTGAAGAGCGCTTTCAAGATTCTCTACCGCTCGAAGCTCGGCTTCCGCGAGGCCATCGCGCACGTGAAGGCGGAGCACGGCGGCCACGACGAGATCGACCACCTGGTCGCGTTCCTGGAGAACAGCCAGCGGGGAATTGCGAGGTAGCTGTTCCATGGCTCCGTCGAAGATCGGGCTCATCGCCGGCTCCGGACGGTTGCCGGTGTTGTTCGCCGAGGCGGCGGCGCAGGCGGGGCGCACGGTGGTGGTCGTCGCGCACGAGGGCGAGACTTCACCGGAGCTCGTAGCGCATGCGTCGGTCCGGCTCGGTCAACTTGGACGGATTGCGGAAATCCTGCGCGCGGAAGGCGTGAGCGAGGCGGTGTTTTGCGGGGGCCTTCGCAAGTTGCGTTTGTTGGATCTGCGGCCGGACTGGCTGGGGCTGAAAGCGATGGCGCGGATGGGCGGGTTTGGCGACGATGCCGCGCTGCGGGCGATTGCACAGGTGCTGGAAGACGAAGGGGTGCGCATCGTCTCGCCCTTGCCGTTCGTGCCCGGCCTGCTCGCGCCGCGCGGACCCTTGGGAAAGCGCAAGCTCGACGACGATCAGCGCAAGGACGTGCAAGCCGGGCTGGAAGTCGCCCGCGCTCTCGGCGCGCTCGATGTCGGGCAGACGGTCGCGGTCCGCAAAGGCGTCGTCCTCGCGGTGGAAGCTTCCGAAGAGACCGACGCCTGCATCGCTCGCGCCGGGTCCTTAGCGAAAGGTGCGGTGGTGGTGAAGGTGCGAAAGCCACAGCAGGACGACCGCTTCGATGCGCCCGCCATCGGGCCCGGGACGGTGGAGGCGTGCGCGAAGGCGGGGTGCGCCGCGCTCGCCGTCGAAGCGGCGGCGACCTTGGTGCTCGACCGCGCGCAGGTGGTGGCGGCGGCGGACCGCGCAGGCATCGCGGTGGAAGGCGTATGACCACGTTCGCGCTTCAGGGAAGCTGACCATGCTCGCCACCACCGATTCGGTCGACGAGATCCGCAAAGAGAAAGGCGAGCGCGAGTTTCGCCTCATCCTCGACGTCGAGCGCGGCGAGTGGCTGTTGCCTCGCGCAGTCTGGCTCCTGCAGGAGAAGCTGAACGCCTATGCGAGCTTCATCCTCGACGGCAAGATGCGCGAGCTCTATCCCTACGCTGCGCCTTCGGACGTGCGCATCATCATACATTCGCGCGGGCAGCCGCCGCAGGACGCGCTCACCCTGGTCGCCATGGTGCGCGACGCGCTCGCGAAGGACGGCCCCAAGCTCGATTTCGAGCAGGTGCCGTGAGCGACTTGCTGGTGGTGGCGCTCGAGGCCTCCGCGGACGCGCACGGCGCGGCCGTCCTGCGCGAGCTGCGAAAGCTGGTTCCGGACTTGCGCGCCTTCGGCGCCGGAGGCGCGCGGCTCCGCGAAGAAGGACTCGACGCGCTGGTGCGGGCGGAAGATCTCTCGGTGATGGGCGTCGCCGAAGTGCTGCCGGCCTTGCCGCGGCTCCTCGATGCGATGGACGCGCTCTACGATGCCGCGCGCGATCGCAGGCCCGCCGCGGCGCTCTTGATCGACAGCCCCGACTTCAACCTCCGGCTCGCGCGAAGGCTGCGCAGGCTGCGGGTGCCGGTCGCGTACTTCATCGGCCCGTCGGTCTGGGCGTGGCGCAAGTACCGGGTGAAACAGATCGCGCGCGACGTGCAGAAGATGCTGGTCATCCTGCCCTTCGAGGCCGCGTTCTATGCGCAGCACGGGGTGACGGCGACGTACGTGGGAAATCCGCTCGCCGACGGCATCAGCGCGAGTCGCACCGCTGCCCGCACCCGCATCGCGGACGGCATCAGCGTGAGCCGCAGCGATGCCCGCACGCGCCTCTTCGGCGCCGCCGAGGGTCCCGTGTTGGCGCTCTTGCCCGGCTCGCGGCTGCAGGAGGTGCATCGGCACTGGCCGCCGATGCTGGAGGCGGCTCGCGCGCTGCGGCTGCAGCTGCCGGGACTGCGCCTCGTCGTCCCCGTCGCTTCCACGCTGCGGCGCGAGTTGTTCGGCGAGCCCAAGGACGTGGTCTTCGTCGACCGCGCCGAACAGGCGCTGCTCGCGGCGGATGCTGCCGTGGTCGCCTCCGGCACCGCCACGCTGGAAGCGGCGCTCGCGAGTACGCCACTGGTCGTCGTCTACCGCACGAGCTGGCTGAGCTGGCTGGCGGCGCGCATGCTGGTGCGCGTGCCGTTCATTGGCCTCCCGAACCTGCTCGCCGGCCGCGCCGTCACGCCAGAGCTCTTGCAGTCGAACTGCACGGCGGAAACGATTGCGAAGGAGGCGGCGCCATTGCTGGCCGACGGTCCTGTGCGGACGGCGCAGCTTCAAGGTCTGCGCGAAGTGCGCGACAAGCTCTTGCCGCCCGGGGCGAAGGGGGCGGCGCGAACTGCGGCCGAAGAGCTGGCGACGCTGTTCGGAGCGCCCGCGTGACCACCACGGCATCGCGGGCGTGCGTCATCCTGCCCACGTACAACGAGCGCGAGAACATTCCGCAGATCGTGCCTGCCATCCTCAACGCGTCGCCGGACGTGGACGTGCTGGTGGTGGACGACAACTCGCCCGACGGCACCGGGGCATTCGCGGACGAGCTCGCCGCCCGAGACCCGCGCGTGCGCGTCCTCCACCGCGCGCGCAAGCAGGGCCTGGGACCTGCGTACCTGGCTGGCTTTGCCGAAGCGCTGGCGCGCGGCTACGGCCGCATCCTGGAAATGGACGCCGACTTCTCCCATGCGCCGGAGAGACTGCCCGACCTGCTCGCGGCCTCGCGCAATGCGGACCTGGTGCTCGGCAGCCGCTATGTCAGCGGCGGCGGAACGGTGCATTGGGGGCTCGGCCGGCGTGCCCTCAGCCGTGGCGGCAGTTTTTATGCGCGAACCATTCTCGGGCTTCCCATCCGCGACCTCACCGGCGGGTTCAAATGCTTTCGGCGGGAGGTTCTGGAAGCCATCGACCTCCGCACCGTCCATTCGACGGGATATGCCTTTCAAATCGAGCTGACCTATCGAGCGTGGAAGCGCGGGTTTCGCATCCGCGAGGTGCCCATCGTCTTCGCCGACCGGCGGGTGGGCAAGAGCAAGATGAGCCGGCGCATCGTGCTGGAAGCGCTGTGGATGGTGTGGCGGATCCGGTTCGATCCGGCGGCGAATCGGCGACGGTAGAGCGCGCGCACCCGCCGGTTGTGTGCCGCCGTCGCACGGCGCGGCGCACCATCGGCCGCTCACATCTTGGCGAAGAACGCGCGGGCGCGGGCGCTGCGCGGGTTCTGGCTGACCTGCTCGGGAGTCCCGTCCTCGACCAGCTTTCCCTCGTCGAACACCCAAATTCGGGTGGCGACGCCGCGGGCAAAGGCCATCTCGTGCGTGACCACCAGCATGGTGCAGGTCCCGGCCAGATCGCGCAGCACGGCGAGGACTTCGCCGCGCATCTCGGGGTCCAGCGCACTCGTCGGTTCATCCAAGAGCAGCACTTCCGGCTGCATCGCCAATGCGCGGGCGATGGCCACCCGCTGCTGCTGTCCGCCCGAAAGCTGCGCAGGCTTCGCATCGGCGCGGTCGGCAAGCCCGACCTTGCCGAGCAGTTGCAACGCCCGCTCCTCTACTTGCGTCCGCGCTTCTTTGCGCACCTGCAGCGGCGCCAGGCAGACGTTGGCGAGCACGTTCAAATGGGGAAACAAATGGAACCCTTGAAACACCATCCCGACCTTGGAGCGCAACGGAATCAGCCCCGGCGAATCGGGCGGCGTCTGCGGCTGGAGGGAAAGTCCGGCGATGCGGACAGACCCGGTTTCAAACGAATTGAGACCATTGAGACAGCGCAAGAAGGTGCTCTTGCCGCCGCCCGAAGGCCCGACCAAGGCGATGGTTTCGCCCCGATCGACCGACGCGTCGATGCCGCGCAGCACTTGCCGCTCGCCGTGGGCCTTGTGGAGGTTGCGGACTTCCACGATCACGCGGCGAGCCTCGCTTCCAGCCTTCCAGCGAGCCGCGCCAACGGATAGCTCATGACGAAATAGAGCAGGGCGCAGAGCGCGCCGGGAACGGCCCACGAGCGCACGTCCACCGCGGTGATGGTCATCTGCTTGGTCAATTCCACCACCGTGATCACCGAAACCAGCGAGCTGTCTTTCAATAACGCGATCAAATCGTTGGTCATCGCGGGGAGCGCGGTGTGCAGCGCCTGTGGCAGGAGCACGAGGCGCAGCGATTGCCCGCGCGAAAGCCCGAGCGCCGCCGCCGCTTCGCTCTGGCCGATGGGAATCGATTGCAACGCCGCCCGATGCACTTCTGCTTCATAGGCGCCGTAATTCATTCCCAGGCCGAGAATGGCAGCGGCGAGCGCGGAGAGGTGCACGATGGGCGCGATTCCGTAATAGAGAATGTAAAGCTGGAGCAAGACCGGCGTGCCGCGAAACGCCTCGACATACGCATGCGCGGCAAAGCTGGAAAAGCGGCCGCCATACATTCGCAGCAAAGCCAGGGTGAGCCCGAGCGGCACCGCCAGAGCCATGGCGAGGAACGACACGAACAGCGTGACTCCGGCGCCGCGCAAGAAGAGCCAGAGCTGCCCGCGATCCATCTGCGCTTGAGGGAGATCTTCGGAAGCCTCCTGCGCCGGAGCATCGGGCAGCTCGGGCAGATGCCACCGCGCGTCGATGGCGGCAAGCTGTCCGCTCGACCGGACTTTGTCGAGCGCGGCGTTCAAGGCATCGAGCAGCGTCTCGTCGCCCTTGCGCACGCCCATCACGTACGTCCCGCGCGCCACGTCCGGATCGGCCAGCTCCAAGTCCGGCTTGGTCAGGCCGTAGCGGGTGGCGATGATGCTGTCGAGCAGCACCGCGTCGATGCGCCCAAGCTGCAGGTCGCGGTACGGCTCCTCCTGGCCGCCATAGAGGATGGTTTCGATGCGTGGGTGCGCGCGCAGGATGGCGTGCGCGAGCGACGAGCTGAGCGTGCCCACCCGATGGCCGTCGAGCTGGTCGAGATGGCGCTGTGGAAACCCGCGCCGGACCACGAGCTGCTCGGCGAAGTTGAAGTACGGCTTGCTCAGAAGGATGCGACCGCGAAGCTGCGCGGTGTCTTCCAGGCCGTTCAAGATCACGTCGAAATCGCCGCGCTCGAGCGAAGGCACCAGGTTCGACCACTCGTTCTGCACGAAGACCGCGCGGACGTGCAGCTCCTTGGCGAGCGCGGCGGCCAGCTCCACCTCGAAACCGACCAGCTTGGACGGATCGCGCGGGTCGCGAAACACATATGGCTCGCCGCCCTGCAGGTCGCCCGCCCAGCGCAATTCGCGCTGCTGCTCAACCCGCGAAAGTCCGCTCAGCGCGGCGAGCAGAAGGACCATGTGCACGCGCCCTTGTACCGTTTTCGCCTCTCGACTTGCGATAGAATCGCGGCATGCACGAGCCCAAGCGAAAGCCTGCGACGTACGAAGACGTGCTGCGCGCGCCGGACACCATGGTCGCGGAAGTCGTGGAGGGCGACCTCCATCTCACTCCAAGGCCCGGGCGAGCGCATGGCCGCGCCGAAATCCGGCTGGCGACGCTCATCGAAGGTCCCTTCGGCATGGGACGGGGCGGGCCAGGCGGTTGGATCATCTTTGCTGAGCCCGAGCTCCATCTGAAGACGGATGTGCTCGTGCCTGATCTTGCCGGATGGCGCATCGAGCGTTCACCGCTCGAGGGGGACGAGCCTTACTTCACGGTTGCACCGGACTGGATCTGCGAGATCGTGTCGCCGAGCACCGGCCGTCTCGATCGTGTCCGCAAGATGCCCATCTACGCTGCACGCGAGGTACGCAACGCGTGGATCATCGACCCGGTTGCGCGTTCTTTAGAAGCATTTCGCAATGAGGCGGGACGGTGGGTGCTGATTGCTACGCACGCCGAAGAGGAAGTGGTCCGCGTCGACCCGTTCGACGCCGTCCCACTCGAGCTCGCCGCGCTCTGGCTCTGAAAGCGACAGCGCGCGCCTCCCGAAGGAAGCGCGCGCCGTCGATCAACCTTCGCTAGCGACGCAGCCGCTTTGGCCGCTGAATTCGGACTCGCAGCTTCACTTCGGGAACACCCGGATGCTGGCGGCGCCGCCGGCCGTCGCCACATGCAGCACCGGCGGAGTGACCATCTCGTCCAGCTCGAGCCGCATGATCCGATCATCCGGAATCCCTTGGCCCGCGTGCATCTGCACGTGCTTCCCAGTCGCCGGATCCCAGAAGACGAGGCCGGTCGAGAGGCCGCCGATGACCAGACGGCCATCCGGCAGCGCCACCATGTCGCGCACGTCCGATTCGCCGAGGCCCACCTGCGCGGTCGAGAAGTAAGTGAAATGATGCGGGTCCGCTTTTGTCAGCCGCGCAATGCCGTAGGGCACGTCACGCGGATCGTGGAACAGCGTTCCGCTCGAGAACCAGGCGGTGCCGTCGGGCGTGACCGCGATGGAGCTGATGTTGACGGGGTCGCCTTCCTGAGGCGGGCAGAAGACCGGCGCCGAATCGGTGCCGCACTGGCTGGTGCCGTTGTACGGGTCGCCGAACGCCACCCGGAACGCGCCCTTTCCGTCGCTGTGACGGGGAGTGCGGATCCAATCCTGCTCGCCGGTCGGGTTGATGATGTTGGTGTAGCGGATTTCGCCGGCCGCCCAGCGGCCGCCCACCCAGAGGTCGCCGTCGAGATCGACCGCCAGTCCGCGCCAGTCTCCGAGCATCTGCGTGTCATTGACGCTGCAGGGCGCGTGGAAGCAGACCTGCGGGTGCAGGTGGTCCGCCATCCAGTGGTTGTAGCTGGTCAAGAACCAGGTGTTCGCCGGCGGCGTCTCCCAGTTGTCCGGGGTCAGCTTGTTCACGCCGTGGTTCATCCCGACGTACAGCTCATGACGGTGGATGAAGTGGTCGTAGATCATCCGCTCGACGTCGCGGTTGTGCCAGAAGCTGATTTGGTCGCTGGACACGACGTCGAGGCGCACCACCTCGAGCTTGCCGTCGGCCTGCAGCCTGACGCGGTCCAGCTTTCCGCTGTGGCGAGTGGGGTCGAGTTTCGTCCCTTCGACGGGCGTGCCGTCAGGAAGGCTGGGATCGCCCGAGTTGGTGATGAGGCCGAGGTTGCCGGGCTGCAGGCTCCAGTAGCCCACGAACACTTCGTTGGGGCCGCCGCCGGTGATCTCGCTGATGCCGGGCGCGTTGGCGTCGGTGTGCTCGCAGTTGTTGGAGAGGCCGTTCTTGGCGATGTTGTTGGTCCAGTCGAAGCAGTTCGGAGTCGGATTGCCGGGCAAGTGCAGCCCGTCCGGAGCGGCGAAGCGCGTGAAGTGCGTCTGGCCGGGCTTCATCAAGTACAGCGCCGACTGCGTCGCGACCCAGAGGTTCTCCGATTCGTCGGTGGTCATGCCGATGACCGGCGATTCCTGGATGCCTTCCTGCGCGCCGTAGGTGACGTTGCCGGTCGGCCAGGGGCCGACGCCAAGGCTGCCGGGAGTGAGGCCCGCGGCGCCCGCGTCCGGCGTGCCGGCATCGGCCGTGCCGCCCGTGTTGCCCGCGTCGGAGGTGCCGGCGTCTGCCGTCGAACCGCCGCCGCCACCCACAGGAGGAGTCACGTTACCGCTGCCCGAGCTGTTGCCCCCAGAACATCCGACAAAGAACAACGCCGCGATCACTCCTGCCGAAAGCTTTCCCATTCCCGCCTCCCAACACCTGTCCAACGCGCGCTCCTTGCGAGACACGGGCCAGACGCTCGCTTCCCTCGCTGGCCTTCGGCGTCATGCGCTTCCCGTGGCGACGCGCGTTCCATAGGTGAGAATTCAATTCATCTTCGGAAAGACTCGAATCGTGGTCGCGCCCGTGTCCGTCGACACATGCAGCGCGGGCGGGTCGACCATCCGGTCCAACTCCAGCCGGTTGACGTTGTCGCTCGGCAATCCCTGGCCTGCGCGAATGGAGACGTGCGCGCCCGTCTTCGGATCCCAGAAGGTGAGCCCGCTGCTCGCACCTGCCAGCACCAGCCGCCCGTCCGGCAGCGCGAGCATGTCGCTGATGTCGTTTTCCACCATGCCCGCATCGCGGATGGGGTCGAAGTACTTGAACTGCTGCCCGTCGTACGACGCGAGACCGTAGGCGGGATTGCCGGCGATGGGCGCGCTCGCCCACCAAGACTTGCCATCGGGCGTCACCGCGACTGCGCTGATCGAGACCGGATCGCCCGGCTGCGGCGGCCAGAACACCGGCGGCGTGCCGGTGAACGGCGAGCACGGCTGGTCCACCCACGCGCTGCCGCTCCACACTTCTTCGTGGCCGGCGGTGCCGCAGAATTGCCAGCCGAAGCTGTAGCTGTGGCCGGTGGCCGGATCGTCGTAGGCGTGGCCGCCGCGCTGGAACCAGCCTTTGTTGCCGTTTGGATTCGGCGTGCCGTCGGCATTCAATTCGGTATTGGCAGCGGTATAGAAGATCTTCCCCGCGCTCCACTTGCCGCCCACCCAGAGGTCGCCTTTGTCGTCGAGCGCGAGGCCGCGCCACTCGCCCATCATCTCGGTGTCGAGGCCCTCGTTGTCGACGCAGAATTGGTGCTTGCAGGTGACGGGGTGCAGGTGGTCCGACATCCAGGTGAGGTTGTCGTTGAACGGCCAATCCTTGTTCGGCTCGAACCAGAGATCCGGCGAGAGCTTGTCGATTCCGTGCTCGAGCCCGGCATACAGCTCGTGCCGATGGACGAAATGGTCGAAGACCATTCGATAGGTGGTGCGGTTGTGCCAGAACTCCGGGCTGTTTCCCGAGACGAGATCCAAGCGGACGACGTCGATCTTGCCGTCCGGCTGCAGCCGCACGCGGTCGATCTTGCCGGTGTGGCGGTAGATGTCGCCCCAGCTTCCGTCGGTGGGCACTCCGTCGTCCGGCTGCGAGGAGAGGTCGTTCCAGTCGTGGAAGCCGAAGTAGCCGACAAAGACTTCGCCATTGCCGCCGCCGACGATCTCCGCGATGCCGGGATCGGACGCCGCGCCCGGACGGCAGTTCTTGTCGGTGCCGCCGCTGAAGAAGCGGTCGGCGCAGTAAGTGATCGGGTTGTCCTGCAGGTGCAGGCCTGCGGTCGAATCGAAGCGGGTGAACCGGGTCTCGCCCGGCTTCATCAAGTAAAGCGCCGCGTGGGTCGCGACCCAGAGGTTCTGCGCTTCGTCGGTGGTCATGCCGACGACAGGCGATTCCAAGATGCCGTCGGAGGCGCCGTAGGTGACGTTTCCGGTCGGCCAGGGGCCGATTCCGAGCGAGCCCGGTGTCATCGGCGGCGGGCCCGCGTCGGGCGGACCCGCGTCTATCGGCCCTGCATCGACGGAGCCTGCGTCCGCAGGTCCTGCGTCGGGCACCGGCCCGGCGTCCGGGGGGCCAACGTTTTGCGTGGGCGGCGTGACGTCACGACCGGAGGAACAAGCGGCCCACACAATTGCCGCGGCAACGACATAGGCAAGCTTTCCCATCCCCGACCCCCGACACCAATTCGTCGCTCCGCTCATGCGACGCGTGGGCCAGACGCTCGTTCCCTCGGAGGCCCTCCTTGCGCTCGCTTCGATTTCCGTTTGCGGAGAACGGCGTTTCCCACCTTGCCGGGCTCTGCTATCCATCCGCGTTCCATGAGTGGAACGTTCGAGCGCAGGCCGTTCGGCTCACGCGCCCAGCGAAGCGAGCAGGCGAGGGTGCTGCGGACCGCGCTCGAAGCGCTGCGGCCCGGCCGTCCGGCGGCGTTCGACCTGGATTCGACCGTGCTGTCCAACAAGCCGCGGCAGGCACGCATCGTGCGCGAGTTTGGCATCGAGCGCGGCGATGCGCGGCTTGCGCGGTGCGCGCCGGACCAGATCGTGTCCTGGGACCTGCGCGACACATTACGCCTGTGCGGACTGTCCGAGCCGGAAGTGCGTCACGCCGCAGTCGACCTGCGCGAATTCTGGCTGGAGCGCTTCTTCACCAGCGCGTACTGCGCGGACGACCTGCCCATCGCGGGCGCGGCCGATTTTCTCCGGCGTGTGCGAGAGGCCGGCGGCGAAATCCTCTACATCACCGGCCGCCACGAAGAGATGAAACAAGGCACCTTGGATGCGTTCCAAAAAGCGGGCTTCCCGATGCCGGACGGAAGGGCCGTGCAGCTCTGGCTCAAGCCCAAGCTCGCGGACAACGACGACGACTGGAAGGAGATTTGCCACCGAAGGCTGCAAGCCATGAGCGGCATCGCCTGCGCGTTCGACAACGAGCCCACCCACGTGAACGCTTACAAACGCGCCTTTCCGGACGCGGTGGTGGTGCATCTCGATACCGACTATTCGTCGCGGCCGGTGGACGTGCTGCCCGACATTCCCTCCATCCACGACTTCGTGCTGTGAAGAAGAGCGGCGCCGTCCTCGCTGTCGTCGACCTCGGCTCCAACGCCACCCGCTTGCAGATCGCGCAGGTCACCCCGGATGGGCGCGTTGCCGTGCTTGCGGAAGACCGCGCGGCGGTGCGCCTGGGCGAGCAGGTGTTCAAGACGGGCCGGCTGTCTTCCGCCGCAATCGCCCGCACCGCGGTTGCCTTGGAGCGGTTCGCCCAGCTCGCCCGCCGCGCAGGAGCGAAATCCATCCGCGCGGTCGCCACCAGCGCGGTCCGCGAAGCTTCCAACCGATCCGCGCTGGTCCGCACCGTCAAAAGTCACGCCGGCATCGATCTGGAAGTCATCAGCGGCGCCGAAGAAGCGCGCCTCGTCTGCCTGGGCGTGCTCCAAGGAACGCCACTGCAGGAGCGCTCGCTCATCCTCGACATCGGCGGCGGTTCGACCGAGATCATCAGCGCCCGAGGCGAGGAGCCGGAATCTTCCTGGAGCCTGCAGCTCGGCTCGGTGCGGCTGACCGAGTTCTTCGTCCAGCACGACCCGATTTTGCGCAAGGAAGCGAAGCTCGTCGACGAAGCCGTGCAGGACGCGCTCGCGCAGGTCGATCCGCTGATCGGCAAGCACAAGCGCATCCTCGGTGCTGCCGGAACCACCGCCGCGGTGGCCCAGCTCGCGCGGAGGGTTTCGGGACAGGGCGCCGCTTCTTCCAGCCTGCCGGTAACGGCTGAGCAAGTGCGGCGCGTCCTCGAGGTGCTGCAGCCGACCACCGTCAAGCAGCGCAAGAAGCTCGGCGTCGACGACCAACGGGCAGACATCGTCTACTGCGGCACCGCCATCTGCGAAGGCGTGATGCGCAAGCTGCGGGTGGACGAGCTGCTCGTCACTTCCCGCGGCCTGCGCGACGGGCTGATGGCCGATCTGGTCCGCCGCACGGCGCGTCCAAAAGGCGGGCACCTCCATCAAGAGAGCGCGGTGGTGGACGGCTTGCGCGCGTTCGGAAGGCGCTGCGGTTATCGCGAGGAGCACGCCGAACAGGTGGCGCAGCTCAGCGTGTCGCTCTTCGATCAGCTCCGGGAGTTGCACAAGCTCGGCGAAGAAGAACGCGCTTTGTTGCACGCCGCGGCCATGCTGCACGACGTCGGCAACTTCATCAGCTACAACCGCCACCACAAGCACGGCTATTACTTGCTGTACCACGCCGATTTGCCGGGCTTCACCGATCGCGAGCGCGAAATGATTGCAACCATTGCGCGCTATCACCGCCGCTCGCCCCCCAAGGACCGCCACGAGGAGTTCGCGCGGCTGACGCCTGCCGAGCGAGCCGTGGTCAAGGGGCTCTCCGCCATTTTGCGGGTGGCCGACGGGCTCGACCGCGGTCACCGCCGCCACGTCCGGCAAGTGAAGGTTTCACGGCGCGGCACCGCCGTGCACGTCGACGTCGTCGCGGACGTTGGCAGCGAGCTCGAAGTGTGGTCGGCGAAGCAGAAGTCGGACATGCTCGAAGAGCTGTGCGGCGGCGAAGTGCGCTTCCGCCTGGTCGACGCGCGGTGAGCGAGCTGCGGGAGGGCGAGGCCGTCTTCAAACAATTCGTCTTTCGCAGCGGCGAAATGCTGGACGTCCGCATCCGCTACGCCACTCGCGGAACGCCGGCGCGCGATTCTCGAGGCGAGATCGTCAACGCGGTGCTCCTCTTGCATTGGACGGGCGGCAGCATGGCGTCGCTGCTCTCCGAGGAATTCGAGACGTCGCTCTATGCGCGGAAGAAGCCGCTCGACGCGGAAGAGCATTTCCTGATCTTCGTCGACAACCTCGGCCACGGCGCCTCCTCCAAGCCGAGCGACGGCCTCCACGCGAGCTTCCCCCGCTACGGCTACCGCGACATGGTCGAGCTGCAGCGCAAGCTCGTGCAAGACATCCTCGGCGTTCGCACGCTGCGCTCGGTGGTCGGCATCTCGATGGGCGGGATGCACGCCTGGATGTGGGCGGAGACGTGGCCGCAAGCGGTGGTCGGCATCGTGCCGGTGGTGGCGATGCCCTTGCGCATCAGCGGCCGCAATCTCGTCTGGCGGCGGATCGTGGCCCGGCAGATCCGCACCGACCCGGAGTGGCTTTCGGGCGAGTACCGGTCGCCGCCGCGCGCATTTCGCGAGGCCTATCCGATCTTCCGGATGATGCTGCACGGAGTGCAGCAGCTCCAGGAATTGATCCCCGATGTCCCCAGCGCGGACGCGTTCGTCGAAGAGGCGGCGCGAATGGCCGGCGAGAGCGACGCGAACGATCTGCTCTATGCCTTGGAAGCGTCCGACGACTACGACCCGACGCCGGAGCGCATCGCAACCAAGGTGCTGGCGGTGAACTTCGCGGACGATGAATTCAACCCGGAGCTCTTGGTGAAGAGCCTCATCTACCGGGTGCCGAACGGCCGTCTCGTCCTCTTGCCGGGCGGCGCCGGACATCAATCGCACGGCCTCGCCTCGCGCTGGGCGGACCGCATCCGCGAGCTGCACGAAGCCTAGGGCGAGCCATACCGCCGCACGCAGAGCGCAATCGGCAGTCCGACGCAGATGACGTGGATGACCAGGCCGATGAGGGTGGTCTTGACGACGAACGGCCGCGGCGCCGCGCGCGAGAGCGGCAGCACCACGTTCTGCATGAAGAAGTAGACGGCGATGCCGTACAGGACTCCGGCTGCGACCGCGTGCTCGGTGAGAAAGCGCAGCTTCCGGCTCGCGAGATAGAAGACCGTGGCGGCTCCGAAGGCGATGACGTAGTGGAAGAAGAGTCCCAACGCAGCCGTGCCTGCGCCGCCCTTGAACGCGCCCGGCCCGATCGCCGCCGAAGAGATGCCCTGCAAGAGCCGCATCGGGCGCAGCCCCATGCTGCCGTAGATCGTCAGCGCCGCCGTGATGTCCATGGTGCCGCAGACCAGTCCGGCGAGAACGATGGCGACCATGGAAATCGTCTACATCGTCGTGAGGCAGGGGCGCTACAGTCGGCGGATGAAACTTCTCGCGCTCCTCGCGCTCGCCACCGCCTGCGCCGCCCAGCATCGCATCAGCGAAGGCGAGCTGGTCGCCCGCAGTCAAACGCTTCTCGATGCGGTCACCGCCGGCGACAAGCGGCCCTGGCAAGAGATGTATGCGCCCGACGCGATCATCTTCGACGAAAAAGGCCGGCTGATGGACAAGAAGGCCCTGGTCGCCGACATCGAGCCGCTGCCAAAGGGCTATTCCGGCGCCATCAAGCTCGTGCGGCCGAAGAGCCACATCGAGAGCGACGTCGCCATCCTCAGTTACGACAGCGACGAGACCGAAGAGGTCTTCGGTCAGCACCTGAGCGCGCGCTATCACACGACCGACACCTGGCTCTACCGCGACGGGCGCTGGCAGATCGCGGCCAGCCAGGTGCTTCGCTATTACGAGGATCCGGCGGAAGGACCGGCGGACGTCGCCAGATACCCGGAATATGCCGGCACGTATGCGCTTGCGCCGGGCCTGCGTGCCACCGTTTCGGTTGCAGACGGGAAGCTCTATCTCGAGCGTCCGCCGCGGGCGAAGGTGGAGCTGGTGCCGGAAGCCGCGGGCCTCTTCTTCGTGCGCGGAGCCGAAGGACGGCGGCTGTTCCGCAAAGGTCCCGACGGCAGCGTCGACGCGATGATCGCCCGGCGCAACAACGAGGACATCGTCTGGCGGAAGATTCCGACGAAACCGTAGCGATGCGCGCAACCCTGCGGATGGGGCGGCGCGAATTGCATACCAAATCGTATGATTTGATTTCGCGGATTCGATTTGCGTACTGTGGCGGCTCCCCTGCCACAGGAGCTACGCGCATGCGCCTCTTGTCTTGCCTCGCCCTTGCCCTCGCAACCGCCGCCTGCAGCGCCTCGAACAGCGCCACCCGATCATCGTCTTCCGCCGACGCAAGCGGCGCGCAGCCTTCGAGCGCGAGCAGCCAATCACCGGCCGGCAGCGGCCACCACCACTGGCTGAAGGCGACGCCGGACAATGTTCAGTGGGGCTGGCTCGATCCAAGAGAGAAGCCGCGGCTCACCATCGAGTCCGGCGACACCGTCTCCATCGAGACGCTGATGCACTCGATGGATCAGATCCAGAAGGGCACCTCGATGGACAAGATCGTGGAATTGCGCAAGGCGAATCCGGGCGGCGGCCCGCACTCGCTGACCGGC